>DASSUC010000180.1:0-6425 GCA_035707405.1 Micromonosporaceae bacterium | reverse complement strand
CGATCATCACTTACCGAGACGATCTCGGTCAATTGTCCCCTCACCGCACCGGCCACTAGCGTCGGAAGGGCCGGGCTCCGGTGAGATGACCCGCCGTCGAGATGGACGCCAGCCCGCGGCGGGGGCCGGAGGCTCGCAGCTGTGCCTGTGCGAAGATCCTCCACCTCGCTGCGACGCCTACTGGTGCTGGGCGCCGCGTTGTGCTCAGCGTGCTGGTGCTCACCCCGGCACCGGCCATGGCGAGCCACGGCGACTGGCACAACGTGACGTTCTACAGCCTGACCTGCTGGGCCCGCAACGACCCCAGCGGCGACGACGAGCCCTACCTCAAGCTCAACGGCAGCCGGATCTGGGAGAACCCGGACTGTGCGTCGGTCCAGACCATTGACCTGGGTGGCCTGACCCGCCAGTTCTGGAACGAGGCGGACCTCTACATCATGGAGGACGACTTCGGCGGCGACGACACTGTCGGCTACATCCGCCTCGGCCCCCAGCAGTACCAAGGCGTCCAGACCTACTACTCGTACAAGATGACCCCGACTGGTTACATCTGGAACTACGAGCTGAGATACCAGGTCTACTAGGACCAGGTAGCTGCGGGGACAAGCTTGGTGCGGAGCCCGGGTGCCGACCGGGCTCCGCCGCCCGCAGCTTGGGCCGGTTCCCACCGCGTGCTACCGCGCCACGCCGAGGAAGACCCGGTCCACCACGGCCCGCGCCCGCCGCGCCGTGCGCAGGTAGCCGTCCACGAACGTGCCCGGGTCCCCACCCCCGCACAGCGCCACCACCCCGGCCAGCTCGGCGCCGTGCCGCGGCAGCTGGTCGCTGGGGCGGCCGCGCACCAGCATGAGCGCGTTACGCACCCGGGAGGCCAGCCGCCAGGCGGCCTCCAGCGCCGCCGCGTCGCCGGCTCCCAGCAGGCCGGCACCGCACCCCGCCGCGAGGGCGTCAAGGGTACGGGTGGTGCGCAGCCCGGCGACGGCGTGCGCGTGGCACAGCTGGAGCAGCTGCACCGTCCACTCCACATCGGACAGTCCACCCCGGCCGAGCTTGGTGTGGGTCAGCGGGTCGGCTCCCCGCGGCAGCCGCTCGGCGTCGACCCGGGCCTTGATCCGCCGGATCTCGGTGACCTGGTCCCGATCCAGCCCGCCCGGCGGGTAGCGCACCGGGTCGGCCAGGGCCAGGAACCGGTCGGCCACGCCGCGGTCCCCGGCCACGAAGCGGGCGCGGAGGAGGGCCTGCGCCTCCCAGGTCCGGGCCCAGCGGGCGTAGTAGTGCGCGTACGCGGCGAGGCTGCGTACCAGCGGGCCCTGGCGCCCCTCGGGCCGCAGGTCCGCGTCGACGGCGAGCGGTGGGTCAGGGGCCGGGGCCGCGAGCAGCCGCCGCAGCTCCTCGGCGACCGCGTGGGCCCTTGCCGACGCGGTGTCCTCCGCCATCCCGGCCGGCGGGTCGTACACGA
The DNA here is from genome assembly GCA_035707405.1 of Micromonosporaceae bacterium. Classification (GTDB taxonomy): domain Bacteria; phylum Actinomycetota; class Actinomycetes; order Mycobacteriales; family Micromonosporaceae; genus DASSUC01. Next base: position 4,966 of record DASSUC010000180.1, on the reverse strand, counting down.
ACAGCACGTCCGCGTCGGAGGAGTAGCTCATCTCGCCGCCGCCGAGGCGCCCCATCCCGATGACCGCGAACGGGACCACCGCCCCGCCCCCGACTGTGCGCTCAGCTACCTTCAGCGCTGCGGCGAGCGTCGCGTCGGTGACATCGGCGAGGGCGGTGCCGAGCGTGGCCAGGTCGAGCCGCCGCTGCGGGGCCAGGCCCTCCGCCGCGCTGCTGAGCACATCTGCGCTGGCGAGGCGGAACAGCTCGCGCCGGCGCAGTGCCCGTACCGCGGCGATCGCGGCCTGCCCGCCGCGGTCCGGCAGGCCCTGGCCTGGCGCCGGGTCCGCCCCGTCCCCGTCCAGGTGGCGGATGGCCGCCGCGGCGAACCCCTCCCGCAGCGCAGCCTCGGCCCGCGGTGCCAGCTCCGCGTCGTCGGCCACCAGCCGCAGCGCCTCCGGGTCCCGGGCGAGCAGGTCGGTGGCGTAGCGGGACAGGCCGAGCAACCGGGCCAGCCGCAGCGCCACCGGGCCTTCGTCCCGCAGCAGGCGGAGATACCACGGAGTCGTGCCGAGCTTGTCCGAGACGTGCCGGTACGCCAGCAGCCCCCGGTCCGGCTCGGGCGCGTCCGCAAGCTCCTCCAGCAGCACCGGCAACAGCGTGCGCTGGATCGCCGAGCGCCGCGACACGCCGCCGGTGAGCGCCTCGATGTGCCGCAGTGCGCCGGCCGGGTCGGCGAAGCCGAGCGTGGCGAGCCGGGCCCGGGCGGCGTCCGGCGCCAGCCGCAGCGACTCGGCCGGGACCTTGGCGACCGCCTCCAGCAGCGGCCGGTAGAGCAGCTTGGCGTGCAGCCGCCGGACCTGGGCGGCGTGCGCCACCCAGTCGGCCCGGAACGACTCGACCGCGTCGCGGCGGGGCTCGGACCGGTAGCCCAGCGCCTGGGCCAGCCAGCGCAGCGCCCGCGGGTCGGTCGGCACGGTGTGGTTGCGCCGCAGGCGTTGCAGCTGGAGCCGGTGCTCCACCGCGCGCAGGAACCGGTACGCCGCGACGAGTGCCTCGCCGTCCTGCCGGCCGACGTAGCCCCCGGCGACGAGGCTGCGCAGCGCGTCCAATGTAGATGGTGAGCGCAGCGTCTCGTCGGTGCGGCCGTGCACCAGCTGGAGCAGCTGCACCGCGAACTCGATGTCGCGCAGCCCGCCCGGACCGCGCTTGACCTCGCGGTCGCGCTCGGCCTTCGGGACCGCGTCCACGATGCGCCGGCGCATGGCGCGTACGTCGTCCACCGCCTCAGGCCGCTCCGCCGCGCGCCAGACCAGCGGTGCCAGCTCGGCCAGCCACCGCTGTGCCAGCTCGTGGTCGCCGGCTGCCGGGCGGGCCTTGAGCAGCGCCTGGAACTCCCACGTCCGGGCCCACCTGCGGTAGTAGGCGAGGTGGCTGGCGAGGGTACGCACCAGCGGGCCGCGGCTGCCCTCGGGCCGCAGTGCGGCGTCCACCGGCCAGGCCACCTGGGCGCAGACCTCCATCAGCCGGGTGGCGAGCGACGTGGCCGGACCCAGGTCGTCGTCCTCCGCGGCCACGAAGATAGCGTCCACATCGGACACATAGTTGAGCTCTCGGCCGCCGCACTTGCCCATCGCCACCACAGCCAGCCGGGGCGGGGTCGCCAGGTCCGCCGCTGCCAGCCGGTGCGCCGCGCGCAGCGTGCCGTCGGCGAGCACGGACAGGTCGGCCATGGTGTGCTCGATGTCACGCTCGCCGGTCAGGTCCGCCGCGGCGATCCGTACCAGCGACCGCCGGTAGGCCCGGCGCAGCTCGGCCACTGTGGACGGGCCGGTGCCGGGCAGCCCGGCCGCCCCGTCCAGGCGGTCCAGGCAGCGCCACTCCCCCGGCGTGGCGACGAGGTGGTCGCCGAGCGCGGTGGAGGCTCCGAGTACGGCGAGCAGCCGGCGCCGCACCACGCCACCGGACCGCAGCACAGCGGCCAGCCCGGCGGCGGTCTCCGCCGCGGCACCGGTGGGCTCCGCCACGGCCTCGGCCGTCTCCGCCACAGCCTCGGCAGCCACCGCCACAGCCTCGGCAGCCACCGCCACGGCCTCGGCGGTCACTGCCACGGCCTCGGTGGTCTCCGCCGGGTCGCGGGCGACCTCCGCCGGGACGCCGGCGGTCTCCGCCTCGGCGAGACGGTGCAGCTGGCGCAGGGCGAGGTCGGGGTCGGCGGTGGCGGCGAGCGCGTCGAGCACGCCCCGCGCGCCTGGGTCGGCGGGGGCCTGCCGGGCCCCGTCCCACAGCCGCAGCTCACCCGCCTCCAACAGTCGGGCGGCGCGGGCGGGGTCGGTGAAGCCGTACCGGGCCAGCCGGGTCGGGGTGCCGGTCGGCCTGGTTGTCACGGCCGGAGCAGCGGCAGCGACGGGCGGGAGCCGGGCTCGGCCAGCTCGCCGCGGGCCAGCGCGGCGAACCGCGCGGCGAACGGCTGCCACACCTCCTCGATGTCCGGCAGCACTGCCGCGGTCGCGGCGAGCACCGCCTGCGGGTCCAGCCCCAGCTCGGCCAGCTGCTCCGAGCCGGCGGTGACCCAGTCCTCGACCATCGCCAGGTCACACTCGACGTGGAACTGCATGCCCCAGGCCCGGTCCCCGAGCCGGAACGCCTGGTGCGGGTAGCGCGTGGACGCGGCGAGCAACACGGCTCCGAGAGGCAGCTCGGTGATCTCGTCGCGGTGCCACTGGAACACATCCGGGGTGAACGGCACCCGGGCGAACAGCGGGTCGCGGTCTGCCACGTCGCGGCGGGCGACGAGCGCGGGCCCGATCTCCGGGCCGGCGGCACCGCACTCCACGGTGCCGTTGTGCGCGGTGGCGAGCAGCTGCCCGCCGAGGCAGACCCCGAGGGTCGGGACCCGGTGCCGCACCGCCTTGCGCAGCAGCGCCTCCACCGCCGGCAGCCACGGCGCGCCGGGAGCGCCGTCCAGCCCGGGGTACGCCTGCTGCGCCCCGCCGAGCACCACCAGGGCGGCGTACTCCTGCGGGGTGTCGGGCAGCGCCTCGCCCGCGTGTGCCCTGATGACGGCGAGGTCCAGCCCGGCGTCGGTCAGCCACTGCCCGAGCCGGCGGGCGTCGGCGGTCGGATCGTTCTCGACCACCAGGGTGCGGTATGTGCTCACCCGTCGAGGCTAGCGAGCGTCCCGGTCGCCACCCCATGGACATCGGCACCCCATGGACATCGGCACCCCATGGACATCGGCGCCAATAGACTCGGCGGCGATGTGCGTCCCCCTGCGCCCACCCGCGCTGCGGGCCGGCGACCTGGTCACGCTGGTGTCGCCGTCCGGCCCGACCAGCCCGGACCGGGTCGCCCGCGGTGTGGCGCTGCTGGAGAGCTGGGGGCTGCGGGTGGCGGTCGCGCCGCACGCGTACGCCAGCTCAGGCTTCTACGCGGGCAGCGACGCGCAGCGCCTGGCCGACCTGAACGCGGCCCTGGCGGACCCGGCCGTGCGCGGCGTGGTCTGCACCCGCGGCGGCTACGGCGCGCAGCGCATCGTCGACGGGCTGGACATGGCCGTGGTACGGGCGGACCCCAAGGTGGTGGTCGGCTTCTCCGACATCACCGCGCTCCAGCTCGCGCTCTGGCGCGGGGCGCGGCTGGCCACCGTGCACGGTCCGGGAGCGGCGTGGCTGGACCGGCGGACCGGACCGCCGTCGGTGGAGTCGCTGCGGGCGGCGGTGATGAGCGGCGAGCCGGTGGTGCTCTCCCGGGACCCGGCCGAGGAGACCGCGGCGGTGGCCGTGCCCGGCACGGCGTCCGGCATCCTGCTGGGAGGGAACCTGTGCCTCGTCGCCGCCTCAGGCGGCACTCAGGACATGCCGGACTTGTCGGGCACCATCCTGCTCCTGGAGGACGTTGACGAGCCGCCGTACAAGGTCGACCGGATGCTGACGCAGCTGCGCCGGGCCGGCGCGCTGCGCGGCCTGGCCGGCGTCGCGCTGGGGCAGTTCACCAACTGCGCCGACGGCTGGCCGGTGGGCGTCGCCGACGTGCTCGCCGACCGCCTCGGGGACCTGGGTGTGCCGGTGCTCGGCGGCCTGCCCGTGGGGCACGGGCCGGACCAGCGCAGCGTGCCGCTCGGCGTCCCGGCCCGGCTGGACGTGGCGGCCGGCACGCTCACGGCGGCGCCGGCCGTGGTGCCGGCCACGGCACCGGGTGTGAAAGACCCGCACGCCGGGTACCCGCTGTAACGGGTTCCCTTCAGGAGGTGTGTTGTGGTCAGGATTCCCAGCGCGCACCGTCGCACGGAGCCGGACGGTCGCGACAACGACCGCGACGGCCTGGTCGACGAGCGCGACGAGCGCACGACCGACGAGGACCGCCCGGTCTTCGACGGCCGGCACCGCAGTTACCCAGGCGACGACGTCGACCACGACGTCAGCCGCGATATCACCGATCGGGACGGGGACGGTCACCCGGACTCGGACCGGGACCGGTACGTGGACACCGACCGGGACCGATACGTCGAAGATGATCATGAAGTCACCGGACGGGGCCACGCGCCGGTTGTACCGGTGGGCGAGGTCATCGACCGGGACACCGACGTGGTGGCCGTACCACCCGCGCAGGTTGCCCGCCCGCGGGCGAGCGGCCTGGCCACCCTGAGCCTGATCTTCGGGCTCGCCGGTGCGCTGCTCGTGCTCACCGGCCAGCTCGCCGCCCTCGGCGTGGCCGCCGGGGTGCTCGGGCTGGTCTTCGCGGTGGGCGGCCTGTCCGCGACCGGGCGGCCGCATGTGGCCGGCCGGCTCGACGCCACGCTCGGCATGCTCCTCTCGCTCGGCGCGGTGATCGTGGGACTGCTCGCCATCAACGACATGCTGTCGTGGCTGGACACGGACACGAACTACGTGGCCAGCTTCAACGACTGGCTCGTTGACCGGCTGCCCTGGCTGGACCGGTTCTGACCGGGGCCGTGGGGAGGGGGCCGGCGCTTCGCGCCGGCCCCC
>DASSUC010000179.1:0-10534 GCA_035707405.1 Micromonosporaceae bacterium | reverse complement strand
CGCCGGCCGGCTGTACGACGTCGTGTCGCCGCTGCACGGGTACGGCACCGCGGTGCTGCTCGGCGTCGTACACGTGGGCTTCGGGCTGCCGTTCGTGGTCCTGGTGCTGCGCAACGCGTTCGGCGCGGTGCCGGCCGACCGGGTGCGCCGGGCGCGGCTGCGGCTGAGCGAGCTCGGTGTGCTGGTCCGGGTGGTCGCGCCCGCCGCACGGCGGGCCCTGGTCGCCGTGGCCGCGATCGAGTTCGTCCTGGTGTGGAACGACGTCGTCGTCGCCCTGCTCTTCGGCGGGCCCGGCTTCAGCTCGGTAGGCCTGGGCCTGTTCGGGCAGAGCCGGCAGTTCGTCACCAACGCCAACGTCGTCGCGGCCGGCGCCGTGGTGATCTCGGTCATCCCGCTACTGGTCGTGCTGGTCCTGCAACGGTCGATCGTGGCCGGGCTGGTGCCGGGAGCTGAGCGCCGATGATCGACCGGGCGCGGCGCTGGTGGGCCGAGCGCAGGGCTGGCGACGGCAGCGGCTCCGCGGGCTGGCTGCTCATCGTCACGGTGCTCGTGATCTCCATGGTGGCGGGCGCGATCGTCCAGCGGCTGACCGACATCGCGTTCGGGGACCAGCCGATATGGATGCTGACCCTCCTGGCTGCGGGGCTCGTCGTAGCGGTCGGCATCGCCTCCACCGCGGCGTCCCGGCGTGGCGCCCCCGGCCCGGACCTGCCGCCCGACCAGCCGGCGATGCCGGCCGCGCCTGCCGGGCCGGCGGGTTTCGTCGGGCGCGAGGCCGAGCTCGCCCAGGTGGTCGAGCTGGTCACGACGCACCAGGTGACCGCGGTCGTGGCCCGTCGAGGCGTGGGCACCTCGGCCTTTGTGCTGCGCGTCGCGCAGGAGCTGCGCGAGCTGTTCCCGGACGGCCAGGTCTATCTGGACTTCCGCAGCGCCGCGGCCGGTGGCCGCCTGTCGCAGGAGCGCGCGCTCGCGCGCGTGCTGCACCGGCTCGGGCTGCCCGAACCGCGGTCTGCCCGGCGTAACCGGCTCGACGCCGCCAGGGAGGCTCTGGAGCGGTGGCTGGCCAACCGGCGAGTGCTTTTCATACTGGACAATGTGGACGATCCCGACCAGGTCGACCGGCTGTTGACCGGCGCACCGGACTGCCGGGTGCTGCTGGCCGGGTCGTTCGAGCTGGAGCGGGTCAGCGGCGTCACCACGTACCGCCTGCATGACCTGAACCGAGCGGACGCGCTGCACCTGCTGGCGGCCTCGGCGGAGCAGCCCCGGCTGGCCCGGGGTGAGGCGGCTGCGCTCCAGCTGGTCGAGTTCTGCTCCCGGCACCCGCTGGCGATCCGGCTCGTCGGCGAGCTGATCCGTGACCGCGGCTGGCCGGTCCGGCGGGTCATCGACGCGATCACCCTGGGTCGGGACGCCTCACGCGCCGAGATCGCCGGTGACCCGGTGGCGCTACAGCCGCTGTGGGACGCATGCGACCTGGTCTACCGTGACCTGCCGCCAGCGCAACGACGGCTGTTCCGCCTGCTGGCACTGGTCCCGGCGACGGAGATCGGCACCGGTGCTGCCGCGGCCGTCGCTCGCGTCAGCACCGGGCGGGCGGCTGAGCTGTTGGATGGCCTGGCCCGCCGGGGCCTGGTCGAGTCGGCACAGCCCGGCCGGTACCGGATCCGGCAGATGCTTGTGTCGTCGGCACGCCGGTACCTGGCGGATGTGCCGTCGTGGCAGGTGAACCGGGCCACGGTGCGGCTGGTGCGCTACTACGCCCTGATCGCCAGGGAGTACGCCGGGCTGCTCACCCCCGCCACCCAGCCAACGGGGCAGGACAGCGAGCGGGCGGCGGTGGTCGCCGAGGCCCGGGCCTGGTTCCAGCAGGAGCGCGAGATCATGTTCCGGATGGTGACGAGCGGAGCGCTGGTCTGGTACGGGCCGGACGGAGCGGTCCGGGCGAGTGCGGTCACGCCGTGGCTACAACGGCTGGCCATGGCGCTGTGCGGCTGGTTCGTCCATGATGGACATTTGGGTGACTGGCAGGAAGTGTGCGAGGCGGTGCTGGCCCGGCAGGCCGGACCAACCTCGCGCACGGTGGAGCTGTGGGCGCGTAACGAGCTGGCGACCGTGCACCGCCTCAACGGCCGGGCGCAGGAGGCGGCCGAGCAGCTCAACGCCGCTGTGCGGCTATGCCGCGGCCGTAACCACCGGGGGCTGGCCCAGGCGCGGACCAACCTCGGGCTGGCGCTGATGGACTCCGGTGATGTGCCGGCGGCCATCGTCCACCTCGACGCGGGGCTGGCCCTGCGACCCCGTGCCGACCGGTACGGCCGCGCCGTCTCCGCGCTCGGCCTCGGTGTGGCCTACCTACGCGCCAGCGAGCTCGCCGTGGCCCGCACGTACCTCGTCGCAGCGACCAACGCCTTCGACGCACTTGGCGACCGGCGGGGCACCGCAGCCGCGCTCAACAACCTCGGCGTGGTGCTCTGGGAACAGCAGGACCGCACCGGCGCCCGGGAGCACTGGCTGATCGCGCGCCAGCGCTTCACCGAGGACGGCGACGACGCCGGCGTCGCGAGCGTCCTGCTGAACACCGCGGCAGCGGCGCTGGCTGGCACCGCCGTCCCAGGCGACGGCGCGGTGCACGGCGAGGGCGCGAAGGCGGATGCGGCGATGGCGCGTGACCTGTTGGTCGAGGGCCTGCGGCTGCTCGACAACCGGCCGGCGACCAGAGGCGTGGGCCTGACCCACCTGCACCTCGGCGACGCGTACCTCCGCTGCGGTGACCCTGACGCCGCTCGCGGACACTGGCAGCAGGCGGTCGACATTCTGGCGTCGGTGGGTGCGTCGGAGGCCACAGACGCGCTTCGACACCTGCATACGGAAGCCTCCGGCCGGACCAGCGCTGAGGGCGGCATGGCCTCGCCTGAGTGGGCCGGTCCGTAGTCAGCCGTGTCGTCCTGGCGCTTTCCGGGACTGCCGGGTTAGGGGTGTTCGACATGGACAGGGGTTGACCGCCTGGGTGCGGTTGTTCTAGCTGGTGGCGGCGCATCACTGCTAAGGGTGTCCATCGCTTGGGTTGCCCACTAGCATTCCGGCAGCGCGCTCCGTCGAGCAGCCCGGTTCGAGAGGATCCCATCGCGCATGACACGACCATCCGCCGGCTCGGACACGTGGATCCGCCGCTACCACCCGGCGCCGGACAGCACCGTGCGCCTCGTCTGCTTTCCCCATGCCGGTGGCTCCGCGACCTTCTACCTTCCGGTCTCCGCGAAGATGCCGCCGGCCATCGAGGTCTGTGCCGTGCAGTACCCAGGCCGCCAGGACCGCCGGGCCGAGCCCGGCATCGAGAGCATCCCGGCCCTCGCCGACGCGATCTTCGATACGGTCCGCCCGCTGAGCGACCGCCCGCTGGCCTTCTTCGGTCACAGCATGGGGGCGATCGTCGCGTACGAGGTGGCGCTGCGCATGGAGCGGTACGGCATGGCTCCGCTGGTGCGGCTGTTCGCCTCCGGGCGCCGGGCACCGTCCCGCTACCGGCCGGAGACCGTGCACCAGCAGGGCGACCAGGGGATCATCGCCGAGCTGCGGGAGCTCAGCGGCACCAACGCCAACATGCTCGGCGACCCGGAGATGCTGGAGATGATCCTGCCGGCCATCCGGGCCGACTACCGCGCCATCGAGACCTATCGCCACGTGTCCGACCAGCCGGTGAGCTGCCCGGTGACGGCTCTCGTCGGGGACAGCGACCCCCGGGTGACCCTCGACGAGGCGAAGGCGTGGGAAGGACACACCACCGGTCCGTTCGATCTCCGGGTGTTTCCCGGGGCCCACTTCTACCTCATCGAGCAGGGCCAGGCAGTCATCCAGGTGCTGATCGAGGAGCTGGCCACCACGCGGTAGCGCCCAGCCGCACCGCTGGGTGCGGTCAGGCCGGCTCAGGCCGCGGCGCCCTGAAGCTGGGCGGCTGCCAGCTCGAGCGCAGGATCGCCCAGCAGGATGGCGCGCTGCAGGTCCCTGAGGCTGCGACACGGCTCCAGACCAAGCTCGTCCATCAGCACCGCCCGGGCCGACTGGTAGACCTTGAGCGCGTCGGCCAGGCATCCGGACCGGTAGAGCGCGAGCATGAGCTGCTGGTAGAACACCTCGCGAAGCGGGTACTCGATGGTCAAGGTGTAGAGGTAGCTGGCCAGCTCGCGATGGCGACCGAGCATCAGGCCCCCGTCCACAAGCTTCTCGGTGCACTCCAGGCGTGCCTGCTCGGCCCACCCCGCAAAGCCGTTGACCAGTGGCCCGTCACGCAGGTCGCCGAGGGCCGGCCCCCGCCACAGGTTCAGCGCCGCTCCGAACGAGGCGCACGCCTCCTCGATGCATCCCGCTCTCTGCTCCGAGCGCCCCTGGTCCACCAGGTGCTGGAAGACCTGGACGTCCAGCTCGTCGGAGCCCAGCTGCAACAGGTAGCCGGGCGGCGTGGTGACGATGGGGCTGCCGGCAGATCCGGGACGGCTCAGGAACTTTCGCAGCTGTGACACGTAGACGTGCAGTCCCGCGGTCGCCCGTCGCGGTGGGTGCTCGCCCCAGATCTCGGTCATCAGCTGCGTCGTGCCGACCACCTGACCCGATCTGATGAGCAGGACTGCGAGCAGGATCTCTATCTTGCGCGCGCTCACCGTCGACACCGTCGCCCCGTCGACGACACGGATCTTGCCGAGAATCTCGTACCTCATTGCGCACGGCCCCTTCGACCATCGCGGCGGGGACCGGTCAGGTCGACACCGGCGCAGCGGCGCCACACATCACCCCTGTCCGGCCCACGCCAGGCTGCATGACCAGGCTCAACGTGCCAACCGTTGGGCTCAAGCTACGAGCCGGGGCGCGCCGGCGATAACCCCTGAATCGGGACCTAGGGGCCCCTACGCACCGGTGCCACGGTCGACGCGGTGCGTACACGGAAGGGTTTGCATGAGACGATGCATGCCGCATAGCCTGTTGCTGTTCCGTACAGGTTCCTATACGCGTGTGTAGAGGGCAGGGTGGCGGCGCACCCGATCGACGACCGAGAGTCCGAGGACCTGACTGCCCGGGCTCGGATCAGGGACGCGGCCCTGCACCTGTTCGCCGAGCATGGCATCGGCGGGACGACGATCCGGCACATCAGCGCCGCGGCTGGCGTGTCAGCCGGCCTGGTACGGCACCATTTCGGTTCGAAGGAAGCTCTTCGCGACGCCTGTGACGCGCACGCGCTGGACCGCCTCATGCGCATCAAGGAGAAGGCGGTCTTTGACGGCAGCGGTGGCAACCCGGCGTTCATGACCGGCGCCCACCCGACGGTCCTGCTGCTGATGCGGTACCTCGCACGCTCGATGGTGGACGGTTCGCCTGCGGCCGCGGCGCTCTTCGACCAGATGGTCGACCTCACCGAGGCGTGGGTCACCCGCCACCACCCTGAGGTTTCCGCGGACCCGCGGGCGTACGCCGGGGTGCTGGTCGCGATGCAGATGGGCCCACTCGTGATGCATGACCACCTTTCCCGAGCCCTGGGCGCAGACATCCTCAGCACCGCGGGACACCTGCGGATGAGCAAGGCGGTTGTGGACTTCTACGCACACCCGCTGCTCAGCCCTGAGGTGGCCGCCCAGGCGCACGAGGCGATGGACAGACTCCAGGAACGACCATCCCCTACCGCGGAGCCGCGCTCCGCGGACTAAGGAGCACAGCGATGACAGAGGCGATCCGCACGGCGGCGCTGGTCAAGACGTTCGGGCGGACCCGCGCCCTGGACGGCTTGGACCTCGTCGTGCGCACCGGTGAGGTGCACGGCTTCCTCGGCCCCAACGGTGCCGGAAAGACCACCACCATCCGGATCCTGCTGGGGCTGATGCGCGCCGACTCCGGAACGGCCCAGCTACTCGGAGGCGACCCCTGGAACGACGCGACCGCCCTGCACCGCCGGCTCGCCTACGTGCCGGGTGATGTCGCGCTGTGGCCCAACCTGTCCGGCGGTGAGGTCATCGACCTGCTCGGCCGGCTGCGCGGCGGGCTCGACAAGAAGCGCCGGGCAGAGCTCCTGGAGCGCTTCGACCTGGACCCCCGCAAGAAGGGGCGGGCCTACTCGAAGGGCAACCGGCAGAAGGTGGCCCTTGTCGCCGCGCTCGCCTCCAATGTGGAGCTGCTCCTGCTCGACGAGCCGACCTCCGGCCTGGACCCGCTGATGGAGGACGTGTTCCGCCAGGTCATCCGGGAGGAGCAGGGCCACAACGGGCGTACCGTGCTGCTCTCCAGCCACATCCTCTCCGAGGTCGAGGCGCTGTGCGACCGGGTCACCATCATCCGCGATGGCAGGACGGTGGAGACCGGCAGCCTCGCCGAGATGCGCCACCTCGCCCGTACCTCCATCCGGGCCGAGCTGGCGGGTCCGCCCGCCGGACTGGCCGACCTGCCCGGCGTGCACGACCTCCAAGCGGAGGACAGCCGGGTCAGCTTCGAGGTCGACTCCGACTCTCTCGACCCGGCGCTGCGCCACCTGGCCGAGGTCGGGATACGCAGCCTCGTCAGCCAACCGCCCACGCTGGAGGAGCTGTTCCGGCGCCACTACGACCGGTCCGCGCGATGAACGCCCTTACCGGTACGGGCAAGCTCATCCGCCTGATCCTGCGGCGGGACCGGTGGCTCCTGGCAGTCTGGGTCCTGCCAATCAGCCTCGTCCCGCAGAGCCTCAAGTCAACCATCTCCGCGGCCTACCCAACCCCGGAAGAGCTGCGGGGCTACTACGACGTGAGCGTGGACAACCCCGGCTTCATCAGCCTCTACGGCCAGCTGCCAGGACCAAGCCTGGGCGAGATGGTCGCCTGGCGGATCGGTTTCGTGCCGGTCATGGTGGGGCTGATCGCGTTGCTCACGGTCATCCGGCACACCCGCACCGAGGAGGAGACCGGCCGCCGGGAGCTGGTCGGCGCCACCGTCGTCGGCCGGCACGCCGGCCTGGCCGCCGCGCTCACGGTGACGTTCGTCGCCAACCTCGTCCTCGCCGTGCTCGTAGCGCTCTTCCTGATCGGCCAGGGCATGCCGGCGGCGGGCTCGTGGGCCCTCGGCCTGGAGCTCGCCGCCGCCGGCTGGGTCTTCGCCGCGGTCGGAGCCGTGGCCGCGCAGCTCACCGAGAGCGCGGGCGCAGCCAGGGCCATCGCCATCACCGCCCTCGGCGTGGCGTACCTGCTGCGGGTCGTCGGCGACCTCAGCAGCCTGGGCAACGGGGCCGTGTCCTGGCTGTCCTGGCTGTCGCCGATCGGTTGGGTCCACCGGATCCGCCCCTACGGCGCGGAGCAGTGGTGGGTGCTCGCCCTCGCCGCCGGCTTCACCGCGGTGCTCACGGTCGGGGCGGTGGCGCTGGCCGCGCGGCGGGACGTTGGCGCGGGCCTGCTGCCGACCCGACCCGGCCCGGCTGCGGCGGCACCGGGCCTGAACAGCCCGTTGGGCCTGGCCTGGCGGCTGCACCGGTCCCTGCTGGCCGGCTGGCTGGTCGGGTTCGCCGTGCTGGGGCTCGTGTTCGGCGGCGTCGCGGAGAGCATCGGCGACCTGTTGAACGACAACCAGGGCCTACAGGATGTCTTTGCCCGGATCGGCGGGCGAGCCGCGCTCATCGACATCTACTTCGCCGCCATCATGAGCCTCATCGGCATCATCGCCGCGGGGTACGCCATCCAGGCCGCGCTGAGGCTGCGCACCGAGGAGAGCAGCCTGCGTGCGGAGCCGATCCTGGCGACCTCGGTCAGCCGGCTGCGGTGGGCGGCGAGCCACTATGCCTTCTCGGTCCTTGGCCCCGCAGCCGCCATGGTCACCGCCGGGCTGGTCGCAGGGCTGGCCTACGGGATCAGCACCGGCGACGCCGGGCGGGAGGTGCCCCGCGTCCTCGGCGCCGCCATGGTCCAGCTGCCTGCCGTCTGGGTGCTGTCCGCCGTGGCGATCGCGCTGGTCGGCCTGCTGCCGAGGATGGCCGCCACCGGCGGCTGGGGCGCCCTGGCCCTCTGCCTCATGATCAGTATGATCGGTGCCCCCCTTCAGCTGAGCCAGTGGCTGCTGGACGTCTCACCCTTCACGCACGTGCCCAGGGCACCAGGTGCTGACGTGTCTGCGGCCCCGCTCGTGTGGCTCCTCGTGGTGGCGGTCGCGCTCACCGCCGCCGGGCTCGCCGGGCTCCGCCGGCGGGACATCTCTCCCTGAGCACGCGTCTCTCACCCGGGTCGGGGCGGCACGGAGCTCCGCCGCCCCGACCCGGCGCGACTGCCCTCAGCCGGTTGCGCCGGCAGCGACCACACCGCGGCCGGCGCTGCGGCTTTTCTTTGGCGACGTATTAGCACAGCTTTAGCTGCTGAGCTGACGATATGCGGGATCTCAAGGCTATTCGATCCCGGGAGTCCATTGTGCATGTTCAAGAGCCGAGCCCCAGCACAGAGGGGCGGGCACAGCATCCCGCCGGCCGCCGGAGATGGGTCGGGCGGGTACCCGTCGGCATCGCCAGTGCCGTGCTGAGCGTGGCGATGCTCGGTGCGGCACCGGCGGTCGCCGGACCCGGGGCGCAGGCCGAGCCGGCCCGCAAGTCGGAGCCGTTGCCCGCGCCGCCGCAGGTGCAGGCCCTCGACTTCCTCCTAGGTTCCTACAAGTGCGTTGACACGCCGTCGCCCGGCGCGCAGCCGGCGGTGGTGTACGTAACCACCAAGCGTGTGCTGGAGGGGCACTACTACGAGTCCGAGGTGAGCATCCGACCCGATGTCCTCCTCGGCCGGGCAACGATGGGCTGGAACCCGGTCGAAGGGAAGATCGTCAGCTTCTACGTCGACAACTGGGGAACCACCGGCACCTCGGTCTCGCCCGGGCTGGTGGACGGGCACCTGGTCCTCACCGGATCCATCCTCCAGGTGATATCTCCCAGCCCGACCGGGAGCGCCCCAGGCGTACGGCTGGGCATCCAGGACGACTACCAGCCGCTCGGTCCGGGGCACTTCACCAACCTCCAGACCATCACCTTGCCCGATGGGAACACCATCCAGCACAGCTACGACTGCAACCGCCGATAAAGGCCCGGCAGCTGGCCCGGAGACCGGGCCAGCTGCCAGCACTGACAGTACCGGCCCGGGACGTGGCCGTGGATCGGTGGTTGGGCCGGCTTCGCAACCGCGGCGACTGTGCACCCAGGCAAGCCCGCCAATGGCGCCGGCACGACTCCGACGGAGCGGAGGTTTGGGGTGGCGCCGACCATGGCGGGTAACGAAGAAAAGCTGCTCGACTACCTCAAGCGCGTGACGACGGACTTACGCCAGACCCAACGTCGCCTTACGGATGCCGAGTCGGCCAGGCACGAACCGATCGCGATCGTCGGAATGGGCTGCCGGTTTCCTGGCGGCGTGGGCTCCGCGGCAGACCTGTGGGAGCTGGTGGCCAACGGCGTGGACGCCATCACCGGCTTTCCGACCGACCGGAACTGGGAGCTGGACGCCCTCTTCGATCCGGACCCCGGCCGTCCGGGGACCTGCGCGGCGCGCGGCGGCGGCTTCCTCAACGACGTGGCCGGGTTCGACGCCGCCTTCTTCGGCATCAGCCCCCGTGAGGCGCTCGGTATGGCGCCGCAGCAGCGACTCGCGCTGGAGGCGTCGTGGGAGACCATCGAGCACGCCGGCATCGACCCGAAGTCGCTGCGCGGTAGCGCGACGAGCGTATTCATCGGCTGCGACCACCTCGACTACTACTCCCACCCGTCCCAGGTGCCTGACGGGTCCGCCGGTTACTTCACCATCGGGAACTCCGCCAGCGTGGTGTCCGGTCGGGTGGCGTACACGCTCGGTCTTGAGGGGCCGGCGGTGACGGTGGACACCTCGTGTTCGTCGTCGCTGGTCGCCATCCATCTGGCCTGCCATGCGCTGCGGCAGGGTGAGTGCACCCTGGCACTGGCCGGCGGCGTCGCCGTAATGTCATCGGCGGCACCGATGATCGGCTTCAGCGACCTGCGCGTGCTCGCGCCGGACGGGCGGTCCAAGTCGTTCTCGGCCGGCGCCGACGGGATGACGATGTCCGAAGGCGTCGGCGTCCTGTTGCTGGAGCGGTTGTCGGATGCGCTGCGTAACGGGCGCCGGGTGCTGGCGGTGGTGCGGGGTTCGGCGGTCAACTCCGACGGTACGAGCAACGGGTTGACGGCGCCGAACGGTCCGTCGCAGGAGCGGGTGATCCGCCAGGCGCTGGCGAGTGCTCGGCTGTCTGCGGTGGATGTGGATGTGGTGGAGGGGCATGGTACGGGCACGGTGCTGGGTGACCCGATCGAGGCGCAGGCCCTGCTGGCCACGTACGGGCAGGACCGGCCGCCGGGGCGGCCGTTGTGGCTGGGGTCGGTGAAGTCCAACATCGGCCACACACAGATGGCGGCGGGTGTGGCGGGTGTGGTGAAGATGGTGCTGGCGATGCGGCACGGGCTGCTGCCGGCGTCGTTGCACATTGACCGGCCGAGCCCGCATGTGGACTGGCAGTCCGGCGCGGTGCGGCTGCTGACCGAGGCGGTGCC
>DASSUC010000178.1:0-4151 GCA_035707405.1 Micromonosporaceae bacterium | reverse complement strand
CCGCCCGCCTCGACCACCGGCCGGGCGTTGCGGGACTGCTCCTGGTTGCTGTGCGGGTACGGCACGTACACCGCGGGCAGGCCGACGGCGGCGAGCTCGGCGCAGGTCATCGCGCCGCCCCGGGCCACCATCAGGTCGGCGGCGGCGTACCCCAGCTCCATCTGGGCCAGGTACGGCACGCTGACGTACGGCACCGGCAGGTCCGCCGGCACCTCCACCGGGTCGTTGCGGGCACCGGTGACGTGCAGCACCTGCACTCCGGCCGCGGCGAGCTGCTTGGCCGCGCCGGACACCGCGACGTTGATGGACCGGGCACCCTGCGAGCCACCGGAGACCAGCAGCGTCGGCAGGTCGGGCGCGAGCCCGAGCTGTGCCCGGGCCTGCGCCCGCAGCGCCGGGCGGTCCAGCGCGGCGATGGCCGCGCGCAGCGGCACCCCGACCACCTGGGCGTGGCGCAGCGCGGGCACCTGCTCGACCTGGTACGGGAAGCCGACCGCGACGTGCCGGGTGAACCGCATGCCCAGCCGGTTGGCCACCCCGGGCGGCACGTTCACCTCGTGGACCACGATCGGCGTACGGCGCCGCCACGCGGCCAGGTACGCCGGCACCGCGACGTAACCGCCGAAGCCCACCAGCACGTCAGCGACGACCTCGTCGAGCACCGCCCGGGCCGCCCGGGCCGAGCGCCACATCCGGTCCGGGGTGCGCGCCAGGTCGAGGTTGACCGACCGGGGCAGCTGGTAGGCGGGGACGTGGCGCAGGTCGTACCCGCGGGACGGGACCAGCTGGTTCTCCAGGCCCCGCGGCGTGCCGAGGCAGGTGATGCGCAGGGCCGGGTCATGCCGGCGCAGGCAGTCGGCGAAGGCGAGCAGCGGGTACACGTGCCCGCCGGTGCCACCACCGGCCAGCACCACCGACCGCACCTCGCCCATCAGCCCCGCCCTCCTGTCCCACCCGGACGCGCCGCCCGCGCCACCGGCCTGGAGCCCCCGGAGTCCCCGGAGGCCCGCGAGGCCCGCGCCGCCGCCGGCAGTGGCGGCAGCGGAGCCCAGAGTAGTCGCACCCAGCGGGCGGGCGGACGCGCGTGCAGGGCCCGCGCGGCATCCGGCTCGGCCCGGGCGAACGAGGCCAGCATGCCGACCGCAGCGAACGTCACCACCAGCGCGCTGCCCCCGTCGGAGATGAACGGCAGCGGCAGCCCGGTGATCGGCAGCAGGCCCACCACCCCACCGATGTTGATCGTCGCCTGCCCGACCAGCCACGCGGTGACCGCCGCGGCGGCGAGCCGGCGGTACGGGTCGGCGACCCGCCGGGCGATCCGCAGCCCGGTGTAGGTCAGCACGCCGAACAGGGCGAGCACCACCAGGCAGCCGACCACCCCCAGCTCCTCGCCGACCAGCGCGAAGATGAAGTCGTTGTGCCCGTTGGGCAGCCACCCCCACTTGAGGCTGCCCTTGCCCAGGCCCACCCCGAACCAGCCGCCGTCGGCGATCGCGTACCGGCCCTGCATCGCCTGGTAGCAGTAGAGCTGCTGGCAGCTGTCCGAGGCCGGGTTGACGAAGGCGTCCAACCGGTCCATCCGGTAGCCGTCCTTGCCCGGCGCCTTGATGAGCAGCACGACGCCGGCAAGCGCCGCCAGGACCATGCCGGAGAACACCCGCAGCTGGACCCCGGCCGCCCACAGCAGGCCCAGGAAGAGGGTGACCAGGCACAGCATGGTGCCCAGGTCGGTGTAGCCGACCATGACGAACAGCAGGGCCACCACGACGAACAGCGGCGTGGCCAGCTCGCGCCACCGGCCGATCGCCGCGCCCTTGCGGACCAGCACGTCCGCCCCCCACAGCACCAGCGCGAACTTCGCCAGCTCCGAGGGCTGGACCTGCAACGGGCCGAGGTGCAGCCAGAGGTTGTCGGCGACGACCGGCCCCAGCCGCGCCTTGTCGGTCACGCTCGCCGCCGCCAGCAGCGTCAGCGTGTCCAGCACGGCCAGCAGCACGAAGGAGGCGACGAGCAGCGGGGTGCCCAGCGTCCGGTAGGTCCGGGCCGGCAGCCGCTGGCAGACCCAGAACGCCAGCAGCCCGAACACCGCGTAGGTGGCCTGCTTGGCGATGAGCGCGAACGCGTTGCCGTCGTCGGCGTAGGACCGCACGCTGGTGGCCGAGAAGACCATCGCGAGCCCGATCACCAGCAGCAGGCCCGAGCTGGACAGCAGCAGGTAGTAGGAGGCGAGCGGCCGGGCCAGCAGGCCGCGCAGCGTGGCCAGCCCCCACGCCGGGTCGAAGGCGGGACCGCCGCCCAGCCGCGGCTCGCGGCGTGCGACCGGCGCCGGAGGGTCCCGGCGCCCGGCCCCGGCGCCCCCGTGGCGGCTCGTCACGAAGACCCCTTGGCCAGCGCCTCCCGCGCCTGCGGCAGGGCCCGCACCGCGCCGGCGAACGCCTCCCCGCGCCGCGCGTAGCTGGCGAACATGTCCAGCGACGCGGCGGCCGGCGCGAGCAGCACCGTGTCGCCCGGGTGCGCGAGCGCCGCCGCGGCGCGTACGACCTCCCCCATCGCTCCATCATCGGTGCTCGACACCTCGACCAGCGGCAGGCTGGGGGCGTGTCGGGCCAGTGCCGCCGCGAGCTGCGCCCGGTCCACGCCGAGCAGCACCGCGCCGACCAGGCGGTCGGCGACCGCGGCGACCAGGTCGTCCACCGCGACGCCCTTGAGCTGGCCGCCGGCCACCCACACCACTCGGGGGTACGCGGTCAGCGAGGCCAACGCCGCGTGCGGGTTGGTGGCCTTGGAGTCGTCGACGTAGCGCACCCCGGCGACCGTGGCGACGTACGCGTTGCGGTGCGGCTCGGGCACGTAGCCCTCGAGACCGGCGCGCACCGCCCCGGCGGGCACGCCGTACGCCCGGGCGAGCGCCGCGGCGTGCAGGGCGTTGGCCACGTTGTGCGCCCCCGCCGGGCGGACGACCGCGGCCGGGGCGAGCGCGACCCCGGCACCGGCGCCTACGCCGGGCGCCCGGTCCACCAGCACCCCGTCGACCACGCCCAGCTGGCCCGGCTCCGGCTCGCCGAGGGTCACCCCGACCGTCCGGCCGGGCACCCCGGCGAGCAGCCGCGCCACCCGCGGATCGTCCACATTGCCCACCGCAACGCCGCCGGCGCCCGCCCCGCGCCAGACCGCCGTCTTGGCGTACGCGTACGCGGCGAAGTCGCCGTGCCACTCCAGATGGTCGTCGGCGAGGTTGAGCAGCGCGCCGACCTGCGGAGCCAGCGTGGACGACCAGTGCAGCTGGAAGCTGGAGAGCTCCACGGCGAGCACGTCGTACCCTGCCGCGTCTGCGTCCACCAGCGCCACCCCGATGTTGCCCAGCGCGTCGGTGCGCAGCCCGGCCGCCCGCAGGATCGCCGCGAGCATGGTGACCGTGGTGGTCTTCCCGTTGGTGCCGGTGACCGCGAGCCACGCCGGGGCGCGCGGGCCGCGCAGCCGCCAGGCCAGCTCCGGCTCGCTGTAGACGTCGAGCCCGGCGGCGAGCGCGGCCACGGCCAGCGGGTGGTGCGGGGCGAAGCCGGGCGAGACCACCACGTCGGCGACCCCGTCGAGCAGCCCGGCCGGCGGCTCGTCGGCGAGCACCACCCGCGCCCCGGCCGCGGCCAGCGCCTCGGTCCCGGCCGACGCCGCCCGGTCCACCACGACGACCTCCGCGCCGAGGCGCAGCAGGGCCCGGGCCGCGGCGGCGCCGGCCACCCGCGCCCCGGCGACCAGCACCCGCCGCCCGGCGTACCCCTCGGGCGTGCGGCCGGCCGGCGGCCGGCCGGGACGGGCGCCGGCCGGCGGGCCGGGACGTTGCGGCATGGTCAGGTCACCGCGGCGAGGAAGTCGCTGTAGAAGAGCCCGACCCCGACCGCCACCCCGATCCCGGCGATGATCCAGAAGCGGATCACGATGTTGACCTCGCTCCAGCCGGCGAGCTCGAAATGATGCTGCAACGGCGACATCCGGAACACCCGGCGCCCGGTGGTCCGGAACGACACCACCTGGATGATCACCGAGAACGTGATGATCACGAAGAGCATGCCGATGATCGGCAGCAGCAGCATGGTGCGGGTCGCCATGGCCAGGCCGGCGATCAGGCCGCCGAGCGCCATGGAGCCGGTGTC
>DASSUC010000177.1:0-5226 GCA_035707405.1 Micromonosporaceae bacterium | reverse complement strand
CGAGATCGGGCGCTCGGCCGACCTGTCCCGCCGGCTGCCGCAGGTGCCGCACCGCGACGACGTGGGCCGGCTGGCCGAGAGCTTCAACGCGATGATGGCGCGGCTGGAGGAGGCGTACCGGCGTACCGCCGGCGCGCTCGCGGCACAGCAGCGGTTCACCGCGGACGCGTCGCACGAGCTGCGTACCCCGCTGACCACGGTCCGCAACAACGCCGGCTTCCTGCGTACCCATCCGGAGGCCGCGGAGGGTGACCGGACGGCCGCCCTCGCCGATATCGAGGCGGAGAGCGCGCGGATGGGCCGGCTGGTGGACGACCTGCTCACGCTGGCCCGGGCCGACGGCGGGCAGCGGCTGGCCCGGGCCCCGGTGGACCTGGGTGCGCTGGCCCACGAGGTGTGCCGCCAGGCCCGGTCGCAGCATGCGCAGCGGAGCGTGCACTGTGCGGGCGCGCCGGTCACCGTCGCCGGCGACGAGGACGCCCTGCGCCGTCTACTGTGGATCCTGGTGGACAACGCGGTGTCACACACCGGCGACGGGGGCAACATCTGGGTGGCCGTGGTGGGCCACGGCGCCGTGGCGACCGTGCAGGTCTCCGATGACGGGCCGGGCATCCCGCCGGGCCTCGCCGAACGCATCTTCGACCGGTTCTTCCGGGCCGAGTCGGTGCGCGGCCGGGCCGGCTCCGGCCTTGGCCTGTCCATCGCCCGGTGGGTCGCCCGCGCGCACGGCGGCGACCTCACCGCCGCCAACAACGACCGCGGTGGCGCCAGCTTCGTCGCCACGCTTGCGGTCTCATCAAACTCTTAGGTACGGCTCACCGCCGGCTTACCGGGCCTGGCGAGGCTTTGCTGTATGACTCCTGTGCCTGGTAGACCTGCCGTTCCGGCGGCGGCCGCGCGCGGCGGGCCGGCTGACGTCGTCTACCTGCTGCTGCTGTTGCAGGCCGGCTTCGGGCTGGTGGCGATGCTCGGCGGGCTGCTGCTGATGGGGAACCCGGTCTACCTGCTGGCTCCGGTGGCCAAGGCGGTCACCCTGTTCGTGCTGGCCACAAAGGTGGTCAGTGGGCGGCGTTGGGCGTGGATCACCGTGCTGGTCCTGGAGGGGCTCGGCCTCGTCGGCTTCTGGCTCAGCCTGCTCGGCGGGCTGCTGCCGATGCTCACCCGCACGGTGACGCTCACCGGGCTGCTCACCGAGGTCGGCATCCCGGTGGTGGTGATCTACTTCTGCGCCCGGACGCTGGTCGACTGGCGGCTGTCGGCGCTGTCCCGCGGCGTGCCGGCCGGACCGCCCGCACCGGCCGGAGGCCCCTTCCCGGCCGGCTGGCCGGTGCCTGCTGGATCGCCTGCTCCGGCTGGACCGCCGCTGCCTGCCGGGTGGCCGGTGCCTGCTGGGTGGTTCGCGCCGGTTGGGCCTGCGCAGGTTGGGCCTGCGCAGGTTGGACGGCCCGCACCGCCCGCCCAGCAGGCACCGGCCGCGCCGCCGCACCCCCATCAACACCCTCACCCGGAGGAGCAGCGATGAACCCGTTGGCCGCGTTCTTCGCCGGCATCGCGCCCGAGCATGTCCCCGCGCTCATCGCCGCGCTGCTGCTTCCGGTGCTGTGGTGGTCGGTACGCCGGTTCCAGCGCACCGATCCCGCTCACCCCGCCGCTCCCGTCCGCGTCGCCGGCTCTGCCGGCACTACCGGTGCTCTGTGGACCGCGGCGCCTGCCGACCGGCCGCCGCTGATGCTGACCGAGCGGTGGGCGGCCGCCCTGCTTGCCGTCTCGGCCGCGGTGCATCTCGCGTTGCCGCTGGGCCACCTGGACGGCCCGCTGCTGGCCCTCGGCTACATCGCCGCAGGCACGGGGTACGCCTGGCTCGCCGTGCGGGTGCGGCAGGGCCGGCGCTGGCGGCTGCCCGCCGCGCTGCTGACCGTCGCCACGCTGGTGGCCTACCTGGCCATAGCCGGCACCGGCAGCGAGGAGCCGGACCAGGTCGGCATCGCGACCGCGCTGGTGGAGCTGGCCGTGCTCGGCCTGGCCATGGTGCCGCTGCGGGAACCGGGCCGGCCCCGGCGGTTCGCCCGCTTCGCCGGCAGCACCGCCACGGTCACCGCGGTGGTGCTGGTGGGGGCGGTGGTCTGGGTCGGCTCGTTCCTGTCCCACCGGTCGACCGGGGACACCCAGGCGCAGCTGGCGGCCGGCACCGCGCCGGCGGTCGGGCACGCGGACGACCACGCCCATGACCACGCCGCCCGGGCCCAGGCCGGTGTGGTCATGCGGCCGTCCGCAGGCGGTCACCACCCGACCGGGGCGCAGCAGCGCGCCGCGGAGGCGCTCGCGGCGCAGACCCGTGCGGCGCTGGCCCGCTACCAGAGCCTGGACGCCGCTCTCACCGCCGGCTACCGCAGGCCCGGGGTCCGGGCCACCGGGACAGACGTGCACCTCGAGCACCCGCAGTACGCCAAGGATGGCCGCACGCTCGACCCGCAGCGACCGGAGACGCTCGTCTACTCCATCATGGACGGTCGGGCCACGTTGCTCGGCGCCATGTTCATGATGGAGGTCGCCGGACGGGCGGCGCCTGAGCCGGGCGGGCCGGCCACCCGCTGGCACGCCCACAACCTGTGCGTCTCGCTGCTGCCGCCGGGCCTGGGAGTCGTTTCCCCGTACGGCGGCTGCTCGGCGTTTGCCGTGAACATCACCTCGCCCGAGATGATCCACGTCTGGGTGGTGGACAACCCGGGCGGGCCGTACGCGGACGGCCTGGACGAGAAGTGGGTACGGGCGTACCACGCCGCCCACGCGCTGCCGGTCGCCACTCGGTGACTGGTCCTGTCAGGGGTCGGGAAGACTGAGCCCCATGGGTGTTAAGGCCGTAGGCAGGCACATGGCCCGGCAAGGATCGACTGGAGGACCTGGCCGCGATGGCCGCCGCGGACCAGCACGGGCACCGGTACGAGCTACCAGAGAGTCTGCACCATGTCTCTCGCGTGGCTGCTCAGCAGCGCCCCGGCCGACCTTCTCGGCTGAGGCATGGCGCCGAGCTAGACCGGCTTCCGCCGGGGCGCTCGTACGATGAGGTGATCCAATGGACGGACGGCTCACCGGCAAGCCCCGGCGGGCAGCAACGCGAGCTTACCGAGATCAGCGCAGTAGACGCGGTTGTCCTGCGGTGGTGGCCAGCGCACCTTTACTCCTGGCGAACTGATGCGAGCCGGCAGCTGGGGCCCTGCCCTGATGAGTGCCACGGACACGCCTGTTAGGGAACGCGGCGTAGATGCAAACGGCGCTGACCTCCGGCTGGAACTCAGCGACCGCCACAGGGGCCGCGATCTTCACAGCGGGGCAGTCAAGGAGACGTGCCGCGGTCATGTCAACAGTGATATGATGGTATAGTAGGCTCAAGCGCTTGGAGTTTCCACGGGGCACGTTCCTGGGGTAGAGGTGAGATGAGTTCGCACCCAAGAAATCACTTGTGGCGACCATCCGAGGCCGTTGCGTTCCGTGGGGTTGCTCTGTTGTTGGTGCTTCTGATACCGACGCAATGTGGATCCCTGCCCAACAAGGACTTGGGGGGTGATCGAAATCGGTGGACCGGAGCTTGCAAGATCGAATTTGAAGAGACACTCGGGGACGGAACCCACCAATACCCAGAGTTCCGGCCCGGTGGTTGGGTCGCCGGCAAGGTGATCATGACTTGCGACCAAGGCCCGCCACCGGACACCCAGAACACGACAATCCATCTGGAGTTCTGGCGGGACGACGCATGGCGACAGGTCAACCGCAACACGTCGCAGGAAGTCCCCGCGCCCAAAGCGGCCGTCTACACTCAGGGCACGTGCCGCGACGGGTACTGGCGGGTGCGAGTAGGGATATCCGGCACTGCGCGACAGGCCGAGGGCGCCATAACTCGCTTCCAGTCCGAGGACGCGAGCCGGCGCCGCCCCATCAACTGTAGAGGTAAGTGATCGGCTATGTATCTGGCGCTGCACCACGACGGCCCGTCGTGGGTGATCGTCGACCAGGACGGAGCGGTTGTCGCACGGAACGGCAGCATCCCGTCCGACGACGGCCAGGGCGCCTACGCGTGGGGTCACACCGTCGTAGCCACCATCCCTGGCGAGACAGTTCCTCTCGAGACGTCCTATGTCGACGGGGGCAAGGCCAAACCGTGTTCCGCAGTGTTCCATGACGGTCAGCGGTGGGTGATGACGGACGGCCGCGGGGTCGTGGTCGCACACACCGATGAGATCCCCGAAGACGGCGACTACACCGTCTGGACCGACCGGATTCTCCGGTTCGCGACGGGTAGCGGTTGACCCGCCGCATTACTGTGTGGGCTGGTCCGGTCGTTGTGGAGGGCCCCTCGGTCACACCACGCCGCCCACGCGTTGCCGGTCACCCGATGACCAGCCCTGGTCCGGGATGGGAAGGATGGGGCTGGTGGGTGTTGAGATCGTGGGCAGGAATATGCCGGCGAGGATCACGCTGGACGACCTGGCCGCGATGGCCGCCGCGGACCGCATGGGCACCGGTACGAGCTCAGCCCCGAGGGGGCGCTGTCGGTCGCGCCGCCGCCGTACGTGGAGCACGCGACGGTCGCGAGCCGCTTGCTCGTGTGGCTTGTGGCGGCCGGCTTTCCGGTAGAGCGGGTGCTCCAGGCGGTAGGCATCCGGATCCCGAGAGGCGGCAGTGTGGGCGGGCGGGTCCCGGATCTCACCGTGTGGTCGCAGGCGCCGGACGGAGCCATGGTGTGGACGCCGGTCACCGGCCTGCTCCTGGCCGTCGAGATCGTGTCGCCTGAGTCGGAAGCGATCGACCAGGTAATCAAACGGGACGAGTACCAGGCCGTAGGCATCCCGCACTACTGGCTGGTGGACCGGGACGCCGGGCAGACCGTAACGATGCTCCGGCTCACCGACGGCAAGTACGAGGTGGTTCGCACCATGCCGCTCGCATGGCTGCTCAACGGTGCTCCCGTGGACCATCTCGGCTGAGCGGCCCGGGCTCCTCCCGCCGCTGACCTCAGCAGCTCAGCAGCTCAGCAGCGCGGCGCACAGCCGCTCGGCGGCCAGCCGGGTGATGCGCCGCGCCTCCGACTCGCTGGGTCCGATGTGGATCCGCAGGCGCGCCTCCATGGTGCCGCGGTGGACCATCGCGTGGTACTGCGTCAGGGCGCCGCGGACCTCCTTGATGAGGATCGCTCCGTCGCCTGCGAAGCCGGTGGCCACGACGGTCAGG
>DASSUC010000176.1:0-16076 GCA_035707405.1 Micromonosporaceae bacterium | reverse complement strand
CCGCTACGTCTACCCCGGCGCGTCCTCGCCGCTGCTGCTGCACCAGTACCTGCGGCACGTGGCGCGCTCGCCGTTCGAGCTGCTGAGCCTGGTCGACGACCGGCACAACTACTACCTCACCTGCCGGGAGTGGGCACGCCGGCTCGACGCGTCCCGCGACGAGATCGTCCGGCGCTGGGGCGAGCCGCTCTACCGCCGGTTCCGGCTGTTCCTGTGGGGCTCGGCGGCGGGGTTCGACACCGGCATGGTGCAGGCCTACCGGTGGGTGCTGAAGATGCCGGAGGCCGGGCCGGCCTGACCCCGCTACTGCCTGACCCGCCTACTCGAAGAGCACTACGCTGCGCAGCACCTCGCCCCGGTGCATCCGGTCGAACGCCTCCTCAACCCCGTCGATGCCGATCGTCTCGGAGACGAACCGGTCCAGCGGCAGCCGGCCCTGCCGGAACAGCGCGACGAACGTGGGGAAGTCGCGCTCGGGCAGGCAGTCGCCGTACCAGGATGATTTCACCGCGCCGCCGCGGCTGAACAGGTCGATGAAGGGCAGCGTGAGCGTGGCGTCCGGGTGCGGCACGCCCACCAGGACCGCGGTGCCGGCGTGGTCGCGGGCGTAGAACGCCTGGGTGAAGACCTCCGGCAGGCCCACCGCGTCGATCGCCACGTCGACGCCGTTGCCGCCGGTCAGCTCCCGGATCGCCGCGACCGGGTCACGCTCGCGCGAGTTGATGGTGTGCGTGGCGCCGAACTCCCGCGCCCACGCCAGCTTGCGGTCGTCCACGTCGACCGCGACGACCGTGGTCGCGCCAGACAGCACCGAGCCCGCGATCGCCGCGTCGCCGACCCCGCCGCACCCGAAGACCGCCACCGAGTCGCCCCGGCCCACCCCGCCGGTGTTGACCGCGGCGCCGAGCCCGGCCATCACGCCGCAGCCCAGCAGGCCCGCCACGGCGGCCGGCGCGGCCGGGTCGACCTTGGTGCACTGGCCGGCGGCGACCAGCGTCTTCTCGGCGAACGCCCCGATCCCCAGGGCGGGCGAGAGCCGGGTGCCGTCGGGCAGCGTCATCGGCTGGCTGGCGTTGTGCGTGGCGAAGCAATACCACGGCCGGCCGCGCCGGCACGAGCGGCACTCGCCGCAGACCGCGCGCCAGTTGAGGATGACGAAGTCGCCCGGCACGACCGAGGTCACGCCGGGGCCGACCGCCTCCACCGTGCCGGCCGCCTCGTGGCCGAGCAGGAACGGGAACTCGTCGTTGATGCCGCCCTCGCGGTAGTGCAGGTCGGTGTGGCAGACCCCGCACGCGGCGACGGCGACGAGCGCCTCGCCGGGGCCCGGGTCGGGCACCAGGACCGTCTCGGTCGACACCGGCGCGCCCTTGGCGCGGGCCACGACTGCGCGCACCTCACTGGCCATCTGCATACTCCGGGTCGGGAAGGTTGTAGGCGACCGGGTGCCTGGGCTGGTAGAGGCCGACCACGGCGTCCCGGCTGTAGATCAGCACGTGTGCCCCATTGATCATTGCCACACCGTACCGCACCGGTCCGACATCGCGGTCGGTCACCAGCCGAGTGGCCCGCTCTAGCGTATACGGGGCGCATACGCTAGAGCATGTGCCCTACCACTGGCTGTCTGCAACCATCGCAGCGCTGTACGGCATCGAGCCGTACGAGGTTCTGCAAGCCCTCGCCGCCAGCCGCATTTGAGGCATGGGAGAAGACCCGATGAACGACGAACGCGAGATCTCCTACCGCGACCTCGCCGAGGCTGAGGAGCTGGCCGCCGAGGTCGCCGCCGGTAATATCACCTTCGACCTGACCGCACCCACCCCGGAGCTGCCACCGCGGCTCACCGAGGAACCCATGGTCGTCGTCTCTGCCAGGGTGCCTACCTCCACCTACCTGCGTATCCGCGACGAGGCCACCGCCCGCGGCGTGCCGCCCTCGGCGATCATCCGGGAATGGCTGGAGCTCCAACAGACCGATCGTGAGCCAGACAAGCTCATCAGCCTCGCCGACCTGCGACGAGCCATCGCACACCTGCCTCAAGCGGCGGCATAGCAGCACCGTCGAGCCGGACTCGCCGCTTCCGCCAAGCTGGCTCAGGCGTGTGTCGTCCGACCGCGGCGGCTATCCTTCCGCGGTGGGCAAAAGGGGCTGGGGCGCAGCTCGACGTGCCGGTCGGCAAGGCCGCCATCGGAGCAACTGCCGGCAGGCCCCAGGTGCCAGCGCGTCTGCCAAGTGTCCACTGAGCACAGAGCCGCCTGCGCGCACCGGCACACGCCATCGATAGCTATCACACTCGGAGGTTTCGACGGCATGTACCGCGGTACCAGGACAGATGATCTCGTCGCCGCCGCGCGTGGTGCGCGCTCCCGAGCTGCTGGCGGGCGGGTCTGATGGTTGCCGACACGGTCCTCGTCACCGGATGCGCCGGGTTCATCGGCAGTAGCCTCGTCGACCACCTGCACCGGCAGTTCCCGCACGCCCGCATCATCGGCCTGGACCTGCTGACCTACGCGGGCAGCATCACCAGCGTGCCGGACGAGGTGTTCTCCTCGGAGCGCTTCGAGTTCTGGCACGGCGACGTGGGCAACCCGGACCTGGTCGAGGAGCTGGTGGCGCGCTCGGACGTGGTCATCCACCTGGCCGCGGAGACCCACGTCAGCCGCTCGATCCACGCCAGCCGGTACTTCCTGGAGACCGACGCGATCGGCACGCAGAGCGTGGCCAACGCCGTGGTCAAGCACCGGGACCGGGTCCGGCTGCTGGCGCACATGTCCACCTGCGAGGTGTACGGCACCGCGCTGCGACCGGCGATGGACGAGGGGCACCCGCTCAGCCCGATGAGCCCGTACGCGGCGGCCAAGTGCGCGGCGGACCGGCTCGCCTCGTCGTACTTCCACACGTTCGGGATCCCGGTGGTGATCCTGCGGCCGTTCAACAACTACGGGCCGCGCCAGCACCTGGAGAAGCTGGTCCCCCGCATGATCGCCAGCTGCCTGCGCGGCGAGCCGCTCACGGTCCACGGGGACGGCCGCGCCACCCGCGACTGGATGCACGTGCGGGACCTGTGCGAAGCCATCGGGCTCGTGCTCCAGGCGCCGCCGGAACGCCTCGTGGGCCAGGTGCTCAACCTCGGCGCCGGCGACGAGCGCTCAGTGCTCGACGTGGCCCGGACCGTACGCAGCGCGCTCGGCGCCGAGGTGCCGATCGTCCACGTCGAGGACCGGCCCGGGCAGGTCACGCGGCACGCCTGTGACGCCACGAAGGCCAGGGAGCTGCTCGGCTGGGAGGCGGCCACGCCGTTCGCCGACGGGCTCAAGTCCACCATCGCCTGGTACCAGGAGCACGAGGACTGGTGGCAGCGGCAGGTGCGCGTGTGCCGGGTGCCCGTCACGGTCGCCGGCGGCCGGAAGGAATGGCATTGACCGACTGGCGGGTGCCGTTCTACCTGCACGACCTGGGCCAGCCAGAGCTCGACGCCGTGGCGGCGGTGCTGGCCACACCGGTCCTCACCACCGGCGAGTGGGTCGACCGCTTCGAGGAGCAGCTCGCCGCGCACGTGGGCCGCCGCGCCGCGGTCGGCGTCACCAGCGCTACCGGCGCCCTGCACCTGTCGCTGCTGGCGGCCGGGGTCGGACCGGGCGACGAGGTCGTCACCACCCCGCTGACGTTCGCCGCGTCCGCGACGGCGATCCTCCAGGCCGGCGCGACGCCGGTCTTCGCCGACGTGGAGCCCGACACCGGCAACCTCGACCTCGACCGCGTCCCGGCGTGCCTGACACCGCGCACCAAGGCGGTCCTGCCGGTGCACCTGTACGGCCAGATGTGCGACATGCACGGCCTGCGCGAGCTCGCCGGCAGGCACGGCCTGGTGGTCGTCGAGGACGCGGCGCACTGCGTCGAGGGCAGCCGGGACGGCCTGCGTCCCGGGGATGCGGCGTTCACCGCCTGCTTCTCGTTCTACGCCACCAAGAGCCTCACCTCGGGTGAGGGCGGTGCGGTCGTCACCGACGACGAGGCGCTGGCCGCGCGCCTGCGCCTGCTCCGGCTGCACGGCATGGACAAGCCGGCCGCCCAGCGGGTCAGGCACGGCTACAGCCACTGGGACGTGGTGGACTTCGGCTGGAAGTACAACATGGACAACATCCAGGCGGCGCTGCTGCTCCCGCAGCTGCCCCGCCTGGACCGCAGCTGGCAGCGCCGCCACCACCTGGCGCAGCGGTACGCCCAGCGCCTCGCGTCGGTCGAGGGGGTGTCGTGGCCCGGCCAGCGCCCGGGCGTACAGCACGCGCATCACCTGTTCACCGTGTGGGTCGACCCGCGGCGCCGGGACCAGGTGATCGACGGCCTTCAGCAGGCCGGGGTCGGCTGCGCGGTCAACTACCGCCCGGTCCACCTGCTGCGGTACTTCCGCGAGCGGTTCGGCCACCAGCGGGGCGCGTTCCCCAACGCGGAACGGATCGGCGACTCGACCATCTCGCTGCCGCTCTACCCGCGGATGCGCGACGAGGACGTCGACCTGGTCGTGGAGACGCTCCAGGCGGTCCTGGCCGGCCGCCGGGTCGTGGCCGGCTCGGGCCGCTGACGCGAGGGCGGGAAGACCCATGCTCAGCATCCGCGACCTGGCGAAGGCGTACGGCGACGTGGTCGCGCTGCGCGGCGTGTCGCTGGATGTCCCGGCCGGCTCGGTAGTCGGGCTGCTCGGGCCCAACGGGGCGGGCAAGACGACCATCGTGTCGATCGTCGCGGGGCTGCGCCGCCCGGACGCCGGCACGGTGACCGTCAACGGCATCGACGCGCTCGCACGGTCGCAGCAGGCCCGCCGGCTGGTCGGTCTCGCCCCGCAGGAGCTGGGGGTCTACCCCACGGTGACCGTGCGGGAGAACCTCGTACTCCTCGGCGAGCTGGCCGGGCTGCGGGGGCGGCGGCTGGCGCGGCGCATCGACGAGGTGGCCGCCGCGCTCCTGCTGGACGACCTGCTCGGTCGGCTGGTGCACACCCTCTCCGGCGGCGAGAGGCGGCGCCTGCACACCGCGATGGCGCTGCTGCACCGGCCGCCCCTGCTGCTGCTGGACGAGCCGACGGCCGGTGCGGACGTGCACACCAGGGCCAGCCTGGTCCAGGTCGTCCGCGACCTGGCGGCCGAAGGCTCGGCGGTGCTCTACTCCACGCACTACCTGCCGGAGGTGGAGGACCTGCAGGCCGACGTTGCCCTGGTCCTCGACGGCCGGGTCATCGCCGCCGGACCGCTCAAGGACCTCGTGGCCACCCACGGCACCGCAGCCGTTGAGCTCACCTTCGACGGGCCGGCGCCGGCGCTGCGCCTGGACGGCGAGCCGGCCACAGTGGACGGCTCGCGGCTGCGGATCGTCACCGGCGACCCGACCGCGTGCGCGGCGCGGGTCCTGGGTGAGCTGCGCACCGGGTCGCACCGCCTGCGCTCGGTCGAGCTCATCCGGCCCAGCCTCAACAGCGTCTTCCTCACCCTGACCGGCCGGCAGTACTCCGACGAGCCGGCGGTGCCGCGATGAGCGGCCTGTCGCTGCGCCCCAGCCTCGCCATCGGCCGCCACCACCTGCGCGTGCTGCGCCGCGACCCGATGCCGGTCACGATCCTGGTCGGGATGCCCCTGGCGGTGATGGCCTTCATCCAGCCGGCGCTGCGCTTCTTCGTGACCGCCGAGGGCTACCCGGACGCGACAGGGGCGGAGCAGGCGGTGCCGGGCATGGCTGTCCTCTTCGCGTTCTTCCTGCCCGCCTTCGTGGGCTTCGGCATCTTCCACGAGCACGGCTGGGGCACCTGGGACCGGCTGCGCGCCAGCCCGGCCAGCTCCTGGCAGATCATCATCGGCAAGGTGCTCGTGCCCGCCGGTGCGGCCGTGATACAGCAGGCGGCCCTGTTCGGCGCCGGCGTGGTCTTCTTCCAGCTGCGGATCCGGGGCTCGGTCGGGGCCCTCGCCCTGGTCATCGCGGCGTTGACGTGCTGCCTGGTCGCGCTGGGCGTGGCCACGGCGTCCCTGTGCCGGACGGTGCAGCAGGTCAACGCGATCGGCAACCTGGGCGCCATGGTCTTCGGCGGCATCGGCGGCGCCCTGGTGCCCGTCTCCCTGCTGCCCGCCTGGGCACAGGCCATCGCGCCCGCAACGCCGGTGTACTGGGCGATGCGCGGCTTCCGCGCGGTCATCCTCGACGGCGCCGGCGTCACCGGCGTGCTCCTGCCCGCCGCGGTGCTCCTGGCGTTCGCCGCCGCGCTGACGCTGCTGGCCTTGTGGCGGCTGCGCTTCGACCAGGTGAAGTTCTGGGCCTAAGCCGGGATGGGTGGGGGTGCGCGGTCCTTATGCTCTGCACCATTGCCGCTAGCAGAGAGTCCCGTCAGGAGTAGCATCCGCCAGCCAGTGTCGACGTTCAGGCTCTGCTCGCGCAGATGGTGCAGTGCATAAGGGCCCCACACCACATCCCCCACCCCAGCGCACACCCGCAGGTAGCGGGGAACGAGTGAGGTCGCAAAACCCACTACATGACCGGTGCTCTAGCGCGCACCGGCTATCTCGGCGTACGCGTCGAGGTAGCGCTGCGCCATCACCCGTACGCTGAAGGTGTCCACCACGCGGCGCCGGCAGGTGGCCGGGTCGAGCTCCCCGACCCGGGTGGCCGCTGCGGCGAGGTCGTCCACGTCCGTGGCGAGGAAGCCGTCCACGCCGTCGCGCACCAGCTCCGGGTAGCCGCCGCGGGGCGTGGCGACCACCGGGGTGCCGCACGCCAGCGCCTCGATCGGCACCAGGGCGAACGGCTCCCGCCAGGTCACCGGCGCCAGCAGCGCCCGGGCGCCGGCGAGCAGGTCCACCTTCCGGTCGAAGCCGAGCTCGCCGACGTACTCGATGCCCTTGCCCAGCCGCGGCTGGATCTCGTCGGCGAAGAACTGCCGGCCCTGCGGGGTGTAGTCCTGCGGCCCGGCGATCCGCAGCGGGAGGCCGGCCCGCCGCGCCACCTCGATGGCCAGGTGGCAGCCCTTGTCCGCGGAGACCCGGCCGAGAAACGCGAGGTAGTCGTCCTTGTCGCTGGTGAAGTGGTATCTATCTGGGTCGATGCCGTGGTGGATGACGCGCAGCACTGGCACGTCCACAAGGGACCTGGTCTGGTCGTGGCTGACGGTGCTGAGGAAGACCCGCGGCAGCTGCGCCAGCTGGCGGTACACCGACTGCTTCGCCTCGTTGACCGCGACGTGGATGGTGTGCAGGACAGGCGGTCCGGCGAGCATCCCACCGAGGGCCGGCCCCACCCGCCCGGAGCTGTCGTGCACCAGGTCGACCTTCTCCTCGGCGGCGTCGCGGTAGGCGAAGAGCGCGTGCGCGCACTCGATGTCCGCATGGCTGGCCGTCCACAGGTGACGCTCCTGTGGCTGCTCGAACAGCCACCGCACGCGAGCGGGTGACGTGCTGGTGCCGACCGTGTAGAGCAGGACCTCGTGGCCCAACCGGACCAGCTCCGCCGCGAGCATCGACACGATGGTCTCGATCCCCCCGTGGGTGGCCGGGGGGGCGCTGAACCACACGGGCGCGACAACGGCGACCTTCACCGGGTCATCCCATGCCTCAGACAAACCATGTGGTACGACCTCCCAGCCGCTCCCGCGCCTCGATCGCCGCGCCGACGATCCCGACATCCGCGCCGAACCGCGCCGGCTCCACCGTGACGGCCGCGGCCGCCGGACCGAGCGCCAGGCCACCGACCGCGGCTCGCACGGGTTGGACCACATGCTCGGGCCAGTGGTCGGCGAGGGCTCCGCCGACCACGATGAGCTCGGGGCCGAGCAGGTTCACCAGCCCGACCGCCGCGTCGGCGAGCACCGCCCCGGCGGTGGCGACAGTCTCTGCCGCGCGGGCGTCCACCGGGACCGCGTCAAACACCGCCCGGGTATCTGTCGCCGGCAGGGTGCCGGTACCTGCGTACAGTTCGGCGATCGCCCGCCCGGAGGCCAGCATGTCCAGGCAGCCGGTCATGCCGCACGGGCAGCGCGGGCCGTCGGGGGCCACCGGCCAGTGCCCGATCTCGCCGGACACACCGGCCGCGCCCCGCACCATCCGCCCGTTGGCGACGATCGTGCACCCGATGCCCGTGGAGACCGTGAGGTAGACGAAGTCGGCCACGCCGCGCGCGGCGCCGGCGGTGCCTTCGGCGACCGCGGCCGCGTTGGTGTCCCGGTCGACGACGGTACGGACACCGTCCAGCCCTGCGCTGAGCCGTTCCGCCAGCCGCACCGGCGGCTCGCCGTAGAGGTGGCTGGCGGTGCGGTCGACCCAGGCAGCAGCCGCGCAGCCGGCGCCGGCCAGGTCGGCGGGCGTCAGGCCGGCGCTCGCGAGGGCCGCGCGGGCGCTCGCCACCACCTCGGCGACCACCCGGTCCGGGTCAGCCTGCCAGTCCGGCCGTACCGGGTTCGGCCGCTCGTCCCGGCCCAGCAGCCGGGGCGGGTCGGGGCCGAGGTCGACCACTGCCGAGCGGATGTTGCTGGCGCCCAGGTCCATGCCGAGGTACACGGCCGGCTCAGCTCCTGCCGATGATGGCGCCGACGCTGGTCTTGTGGAACCCCAGCGCCAGGAACCCGAAGTACCGCACCTGCCGGCCCGGCAGCCCGGCCGCCTCAAGGGTCTCCAGCCATCCTTCGAGGGGCTGGAAGTTGTACGCCATCGGCATGTCGGTGGCGCCGCCGACCAGGATGTTGCCGTGCCAGTCGAAGTAGGAGAGGAGGTCGTGCGCGAACTGCGGCCCGTGCCGGGCGGTCGCGGCGAGGAAGTCATCGGTGAGCCGGCGGTCGGCGTCCCGGCCGCCCACCTGCGCGCGGAGGGAGTAGGTGTCCTCGACGAGGACCACCTGGCCGCCCGGCGCCAGGATCCGCCGTACGTCGGCGAGCAGCGCCGGGATGTCGTGCGGCTGGACGTGGTGCAGGACTGCGTTGAGCACCACGAGGTCCGCGCTCGCGTCGCCGACCGGGATGCCGGTCGGGTCGCGCTGGCGGCGGAACTCCAGGTTGGCCGGGCCCGCGGGCGGGTCGTGGTCGAGCACGTCGGTGCCGACCACCCTCGCGCCGGGGTAGCCGTACGCCAGCTCGTGGCCCAGCCGCAGGCTCCCCGCGCCGACGTCGACGACCCGCTCCGGCCGGGCGCCCGCGAGCAGCGACCGGACCTGCGCGAAGGTGACCGAGTACTTGACCTGGCGCTCGTACCTGGCGTAGGCGTCACGCCAGGCCGGGCAGTGCTGGAAGTCCATCACCTCGGCGTGGACGTGCCGGATCGCCTCCTCCGGCGAGCCGGCGTGGCGTCGCACGGTGTCGAGGATGCGCCGCGCCAGCGTGGGGTCGAGCCCCCAGTGCGTGTACCGCGCGGTCAGCACCCGCTCGGTGAAGCTCCCGACGCCGGGTGCGTCCAGCAGCCGGATCGGGCTCTGCCCCGCCCGTACCCCGTACCCGGTGTCCCGGTGCGTCGTCATGGCTACTGCACCTTCGGCATGACCTCGCCCGCGAAGCGCTCCATCGACGCCAGGATCTCCTCGCGCCTGCCGGGGCCTTCGAACCCGACCACCACGTGCCGGATCCCGGTCCGGCTGACCAGGTCGTGGAGCTTGCTGATGCAGTGCTCGGGGGTGCCGATCGGGTTGGCGTCGATGATCTCCTGGGTGTGCGCGTCGGTGACCGTCGTCCCCTTCGTGGTCAGCCCGGCCATCAGCCGCTGCTGCCAGTCCCGGAAGTGCGCCTCGTAGCCGGGCAGCCGGCTCAGCTGGTCGTAGGAGAACGCGACCGTACGCAGCGTCTCGCTCCACCACCTGAGGTTGCCGAAGACCGCCTGCCGCGCCTCCTCGGCGGTGTCCGCCACGTGGGCGATGCAGAACAGCACGTGCTCGACCGCGTCCGGGTCGTGCCCTGCCGAGCGCGCGGCCTCCGCATACAGCTCCAGGGTGGACGCTGCGCGCTCGGCGGCCCGGCCGTGCTGGATCAGCAGCCCGAACCCGCGGGAGGCGGCCCACTCCACCGTCGTCGGCGAGGTGGCGGCCACGTACACCGGTGGGTGGGGCCTGGTACGCGGAGCCGGCAGCACCGGCACGCGCGGGAACTGGATGAGGTCCCCGCTCGCCTCGACCGACCCGTCGGTCCACGCGCGCACGGCGATGTCCATCCACTCCCGCAGGATCTCCCGGGTCTTCGCCGGGTCGACGCCGAAGACCTTGAAGTCGTCGGGGAACTGGCCCCGACCGACACCCAGGTCGAGACGGCCCCCGCTGAGCTGGTCGATCAGGGCCACCTGCTCGGCGATGCGGACCGGGTGGTCCAGCGTCACCACCGACACCGCGGTGCCCACCCGCAGCCGCTCGGTCATCCCGAGCAGGTATGACGCCAT
The DNA here is from genome assembly GCA_035707405.1 of Micromonosporaceae bacterium. Taxonomy (GTDB): domain Bacteria; phylum Actinomycetota; class Actinomycetes; order Mycobacteriales; family Micromonosporaceae; genus DASSUC01. The sequence continues at coordinate 5,692 of DASSUC010000176.1, read as the reverse complement.
GGTTAGCGCCGAGGAGCAGACACCGAACGGAGTGAAGTGGTGCTCCAGGACCCACGCCCCGCGAAAGCCCAGGCTCTCCGCGAGCCGGGCCTGCTCCACCGAGTAGTCCAGGACGTACCCGTCGGAGCTGTCGGGTGGGACAGCCGTAGTGAGCGAGATGCTGAACTCCACCGGCCTCATCGCCGCGTCCCCTCCAGATCCTCGGCCAGCTGCGCGCTCTCGGCGCGGCGCTCGCTGACCGCCAGCTCGACAATCTCTTCGAATGACGGGTCTGCGACCTGCCCGCCGGGCACCGCGTCGCCGACCACCACCTCGGTCAGGGCGCGCATCACGACCCGCGCCGCGACCGGGTTGCCGCTGAGGTCGTGCTGGCCGAACGGCAGCTCCAGGAGCCGGCGCGGCCCGCCCGTGCCCTCCTCAAAGGCCCGCTCGACATCCTCCGGGCGGACCCAGTCGTCGTCGGCGGCCCAGAAGTTCGTCACCGGTGCGCTCGTGCGCCGCAGGTCATCGATCGTGCCCTCGATCGATGTCCACCCGTGGTCCCGGTGGTCCAGCCACAGCGGTCGCGGGTCGATGCGGTACTGCTCGAACGCGACGTCGGCCGGCAGCTCCGCCAGCTCGTACGTGGTGTAGTCCGCGCCGAGCACCGCCACCAGCGTGCGTCGCACGTCCACCACACCGACGAGGGTGGCCACAGCGGCGACCCTCGGGTCGAGACCGGCCAGCCGGTAGGCGACCCGCCCGGCCAGGCTGGCGGCGACGAGGGTCACCGCGGCCGCGCGCTCCCGCTCGACCGCCAGGTCCACCACCGCGCGCATGCTCGACAGCGACGACGTGAACGTGTAGTCGCGGATCTCGCCGTCGCTGAGCCCGACGTGGTCCAGCGGGTCGTACCGGTACACCACCGCGGAGTTGCGCGCGAGGTAGAGCGCGACGGCCCCGACGTGGCGCATCCGCCGGGCGAAGCCGGCCGCGAGCACGACGACGGGCCCGCCGGGCGCCCCGCCACCGCTGGTGCGCCACACCGCGACCCGCCTTCCGTCGGCCGCCGTGGTCCAGAGCCGCTCGGTGCCGGCCTGCCCTGCGCTCACCCGCTCCCCCTCGGTCCCGGATCCGCCTCGAGCAGGTCTGCCAGCTGCCGCTCAGCCTGGAGCCGCTCCGTCTGAAGGGCGCAGCCGAGCTCCTGGCTGCGCCGTACGCGCCTGGTGATCTCGACGGTCTCGGTCGTCCGCCCGCACGGGCAGCCGGGCTCGTGCACCACCCCGATGTCATCGGAGAGGACGAAGCACGGGAAGCTGCCCGCCGTCGGATCGACAAAGGACAGTAGGCCCGCAGCTCCGCGCGGCAGGGGTGCGAGGTCGCGCGGGTCGCGGGTCACCGCGTACAGCCAGGGCGGCAGGTGCTTGCGCCGCTGCTCGCACTCCAGCAGGACCGAGTTCATCTCCACCTGGTTGAACGCGTCGCGCAGCTGGCTCGCGTCATGGACCCCGAACGCCTTCATGAGCAGGGTGTCGAGCTCGATCCGGGACAGCTCCTCGCCGGTGGGCTGCTTCCACCCGCCGCCTGTCATGACGAAGACGGCGTCCCCGCCGGCGACCGTACGGTTGTTCGCCAGGCAGTACTCGGCCAGCCGGCGGACGGCCAGCGGGGAGCCGATGACCCCGGCCCGCTTACCGGCGGCCAGGACGCCGGCCAGGTCGTCAGCGGCCTCGGCGTACCGCACCGTGGCCGCCGTGCCGTAGTGGTGGGTCGGCGCCAGGATCTCCACCAGGGTCATCACGTAGGAGAACCACAGCGATCCGGCGGCTGACCGGGGTGGGCCGAGGTTGAGCAGGACGACGTTGTCCTCCGGGTCGCCCTCGCCGGTGAGCGGCTCGAGCATCTCCAGCCCGGCCCGGATGGAGCCGAGCAGCCGCTGGAGCGTGGCCTCGTCACGCGGCACCGAGCTGAGGCGCCCGCTGGTGCCACTGCTGTGAAAGGTCTGCACGACCTCTGCCGGCGGTGTGCTGGTGACCGGCCGTCGCTTGTAGACAGACGCCGGGAACTGGGGCACCCGGTCCAGGTCGCGCTCGTCGGCTATGTCATCCGGGTCGAACCCGAGCTGCCCGAGGAAGCTGCCGTACTCCGGGCAGCTGTCCCGGTGGAACCTGACCGCCTCGCGGATGAGCCGGGGGCGGAGCTGGCTGATCTGCTCCCGCGGGAGCCGGAAGCAGTCCGGCGTCTGGAAGACGAGGCGGTCGATCTCCGGCACCCCGGGCAGGCTCGACCGGACCACGCCGGAGGCGACGTCCGTCCTGGTCATTGTCGGTTCCTCACAGCATCAGGTCCGTGTAGCGCCCGCCGCGGATGATCTCGGTCTGGTCCAGCCGGGCGACGAGGCTCTTGCCGTAGACGCTCGCCGGCGACTCGTGCGCCACAAACCGCACCAGCTGCTGGAGTGGGTACACCCCGTCGTGCGGACCGCCCGGACGGAACACATTGGACAACCCGACCTCCACAATACGGGACACTCCAAGCCGGGCCAGGGCATCCCGGTGCGCGAGCGAGCACTCCCACGGTGCCACCGCCACGGTCTGCACCTCCGGGCCGATGAACCCGTAGCACTCCGAGAGGGACTCGACAGGGTGGACATACACCGTCCTGCCGAGCGGGTGGAACCAGATCGGCTCCGGTGGGCAGACCACGACCGTCCAGTCGAGACCTTCGGCGCTGCGGACCTCGGCGCCCAGGAACCGTTCCTCGCTGCGGGCGAGCGTCACGCTGCCCACGTCGTCGATGGACCAGCGACCGGTGGGCAGGATCCGCGCGTACTCGTCGAGAGCCTGCTCCAGGCGCTCGACAAGCCGGCCCACGCTGGCCCGGTCGACGAACACCTGCTGCACCGAGAAGCACCCGCGCTGGTCGTAGTGGCAGATGTCGTGCGCGAGAGCCGAGGCGACCAGGCCGGTGTCGGCGCCCGGGCCGACGAGTGCGACGCTGCGCTTCGGCCCGAAGGCGACGAAGCCCGCGTCGGGCCGGGCGGCGCCACGTGCCCAGCTGACGGCGCCCGCGCCACCCCAGACGCACACCGCGTCGGCCGACCGGGTGACCAGCTCCCCGCCCGGATGCCCCTGCGGCCAGTAGGCGACCGTGAGCGCACGGGTCACCGGGTGGGCCTCGTCGACCTCGAGGAAGCTGAGCGCCAGGTTGACCGGCGTCACCAGGTCGCCGGTTGCCGGCTTCACCACGCAGAGGTTCTTCGTGACCAGCCCACGCACGATCGACATGACACTGGCGATCGGCACGTTGCCCGAGAGCAGGTGGACCGCGAGCCCCCGGGGCAGCGCCCGGACGTGGCACTCCTCCCTGGGCACCCAGTCGTCGAGCACCCTGGCGCTGCCCAGGTCGGCGGCGATGATGTCGTACATCCGGGCGTGTGAGGTCAGCACGACGCCGATGATGTCGGCCTCGGTCTCGGCCATCTTCGCCGAGAGCCCGGCGAGCTGTTGCAGCTGGCGGACGTAGATGCGCCGGCGGGCGAACTCCTGGCTCTTCCACAGCCGCCCGACCCGGTCCAGGAACGAGACGATCTCCTGGAGCGGCACGCCGGCGAGGATGTGGCGGTCCTGGTCGAGGATCCGCCTGACGAATGCCCCATCCAGCAGCGGTACGGCGACGGGCACACCGGTGGGTGCGGTCATCTCCTGCCGGTTGGCATCGGCGGCCGGCTCGACCCTGGCGCCAGCCAGGAAAGCCGGCAGGGATATCGCCGCTTGTGGCTGGCTGGCTCCACCGCGAGCCAGGTCAGGCGCTCCCGCCTCGATGGTCGATCACCCCTCCTCGGCCAGGAAGGACTGCTGGCCACCTGTCTTCAGACCGTCGCCGGACGAGAGTCGCGAGCAGTTCTGCCGGCATGGCCACCCCGGCCGGAGCTGCGCGTGGCCGGGGTGGAACTCATCATGGCTAAGCATAAGGCGTAACCCGTTGCGCCACATGGGACAGCCCCGGCAGCGCGGGGAGGAAAGGCCTTCACGCCGTACCGTACTTCGGCCACTGTGGACTCACCCCACGCGGAGTCACACATTGTCGCCACCACCGCACACCACGTTAGGAGGTTTCAACAGCCACCGCCGCCAGCCTCTAGATCAACTCAACTTCCGCGAAATTGGGCCTATCCCACGTCGGGTTAGGCCCAATTTCCGCGAAATTGATTTGATCTTGACTGACTCATCAGGTCAGCCCTTGACGGCTCCGGCCGCGATGCCCCGTACGAAGAAGCGTTGCAGCACGATGAAGATGATCGCCACGGGCAGGATGGTGAGCATCGAGCCGGCCAGCATCACCGGGTAGTCGAAGGTCTGCCCACCGGCCCCACCCCGGCCCAGTGTGGACAGTCCGAACGGGAGCGTCCAGTGCTCGGGGCTCGCCCGGACCACAATGAGCGGGAGCAGGAACTCGTTCCACGTGCCCTGGAAGGACAGGATCGCCAGCGTGATGATGCCGGGCCGGGCCAGTGGCAGCACCACCCGCCAGTAGGTCTGGAAGATGTTCGCCCCGTCGATGCGCGCCGCCTCCTCCAGCTCCCGCGGCAGCGCCTCGAAGAACTGCTTCATGATGAAGATGCCGACCGCGTCGACCGCCAGCGGCAGGATCAGCCCGGCGTACGAGTTGAGCAGCCCCATCTCCTTGAGCACCAGGAACCTGGGGATGGTGAGCACGATCGGGGGCACCGCGAGCACCGCCAGCACGGCGGCGAAGACCGGGCCCCGGCCGCGCCAGTCCAGCCGGGCCAGCGAGTAGCCGGCGAGCGAGTCCAGGAAGATCCGCAGCAGCGTGGCGCCGACGGTGACGACGACCGAGTTGAGTGTCCACATCGGGAAGTCGCCGTGGACGAGCACGTCCTCCCAGGCCCGCCACTGCGGGTTGAGCGGCCACGGCAGCACCGGCTCGGCCGCCACCTCCTCGCGCGACTTGAACGTGGTGGCCAGGGACAGGATGAACGGGTAGAGGAAGATCAGGGCGAACGCGGTGAGGACCAGGTAGCCGGTGGCCCGGCGGGCCGCGGTCACGGGGTTCATGGCTAGTCCTTCTCCCGGCGCAGCACCAGGCGCTGGATCCCGGTGAAGGCGAGGATCAGCGCGAAGAGGATGAACGCGATGGCCGCGGCGCGGCCCATCGCCGAGTTCTCGAACCCGTCCCGGTAGATGAGGTAGGCCGGGGTGAGGGTGGTCTTCTGCGGGCCGCCGGCGGTCATCGCGTAGATCTGGTCGAAGACCTGCCAGGTGCCGATGAGGCCGAGCGTGAGCACCAGGAACAGGGTGGGCCGCATCAGCGGCAGGGTGACCCGGAAGAAGCGCTGCCGCGGCGTCGCCCCGTCGATGAGCGAGGCCTCGTCCAGCTCCTCCGGGATGTTCTGGAGGCCGGCCAGGAACATCAGCATGAACGTGCCGGTGGTGGTCCAGGTGGCCAGGATCATGATGGCGAGCAGGGCGATGCTCGGCCCGGACAGCCAGTCCCAGTAGGACAGCCCCATCAGCTTGTGCTCGCCCAGGAGGGCCGGGGCGGAGTCGACGCCGAGCCAGCCGAGCACGGTGTGCACGACGCCCCCGGGCTCGTTGAGCCACACCGTCTCCACGGTCCCCGGCAGCAGCGCGGAGAGCAGCACGTTGACCACGCCGCTCGGGCTGAACAGGAAGATGAAGATGAACGCGAC
>DASSUC010000175.1:0-10646 GCA_035707405.1 Micromonosporaceae bacterium | reverse complement strand
GGTACGACGGGCCCCACCCTTGCCGAACTCGGTACGAGCCTCGGCGCTGATCTTTACCTCGGACACGGGGGTACTCCTGCGGTCTGCTGCTGGGCTCGGCATGGGCTGCGGTGCCGGGCAAGGGGCGCGCGGGGCGGGTGGGCCCGGAGCACCGCGTCGATCACGGTGCCCATGCGGAGGCCGTACGCCAACCCGCAAGGCACCCTCGCCGTGGCAACCGGTCCAGTTTACCCGAGCGGCGCCGGCCGACCGCGCCGGGTCCGCCGGGTCCGCGCCTAGCTCAGCCCGCCGAACAGCGTGGTCACCGAGCCGTCGTCGAAGACCTCCCGGATGGCGCGCGCGACCAGCGGGGCGATCGAGAGCACGGTTATCTTGTCCAGCTGCTTCTCCGTCGGCAGCGGCAGCGTGTTGGTGACCACCACCTCGCTGATCCGGCTGTTCTTCAGCCGCTCGGTGGCCGGGTCGGAGAGAGCGGCGTGCGTCGAGGCGACCAGCACGTCCGCGGCACCGCCGTCGGCGAGGATGTCCGCCGCCCGGCACACCGTGCCGGCTGTGTCGATCATGTCGTCGACGATCAGGCAGACCCGGCCGTCGACATCGCCCACCACCCGGTTGGTGATCACCTGGTTGGGGCGGAGCGGGTCGCGCGTCTTGTGGATGAACGCCAGCGGGCAGCCGCCCAGCCGGTCGGTCCACCGCTCGGCCACCCGGACCCGGCCCGAGTCCGGCGCGACCACGGTCACCGGCCGGTCCGCGTACTTTGCCTCCACATAGGACGCGAGCGTGTCCATGGCGAAGAGGTGGTCCACCGGCCCGTCGAAGAAGCCCTGGATCTGCGCGGTGTGCAGGTCGACGGTGAGGATCCGGTCGGCACCGGCCGTCTTGAGCAGGTCGGCCACCAGGCGGGCGGAGATCGGCTCGCGCCCGCGGTGCTTCTTGTCCTGGCGGGCGTACGGGTAGAAGGGCAGCACCACGGTGATCCGCTTCGCCGAGCCCCGCTTCAGCGCGTCCACCATGATCAGTGTCTCCATCACCCACTTGTTCACCGGCGGGGGGATGGACTGCACGACGAACGCGTCCGAGCCGCGGACGGACTCCCGGAACCGCACGAATATCTCGCCGGAGGCGAAGTCGTACGCGTCCGTCGGCGTCGGCGCCACCCCGAGCACCTGACCGATCTCGTCGGTCAGCTCCGGGTATGCCCGGCCGGAGAAGAGCATCAAGGTCTTGCGGTTCTCCGCGACGATGCTGCCCATCGGTTCTCGCTGCTCCCCGTGCGTCGGTTCCCCTGCGCCAACCCCGCGCTATCCGGTAGCAGTATCCCCCGGATGGCCCGGATCGGCCGTGGTTGCGGGCACCTCGCGGGCTCCTGCGCCCTCGGCCGGCTCGCGCGCTGAATGCGCTGACTCAGCGGCCTGCGCCGCCGGGGTGCCCGCGCGGTAGCGCTGCACCCAGCCCTCCAGGGTCCGCTGCGGCCCGCCGGAGACCGACAGCGCGCCCGGCGGCACGCTGCGCCGCACCACGGTGCCGGCGCCGGTGTACGCGCCGTCGCCCACCTCCACCGGGGCCACGAACATGTTGTCCGCCCCGGTCCGGGCGTGGCGGCCGATCACCGTACGGTGCTTGCGTACGCCGTCGTAGTTGACGAAGACCGTGGCCGCCCCGATGTTCGTGTGGTCGCCGATCGTCGCGTCACCGACGTAGGACAGGTGCGGGACCTTCGTACCCTCGCCCAGCTCGGAGTTTTTCGTCTCGACGAACGTGCCGACCTTCGCCTTGCGCCCCAGCCGGCTGCCCGGCCGCAGGTAGGCGTACGGCCCGACGTTCGCCTGCGGCCCGATCTCGGCACCGGTCACGTGCGCGCGGACCACGCTCGCCCCGGGGCCGACCGTGGAGTCGACCACGGTGGTGTCCGGCCCGAGCAGCGCGCCCTCGCCGACCGTGGTGGCCCCCCGCAGCTGGGTGTGCGGCTCGACCACCACGTCGCGGGCCAGGGTCACCGTGACGTCCACCCAGGTCGTGGCCGGGTCGATCATGGTCACCCCGGCCTGCATCCAGTGCCGGTTGACCCGGTCGCGCAGCAGCGCGCCGAGCGTGGCCAGCTCCGCCCGGTCGTTGGCGCCGAGGGTCTCGACCGGGTCGGCCGCGACGTGTGCGGCCACCGGCAGCCGCTGCGCCCGCAGCAGGGCGATGACGTCGGTGAGGTACTCCTCGCCCTGGTCGTTGTGGGTGGTGAGCTTGCCGAGCGCGGCGGCGAGGGCGGCACCGTCGAACGCGTAGATCCCGGCGTTGACCTCCCGGATGGCCCGCTGCCCGGCGGTGGCGTCCCGCTCCTCCACGATGGCGGTGAGACCGCCCGCCTCGTCGCGGATGATGCGCCCGAGCCCGGTCGGGTTGGCGACCTCCGCGGTGAGCACGGTCGCCGCGGCACCGGCCGTCTCGTGCGCGGCGACCAGCGCGTCCAGCGTCTGCGGGCGCAGCAGGGGCACATCGGCGTTGAGCACGACCACGGTGCCGTCGCAGTCCGGGGCGCTCTCCAGCGCGAGCCGTACCGCATGACCGGTCCCCCGCTGCTCGGCCTGGAGCACCGGGACGGCGTGCGGGGCGGTCTCGGCCAGATGCGCCGTCACCTGCTCCGCGCCGTGCCCGACCACCGCGAGCGTGCGGGCCGCGGCCAGCGGCGCGGCCGCGGCCAGCACGTGCTCCAGCAGCGTGCGGCCCAGCAGTGGATGCAGCACCTTCGGCAGCGCCGACCGCATCCGCTTGCCCTCGCCAGCGGCGAGGACGATCACCGTGCGGGCCTCGGTCACGTGGTGCTCCCCTCGGCGTCGGTGGGCCAGCCGTGGCTCCAGCCAGCTAGCTGGGGTGTCTGGACTCGAACCAGAATCGCAAGGCTCCAAAGGCCTGCAGGTTGCCATTACCCCACACCCCACTGCGCGGCGCATGGCGAGCGGCGCGTGGCAAGCGTAGCGGGCACCGGCCGGGAGGCCACGGTCACCCGGAGTTTCGAACGCATACTACGCCACCGTAGGTTACGGTAACGTAAGCGTAGAAAACGCGATCTTGTCCCAGCTCAGCAGCGAGGTGCTAATGCCGACCGCACTCCTCGACCACTCCAAAGATGGCTCCTCCCAGAGCCCTACCAGCCCCCGGCCACTGACCGAGGGGCGCCAGCCGACTGGCATCCTGGTCGCGCTGTGGGCCTTCGTCGTCATTCCGTTCGGCGCGCTGCTCGTCGCCGTACCGGTGGCCTGGGGAGGCTGGCTGACCTGGACCGACGTCGCCCTCGCCACGGTCATGTACTGGGTGTCCGGGCTCGGCGTCACCACCGGCTTCCACCGGTACTTCACCCACGGCTCGTTCAAGGCGAAGCGGGGGCTGCGGGTGAGCCTCGCGGTCGCCGGCTGCCTGGCCGTGCAGGGGTCGCCGACCCAGTGGGTGGCCGACCACCGCCGGCACCACGCGTTCTCGGACGTCGAGGGCGACCCGCACTCCCCCTGGCGGTACGGGGCGAGCGTGCGGGGCCTGGCCAAGGGCCTCTGGCACGCCCACGTGGGGTGGCTGTTCCAGCGGGAGCTGTCCAACCGGCAGCGGTTCGCCCCTGACCTGATGGCAGACCGCGACCTGCGCCGGGTGGACTCGCTCTTCCCGTGGCTGGTGGCGCTCTCGCTGCTCGCCCCGGCCGCGGCCGGGGGGCTGCTGAGCTGGTCGTGGCAGGGCGCGCTGAGCGCGTTCTTCTGGGCCGGGCTGGTGCGGGTCTCGCTGCTGCACCACGTCACCTGGTCGATCAACTCGATCTGCCACGTGGTCGGCGAGCGCCCGTTCGAGACCCGGGACGGGGACAAGGCGACGAACTTCTGGCCACTGGCCGTGGTGTCCTTCGGGGAGAACTGGCACAACCTGCACCACGCCGAACCGACCAGCGCCCGGCACGGGGTGCTCCGCGGCCAGCTCGACCCCTCGGCACGGGTCATCTGGGCCTACGAGAAGCTCCGCTGGGCGTACGACGTGCGCTGGCCCAAGCCGGACCGGATCGCGGCGAAGCTCGTGCACAAGCCGACCGGGTGATCACCCACCTGGCACGATGGCCAGCGTGACGGAGAGCGCAGGCACCAGCGACGACCGGCGGGGGCGCACCGTACCGGCCGCTACGGGCGCCCCGCCGAGCAAGGGCCGGGTCCGCATGTCGTCCGCCCAGCGACGCGAGCAGCTGATCTCCATCGGCCGCCAGCTCTTCGCCGAGCGCGGCTTCGACGCCGCCTCGATCGAGGAGATCGCGGCCCGGGCGAAGGTCTCCAAGCCCGTCGTCTACGAGCACTTCGGCGGCAAGGAAGGCCTCTACGCCGTGGTGGTGGACCGCGAGGTCCGGTCGTTGCTGGCCCGGCTCACCACCGCGCTCACCGCCGGACACCCGCGGGAGCTGCTGGAGCAGGCGGCGCTCGCGCTGCTGGACTACATCGACCAGGAGACCGACGGGTTCCGGGTGCTGGTCCGGGAGTCACCGGTGATGTCCGCGACCGGCAACTTCTCCTCCGTGCTCAACGACGTGGCCCACCAGGTCGAGCACATCCTGGGCGCCGAGTTCAAGAACCGCGGGTACGACCCGAAGCTGGCCGAGCTCTACGCGCAGGCCCTGGTCGGCATGGTGGCCTTGACCGGCCGGTGGTGGCTGGAGGTGCGCAAGCCGCGCACCGAGGCGGTCGCCGCGCACCTGGTCAACCTGGCCTGGAACGGGCTGTCCCACCTGGAGGCCAGGCCGAAGCTGGTCGGCCGGGCCACCCGCTAATGATCTAGTCACTGCCAGGAGACGCGGACTCCACATGACCATGGGCCCACATGACCGCCGGCCACATCACGCCCACCCAGCACACCCATTCGGTCATTCAGGATGATTTTGACCACCTTCCCCACCGCCGAAGGCTGCGCCACAATCAAGATCACGATCTGCGACACCGATCGTGCAGTCGCACTAAACATTCCGTGCCACGATCGTAATCTTGAGAAACACAGGCGGCATAAACCGGACTAACGGGCGCGGCCAACGGATGGATGTGCGCAGCGCCCGGAGCGACCTGGGGTCCGCGGAACTCAGCCGAACCGGTGCAGCTCCGGCTGGCTCTCGTCCGCCGGCCGGTGCGGCTGGGCCTGCTCCTCCTGCCAGGTGTGCTCCAGCGGGTCGACGCCGCCGTGCCGGAACGCCTCCTCCGCGCGCTCGTCCTCGTGGCTGCCGACCCGGCCGTAGAGCCCGGCGGAGAAGAGCACCAGCCCGATCATGAACGACACGATGCACGTGGCCACCGTGAAGTTGAGGAAGTTGGCGTCCGTCTGGAGCAGGGCCAGCATCAGGATGCCGACCCCGAGAAACACACAGCCGCCCCACAGGTGGATGAAGCGGTCGACGTTGCGCCCAACCAGCAGGCCCGCCAGCACCACCACGCCCGCCAGCACGGAGAGCAGGGAGAAGGCGAGGTTGGTCCGCAACCCGAGCGCGTGCGTGGGCTCGCGGCCGAACAGCGGCTCGCCCCAGGTCTCGGCCACCCCCACGATGCCGAACACCAGGATGTAGGTCGCCGCCAGCCCGGCCAACGCCCGGTAGAGGGGCCGCATCGGATGGTTGATCGGCATGTGTGCCATATCGCCTCCTGACCTGGATTATCACATCAGCCTCGGGGCGGGCGCCGAGGGAGCGCCGCGGCTCGCTAGGTGTCGCTGTCGGCGAGAGCCAGCCACTCGTCCTCCACCTGGCCCCGCTGTGCCTGCACCTCACGTAGCTTACGGTCCAGTTCGGACAGCCGGGCGTAGTCGGTGGCGTGCGCGGCGAGCTGGGCGTGCAGGTCGGCCTCCTGCTGCTCCAGCCGGGCCACCAGCCGCTCCAGCCGAGCCAGCTCCTTGCGCGCAGCCCTCGGGTCGGTACGTCCGGCCGCCGGCACCACGCCGCCCCGACCAGAAGGACCGGCGCCAGAAGAACCGGCAGCGGAGGAACCGGCAACAGGCAAGCCGGATGCGACAGATGGCCCGCTGGCCGCGTCCACCCGGGCCAGGTACTCCGCCACCCCGCCGGGCAGGTGGGCCAGCCGCCCGTCGCCCAGCAGGCCGTACGCCGTGTCGGTGACCCGCTCCACGAAGTACCGGTCGTGGCTGGCCACCACCAGCGTGCCCGGCCAGCCGTCCAGCAGGTCCTCCAGCGCCGCCAGGGTGTCGGTGTCAAGGTCGTTCGTGGGCTCGTCGAGAAGCAGCACGTTGGGCTCGCTGGCGAGCAGGAGCAGCAGCTCCAGCCGGCGGCGCTCGCCCCCGCTGAGGTCGGCGACCGGGGTCCACAGCCGGCGCTCGCCAAAGCCGAACACCTCGGCCAGCTGCGCCGCGGACAGCTCGCGGTCGCCCATACGCACCCGCCGGGCCACCGCCTCGACCGCCTCCAGCACCCGCAACGCCTGCGGTCCGCGGTCCGCCGCGGGCTCCTGGGCGAGCAGCGCCGGGCGGACCGTCGCCCCGGTGACCAGGCGACCTCCCTGCGCCGCCAGGTCGCCCGCGAGCAGCCGCAGCAGCGTGGTCTTGCCGGCGCCGTTGGCCCCGAGGAGCGCCACCCGGTCCCCGGGGCCCAGGTGCCAGTCCACGTCGCGCAGCAGGACCTTGGGCCCGCCGCAGAGGGTGACCTGCCGCAGCTCGTACACCTGCTTGCCGAGGCGCGCGGTGGCCAGCCGCCGCAGCGCGACCTGGTCCCGCGGCGGGGGCACGTCCCGGATGAGCGCGTTGGCCGCCTCGATCCGGAACCTCGGCTTGGAGGTGCGCGCGGGCGGCCCGCGGCGCAGCCACGCGATCTCCTTGCGCAGCAGGTTCTGCCGGCGCGCCTCGGCCGCCGCGGCCACCCGCTCCCGCTCGACGCGGGCCAGCGTCCACGCCGCGAACCCGCCCTCGTACGCCCGCACCGTGCGGTCGGCGACCTCCCAGGTGCTCTGGCAGACCTCATCCAGGAACCACCGGTCGTGGGTGACCGCGACCAGGGCGCCGCGCCAGCGCTCGCGCAGCCAGCGGGCGAGCCAGTCCACCCCGGCGACGTCGAGGTGGTTGGTCGGCTCGTCGAGGACCAGCAGGTCCGCCGCGCGCACCAGCAGCGCGGCGAGCGCCACCCGGCGCCGCTCGCCGCCGGAGCGGGTGCCGACCGTCTCGTCCAGGCCCAGGCCGGGCATGCCGAGCCCGGTGAGGACGGTACGGATGCCGGCGTCCCCGGCCCACTCGTGCTCGGCGGCGAACCCCGACCCCAGCCAGGCGGTGCCGACCACCACGTCCCGGACGGTCGCCGCCGGGTCCAGGTCGAGCACCTGCGGCAGCGCCGCCACGCGCAGGTCCCGGCGGTGCGTGACCCGGCCCGAGTCCGGCTCCTCGGCCCGGGTCAGCAGCCGCAGCAGGGTGGACTTGCCGGCGCCGTTGAGGCCGACGACACCGACCCGGTCGGCGTCGTCGAGCCCGAGCGAGACCGACTCCAGCAGCGGCCCGGTCGGGCCGTACCCCTTGGACACCCGGTCCAGGTTGACGATGTTGCCCATTGCCCCAGGACGCCTCAGACGACCCGGGCACCGGCCACCGGGCCGTAGGCGACGCGCACGGCTCGGCACACCCCGCCGGCCTCCAGCCCCTTCGCCAGCGTCTCGGCGTGCGCCGCGTCGCGGGCGAGGAACAGGCAGGTGGGGCCGGAGCCGGAGACCAGCCCGGCGAGGGCGCCGGCGTCCCGCCCGGCGCGCAGCGTGCCGGCGAGCGAGGAGCGCAGGGAGAGCGCCGCCGGCTGCAGGTCGTTGCGCAGCGCCGCGGCGAGCACGACCGGGTCCCGCTGGCGCAGGGCGGCGAGCAGCCCCTCTGGCGGGCCGAGGTCGGGCGGCAGGTCCCCGGCGGCGCGCAGCCGGTCCAGCTCCCGGTAGACGTCGGGAGTGGACAGTCCACTGTGGTCAACGGCGAGGACCCAGTGCCAGGCGTTGCCGAGCGCGAGGACCGGGCTGACCGCCTCACCCCGGCCGGCGCCGAGCGCGGTGCCGCCATACACCAGGAAGGGGATGTCGCTGCCGAGGGTGGCGGCGAGCGTGGCCAGCTCCTCCCGGCTCAGGCCGGTCCCCCACAGCGCGTCGCAGGCGACCAGGGTGGCCGCGGCGTCGGCGCTGCCCCCGGCCAGCCCCGCCGCGAGCGGGATCTGCTTGCGCAGGTGCAGCCGGGCGTGCGGCTGCCGGCCGGTGTGCGCGGCGAGCGCCCGGGCGGCCCGCAGCACCAGGTTGCTGTCGTCCAGGGCCAGCGCGCCAGCGCCCTCGCCCTCCATGGTGAGGGTGAGCGTGTCCCCGCGCCGGGCGCTCAGCTCGTCGTAGAGCGAGACGGCCTGGTAGATCGTGGTGAGCTCGTGGTAGCCGTCGCGCCGGAGCCGGCCCACGCCGAGGTGGAGGTTGACCTTTGCCGGTACGCGGACCCGGACCGGCCCGGACGCGGCGAGGCGTTCCCGCTCCTCGTCGGTGTAGAGCGGCTCGGTCAACGACGGCTCGGTCGGCTCAACATGCGCCCACCCTACCGTCCGCGGTCAGCCGCGATCACGGCCAGCCGCGATCGCCGCGAACTGCGCAACCGTCAGCTCCTCACCCCGCGCGGTGGGGTCGAGGCCGGCCGCCGCCAGCACCGCCTCCGCCGCGGCCGGCCCGCCGGCCCAGCCGGCCAGCGCCGACCGCAGCATCTTGCGCCGCTGGGCGAAGGCCGCGTCGACCACCGCGAAGACGGCGGCCCGGTCCACATCGCCGCGTGGCGGGGGGTGCCGGGTGAAGGCGACGAGCCCGGAGTCCACGTTCGGCACCGGCCAGAACACGTTCGGTGGCACCCGACCGGCCGGGCGGGCCGCCGCGTGCCAGGCGAGCTTCACCGACGGCACGCCGTACACCTTGCTGCCCGGCCCGGCGGTGAGCCGGTCGGCCACCTCCCGCTGCACCATGACCAGGCCGTGGCCGAGGCTGGGCAGCTCGCCGAGCAGGTGCAGGACCACCGGCACGGCGACGTTGTAGGGCAGGTTGGCCACCAGCGCGGTGGGCTCGCCGGGCAGGTCGGCGCGGGTGAGCCGCAGCGCGTCGCCGGTGTGGACGGTGAGCCGGTCCGCGTGCGCGGGGGCGTGCGCGGCGACCGTCCGCGGCAGGGCGCCGGCGAGCACCGGGTCGACCTCGACCGCGTAGACCCGCGAGGCCGCGCCCAGCAGAGCCAGCGTCAGCGAGCCCAGGCCCGGACCCACCTCCAGCACCACGTCGTACGGCGACAGCCCGGCCGCCTGCACGATGCGGCGTACGGTGTTGGCGTCGTGGACGAAGTTCTGGCCGAGCCGCTTGGTCGGCTTGACCCCGAGCCCGGCGGCGAGCTGGCGGATCTCGCCCGGGCCGAGCAGGCTCACGCCGCTCTCAGGCTGCCGCACATCCTCGGGCCGCCACACGTCCCCGGGCTGGCTCAGGCCCACGGGCCGAAGACGCGCTCGCCGGTCGCGGAGATCGCCTCGCACAGCGTGTCGAGGTCCATCTTCTTCGTCTCGGCCAGCGCCCGGACCGTCAGCGGGACCAGGTACGACCCGTTGAGCCGCCCCCGGTACGGCATCGGCGTCAGGAACGGCGCGTCGGTCTCGACCAGGATCTGCTCCGGCGGGGCGAGGCGGGCCGCCTCCCGCAGCGCCTCGGCGTTGGGGAAGGTGACCACACCGGCGAAGCTGAGCACGTACCCGCGGCGCACGCACCTGGTCGTGTGCTCCCGGTCGCCGGAGAAGCAGTGCAGCACCACCGTGTCCGGCGGGCCCTCCTCGTCGAGCACGCGCAGGATGTCCGCGTGCGCGTCCCGGTTGTGGATCATCAGCGGCTTGCCGTACCGCTTGGCGATCGCGATATGGGCCCGGAAGCTCGCCTCCTGCGCCGGGCGGGCGGGCGGCCGGGTGCGGTAGTAGTCCAGCCCGGTCTCGCCGATGCCCCGGACCCGCTCCTGCCCGGCCAGCTTCTCCACCGCGCGCAGCGCCTCGTCCAGATCGGACAGCCGGGGCGCCTCGTTCGGGTGGACCGCGACCGTGGCCACCACCTCCGGATAGGTCGTGGCCGCCTCGGCGGCCCAGTGCGACGACGCCACGTCGACGCCGACCTGGACCAGGCGGTCGACGCCGGCCGCGCGGGCCGCCGCGACCTGTGCGGCCGGGTCGATCCCGGCCACGCTGTCGACGATGTCCAGGTGGGTATGGCTGTCCAGCACCGGCACGGCGAGCGGCTCCGGCGGGGGTGGGAGGTCACGCGGGGACATCGGCCTCAGCCCTCCGCCAGGCGGGCCAGCTCCTCGTCCACAATGGACGGGTCGAGCTTGCGGAACACCGGCTTCGGCGCTGCCAGCGGCCGGCCGGCCGGCAGCGGGACCGGCTCCCAGCGCGCGCCGGTCGAGTAGTCACCGGTCAGGATCGGGTAGGCGGGCCCGCCGTCGAGGTCGGACACCTCCCGCAGCTCCGGCAGTGGCGTGTGCACCCCGGAGCCGCCGAGCAGCTCGTGGACCTTCTGGGCGGAGTGCGGCAGGAACGGGCTCAGCATCGTGTTCGCGTCGCTGACCACCTGGAGTGCGGTGTGCAGCACCGTACCCATCCGGTCCGGGTCGTCCTTGAGCTTCCACGGCGC
>DASSUC010000174.1:0-9954 GCA_035707405.1 Micromonosporaceae bacterium | reverse complement strand
TGCGCCGGTAGCGCTCGATCCAGCTGTCCATCAGGTCGAAGACCTCCGCCTGCAGGTGCACCGGTCGCGGCTGCGGTCCAGGCGGACGGCTGACCACCCCGGCGTCCTCCAGCACCCGCAGGTGCTTGTAGACCGCCTGCAGCGACATCTCGTACCGCGCGGCCGCTGGTGGGTAATGCGCCAGCCGTCCGGAGGGTGTGAGCCATGCATCCGCAGCCGGTACTCCTCGACTCATCAGCGCTGAGCTATGAACTGCCGGCCCTCCCTCGACGCCATCCGGGCGGGTACCCGGCCACCTACCTCAAGGTGTACTGTCCCGTCTCAGTTCAGTTGGCATCTGACCTGGCGTCTACCTGGCATGGGACAACATGGATGAGACGAAGATGGGGCCGCGTCTCGTTTGATTTGGCTCGTCGTTGCTGAATGCCCCAAGTTGTCTCAATGAATGTGGCGTGGAACGGGGTCTCGGCGGCCGACGTCTGGGCTGAAGCTGGGACCGCTCGGTGCGGATTGCGGCTGCGGCCTCGTGGTAGTCGTCGAGTTGGCGATGGCACAGGCGTCAAGGCGGCTCAGGGGAGATCGGGTTGGTGTTGCCGCAGCGGCGTTGGACGAGGTCGCGGTATGCGGCCTTCATCGGCAGGTCTCGGTCGACCGTGATGCGCCGCCGGGTAGCGGTGACCTCGATCTGGCGTATGGGGTCGTAGCCGGGTCGTTGGTAGGTCTCCCACCACAGTCCGATGCCGCGGCGCTGCCAGGTGGGTAGGTCGTTGAAGTTGATGTCGTGGCGGAACAGCAGCTCGTTCTTGTCCGCGGTGCTCGCCCGCTCCAGCGCGGCAGTGGCCTGCTGGCGGGAGTGACCTGCTTTGCGGAGGGTCCAATAGCACCAGCCGTTGAGGGCGCAGCGTGCCGCATCGGCCTGCCGCCAGGAGAAGTAGTCGACCACTTCGGGGATCCCGACCCCTACCCATAGCCGGGAGTCGAAGTGCGCCGGTTCGCTGGCGGCGTGGGTGAACGCCGCCGTGGCGATCCCCGCCGATATCGATACGAGCTTCTCCACGCCGCGGCCGAACAGGTCGAGACTGGGGTCGAAGAGCACCGAGATCTCGTCGCTTTCGGTGTAGGCGTAGCGACCGCCCAGTTCGGTCAGCACTGTCTCTGTCGTGGCGACCATCAGGTCGCTGAAGCGGGCGTCGAAGGGCTTGTCGAAGCGCTGCCCAGTGAAGCGGGAGAACCCGCGTCCGTCTAGCCGGATCACCGTCCATGCGCCCGGCAGGACGGTGAGTGCGTGGAAGTACTCGCGGGCGCGCTGCGCTGCCTCGAACGTGTCGGCGTCCACCGGCGACTCAGTCCTGCTCGTCCATGGGTCGGAAGTCGAAGCCACCCACGCCGTCGAAGGAGATCACGTAGAGGCGGTCGAACCCGTCGGCCCGCGTGGGTGGTCGAAGCTGTTTGAGCGTGGCATACAGCCCGACGTCGGGAACGCGGGCGCGGCCCTCGCGGATGGCGTTACGTTGTTGGGTCGCGGTCAGGTCGGGCGGAAACCAGTACCCAACAGGCGCAGCACCGTGCGCCCGGGCGGCCTCGATGAGCGGCTGCCACTCCTGCGGCGAGGGGTTGGTGTTGTCCACCGCCACGCTGCGTCCCTCGGCGAGGGCTTCGCTGATCAGCCGCAGCTGGCGGCGTTGCCGGTGCCGCGCGTTCGGGAAGGCGTCCTTGCTTACCACCACATGATCTGCCGCCAACACCTGCCGGCAGAACGTCGTTTTCCCCGACGCCTGAAGGCCGATCATGATAGCCACCTCCATGTGCTCGCCTCCCAGATCGAGTCTGCCCGATCATGTTCGGGCTCTCCAGGGCATTGATGCGCAGGAGGTGGGTTGCGCTCGGTCGTGGTCAGCGGTGGAGGCGGACATGGCGAACGGGCGCCAGTGCGGGCCGGCCAGCAACTGGGTCAGGATGATGACCTCGGGGTAGTTGGCCGCAGCGTGGACCGGGTCCCGGGCGTCGGCCGGCCAGTCACCGGCGGGTCCCACCTCTCGTCGACCACTCGGTCGAGGTCGGCTTAGGTCGTTGACGTTCACGGGCGTGCTCCTCGACGTGTCGGTGACAGGACCGGCAGCCGAACAATATGGCCGATGACCGAGACGGGACGGAGCGGACCTCCTCCGGTCGCCGCCGGCTGTGCACACAAGCCTGGCGGCCCACCCGGAGCCCAGGCTCCAAGATCAACTATACTGACCTGCCATGGTCACCGTGCGGATCACCTTTTCTCATAGGTCACGCCGCGGGTTGGGGCGAGGACGAAGACCGGGATCTGCCGGCTGGTCTTCTCCTGGTAGCCGGCGTAGTCCGGCCACGTGGCTACGGCGCGCTCCCACCAGGTCGCCCGCTCCTCGCCGGTGACCTCCCGCGCCGTGTAGTCACGCTTTACGGGGCCGTCCTGCAGCTCGACGTGCGGGTTGGCGACCAGGTTGTGATACCAGACCGGATGGGTCGGCGCGCCGCCCAACGACGCCACGACCGCGTACTGGCCGTCATGCTCCACCCGCATCAGCGGCGTCTTGCGGATCTTCCCGGAGCGGGCGCCGACCGAGGTGAGAATGATGACTGGCCGCCCACGCAACGTTGTGCCCTCGGTGCCACCCGAGCTCTCGTAGAGCTTCACCTGCTCACGCGAACGGGTCGACGGGCTTGGTTCGTACTGTCCGGACAACGGCATACGGCCACCGTAGCCCGCGCACCGAGCCACCTGCAGGCCAAGCGCCGAGACGCGATGCTGTGTGCGGGCGGGTCGTCACACGCCCGGCCCGTACCCCGTCCGCAGGGTGAGACCTGCAAGAAAGGGACCGGATCATGAGAGTACTGCTCGCCGGCGCCTCCGGTGCCATCGGCACACCGCTGACCCACCAGCTCGTTGCCGCCGGTCATGAGGTCGTCGGTATCACCCGCAGCCAGGCCAACGCCGAGCGGCTGCGCACCGGTGGCGCGCAGGCCGTGGTGGCCGACGTGATGGACCGCGAGAGCCTGCTCGCCGCCGTGCGCGACGTTCGGGCCGACGCGGTCGTGCACCAGCTGACCGCTTTGGGGACCACGAAGGTGCGGGAGGCGATGCGGGGCACGAACGCCCTGCGTACCACCGGAACCGCCCACCTGCTCGCGGCCGCCCGCGCTGTCGGCGCGCACCGTTTCCTCACCCAGTCGATCGTGCTCGGGTACGGCTACCGGGACCACGGACCGCATGTGGTCACCGAGGACGACCCGTTCGCCGAACCGGAGCCCGGGCGGTTCGGACCCGCAGTCGCGGCCATGCGCTCCAATGAGGAGCAGGTGCTCTCGGCCGACGAGATGGAGGGCATCGCGTTGCGCTACGGCGGCTTCTACGGCAGGGACAGCTTCACTCGGATGATCACCAACCTGGTGCGCAAGCGCCGGCTGCCGGTGCCCTCGTCCGGCGGCGGGTTCGCCACCTTCATCTACCTGGAGGACGCCGCCGCGGCGACCGTGGCCGCTCTGGAGAAGGGGCGCGCGGGACAGGCGTACAACATCGTCGACGACGAGCCGGTGCGCTGGGCCGACTACCTGGACGCGCTCGCGGCCGAGCTCGGGGTGCGCCGGCCGTGGCGGGTGCCGACCTGGACGCTGCGGGCGGTCCCGTACCTGCACACGCTCATGACCACGTCGATGCGCGTCTCCAACGCCAAGGCAAGGCGTGAGCTGGGGTGGGCTCCAGCGGTGTCGACCTACCGTGAAGGCGTTGCGCTGGCGGTGAGGGCGAGCCGCTGAGCGGAGGTCCGCTAGAGCGGGCCAACCGCGGTGACCCGGACCGCGGCCGCGCCCAGCTCGTCGGAGGCGGCCAGGTCGACCTCGGCGGAGATGCCCCAGTCGTGGTCGCCGGCCGGGTCGTCGATGACCTGCCGGACCGTCCACCGGTCCGCCCCGGCCTCGATGAGCAGCAGGCTCGGGCCACGCGCGTCCGGGCCGGTGCCTATCTCACCGTGCTCGGCGAAGTACGGCTCCAGCGCCGCGGCCCACGCCTGCGCGTCCCAGCCGGACCCGGCGTCCAGCTCGCCCAGCTCGTCGTAGCGGCGCAGCGCGGCCAGCTCGACGCGGCGGAACAGCGCGTTGCGCACCAGGACCCGGAACGCGCGCACGTTGCCGGTCACCGCCGGCGGCCGGTCGTCGACCGGGACCGGGCTCGCGGCGGCGTCGAGGTCGGGGTTGCGCAGCCGCTCCCACTCGTCGAGCAGGCTGGAGTCGACCTGCCGCACCAGCTCGCCGAGCCACTCCTCGAGGTCGACCAGCTCGTCGGTCTTGGCATCGGCGGGCACGGTCTGCCGCAGCGCCTTGTACGCGTCGGCGAGGTAGCGCAGCGCCAGTCCCTCGCAGCGGGCCAGCCCGTAGAACGCCACGTACTCGGTGAACGTCATCGCCCGCTCGTACATGTCACGGGCCACGGACTTGGGCGCCAGCTCGTGGTCGGCCACCCAGGGGTGCCCCCGGCGGTACGCCTCGTACGCCACGTCCAGCAGGTCGGCCAGGGGCTTCGGGTGGGTCACCTCCTCCAGCAGCTCCATCCGCTCCTCGTACTCGATGCCGTCGGCCTTCATCGCGGCGACCGCCTCGCCGCGCGCCTTGAACCGCTGGGCGGACAGCACCGGCCGGGGGTCGTCCAGAGTGGACTCGATGACCGACAGCACGTCGAGCGGGTACGTCGGTGCGGCGGGGTCGAGCAGCTCGACCGCTGCCAGGGCCAGCGGCGAGAGCGGCTGGTTGAGCGCGAAGTCGTACTGGAGGTCCACGGTCAGCCGGACCGAGCGGCCCTCCTCGTCCGGCGCCGCCAGCCGTTCGACCACCCCGCCGGCCAGCAGCGCCCGGTAGATGGCGATGGCCCGGCGGATGTGCCGGCGCTGCGCCGGGCGGTCCTCGTGGTTGTCGGTGAGCAGGTGGCGCATTGCGGCGAACGCGTCGCCGGGGCGCCCGATGACGTTGAGCAGCATGGCGTGGCTGACGGCGAAGCTGGACGCCAGCGGCTCGGGCTCCGCCTCCACCAGCCGGTCGAAGGTCGGGCGCCCCCAGCCGATCGAGCCCTCCGGTGGCTTCCTGCGGACCACGCGCCGGCGCTTGCGCGGGTCGTCGCCGGCCTTGGCCAGCACCCGCTCGTTCTCGATGACGTGCTCGGGCGCCTGCACGACGACGGTGCCGAGCGTGTCATACCCGGCGCGGCCGGCCCGCCCGGCTATCTGGTGGAACTCGCGGGCCTTGAGCAGCCGGACCTTCGTGCCGTCGTACTTGCTCAGGCCGGTGAACAGCACGGTGCGGATCGGCACGTTGATGCCCACCCCGAGGGTGTCGGTGCCGCAGATGACCTTCAGCAGGCCGGCCTGGGCCAGCGTCTCGACCAGGCGGCGGTAGCGGGGCAGCAGGCCCGCGTGGTGCACGCCGATGCCGTGGCGCACCAGCCGGGACAGCGTGCGACCGAAGCCTGCGGTGAACCGGAACCGGCCGATCGCCTCGGCGATGGCGTCCTTCTCGGCCCGCGTACACACGTTGACGCTCATCAGGGCCTGGGCCCGCTCCAGCGCGGCGGCCTGCGTGAAGTGCACGACGTAGACCGGCGCATGCCTGGTCGCCAGCAGCTCCTCGAGCGTCTCGTGCAGCGGCGTCGTCGCGTACGAGAACAGCAGCGGCACCGGGCGCTCGGCACTGCGCACGACGGCGGCCGGCCGGCCGGTGCGCCGGGTGAGGTCCTCCGCGAACCTCGACACGTCGCCGAGTGTCGCCGACATCAGCAGGAACTGCGCCCGCGGCAGCTCGATGAGCGGCACCTGCCACGCCCACCCCCGGTCGGGCTCGGCGTAGAAGTGGAACTCGTCCATCACGACCTGGCCGGCGTCGGCCGCGGCGCCGTCGCGCAACGCGATGTTGGCCAGGATCTCCGCGGTGCAGCAGATGATGGGTGCATCCGGGTTGACGCTCGCGTCGCCGGTGAGCATGCCGACGTTGGCCGGGCCGAACGTCTCGCACAGCGCGAAGAACTTCTCCGACACCAGCGCCTTTATCGGCGCGGTGTAGTAGGTGCGCTCGCCGCGGGCGAGCGCGGCGAAGTGCGCGCCCGTCGCCACGAGGCTCTTGCCCGAGCCGGTCGGGGTGCCCAGGATGACGTGGGAGCCGCAGGCGAGCTCGATGAGCGCCTCTTCCTGGTGCGGGTAGAGCGTGAACCCGTGCTCGGCGGCCCAGCCCACGAACGTGTCGAACAGCCCATCCGGGTCGGCACTGGCGGGCCGGCGGTCGGTGAGGGTCATCTGGTCAGCGGCGGGCGGCGAGGGCAGTCATGGCAGACCAAGGGTACGCGGCGGGCGCCGGCGCCGGCCCCGCTGCGTCCGTGGCATCTGAAACAGCGGCCCGCCGGCTGGCCTACGCTCTCGTACACCGGCCCTATCAACGGGGCCGGCCCGCGAGTGACTGGGTGGTGCCGAGGGCGATGGTGAAACGCTTCCTTCTTTCTCTGGACTCGGCGAGCGCCGCCGAGGCCGCTGCGGCGCACGAGCTCGGCTTCGTCGGAGCCGTCACAACCAACCCGCTGCTGGTCGCACGCGAGGGCCTCCGCCCGCTCGACGCGCTTCGGCGCATCCTCGATGCCTGCGACTGCCCGGTCTTCTACCAGCCCACCGCACCCGAGATGAAGGACGCGGCAACGGAGATCCAGGAGGCACTCGAGCTCCGGCCGGGCAGGGTGATCGCGAAGCTCCCCGCGCGCGCCGACTTCTTCGGCCTCGCGGCACGGCTCGCCGGCGGCGGCATCATGTGCGCGGCGACCGCCGTCTACTCGCCCGGGCAGGCGCTTGTGGCCGCCGCCGCTGGGTGCTCCTGGGTCATCCCGTACGTGGACCGGGCACGGCGCCTGCGGCCTGAGGAGACCGACGTGGTGGCGCAGCTCTCCGAGGTGCTCCGCGCCGTCCCTGAGAGACCGGCGGTCCTCGCCGCGAGCATCAAGAGCGTGCAGCAGGCGGTCGACGCCTTCCGCGCCGGCGCGGACGCCGTCACCGTGCCTCTGCCGCTCCTGCGCGAGCTGCCGGAGCATCCGCTCACGGAGAGCGCGATCGAGCAGTTCCAAGCGGCCACGAGAGCAAACGTCATGTAGCGCGGTACGGATCTGCGCGCGGGACCTTCGTCACTGCTAAGGCTTGCGAGTGCAGGGCGCGCTCGCGTGACAGCCTGGCTCGACGGGCCAGCGTCCTGGCGTGCCTCACCTGACCTCGACCGGCGGCGAGACCGTTTCGTTGTCTGCAGGGGCCGCGTCGCGGTGGTCGAAGACTGTCGCCACGGCGTTGAAGCGGACGCCGCCGACGCTTCGATCCGCCTCGGTTACCAGGTAGGTGAACGAGAACCGTGTTGTTTTGTTATCGCGCTGCACCGCCACCAGTTGGGTCAGGGAACCCACCGGCTCGAACCCTTCCGGGCCTATCCGGTAAAGGTCAACCTGGACCGTCTCAGGGTAGCGGCTGTTCCGGACCTCTACGTTGACCGTAACCAGCTGCCCCACGCGTGCGGTGTCGGGGACACCGATGCGTGCGATGGCCACGTCGTGGGTCAGGACCTGTACCGGCTGCTCAGTCGATGCGGTACGGCCGTCGCGGGTCGTCACCGTGAGCCCGACGGTGTAGGTCCCGTCCTGGGCGTACTGGTGGGTGGGGCAGCAGCCCTCCGCGATGGCCCCGTCGCCGAAAGTCCAGACCTGTGACACGATCTCGCCTCTGGCCGGGTCGTGGGATGTGTCGGAGAAGTACACGGTGTCGAAGACCGACGGGTCAGGCGGGTAGGAGAAGAAGGCGGCAACGGGTGCGGGTGCCGTGTCCAGGCGGAAGTACATAGGGAAGTCAATCCGGAACCATCCGGCGGCGCGCACGTAGTACGTGGTACCTGCGCCGGCCAGGAACGCGACGCTGCTGCCGCTGCTGCACGCCGCCAGATCGAGACTGGCCAGCGCGCTACCGGTATACACCGCAAGGTTCGGGCTCAGCGGCCCGTCCAGGCTTGCGACGTAGTGTCCGGCGGCGGCTGGCGTGAAGGCCCACCAGACGCTGCCCTCAAGGGTCCCGCCAGCACATCCGATCGGCTCGTCAGGCGACTCCATTGTCGCTGCGATCAGATGGTCGACGGTGCTGGTGAAGGGGATGGTGGTGGCCGGTGTTGCAGCTGCGAAGTCGTCGTTCGGAGGCGGCGGAAGCACCTGTACGTGGAGCTGGAAGCTCCTCGGCTCGACAGAGAAGCTGCCGACTCGCAGGTAGTAGGTGGCACCCGCCTCGGCCCGAAGACTCGATGACCGGCCGTAGCCGATACAGTCCAGGAACTGCAGGTCGTAGAAGCTGCTCCCGGTGGACCTGTAGATGCTGAGCCCCACGCCGAAGTCGCTGCCAATCGCGTCCGCCGTTATCGTGATGCCGGAGGCCGGCGTCAAGGCGTACCAGACAGTCTGCTGTGACGCACACCATTGCTGGGGCTCACCCGGCTCCGCCGTGGCCTCGGCCAGGCTGCCGCTGTCAGCGAATGGTAACGACGAGATGGAGGTGGCGTTCGCGAAGTCATCGTTTCCTGGCGGCGTTGCTGATGCGGCCGCAGCGGGCACAACGACCACGCCGGCGAACGCCGACAGGAACACCACCAGGCGCGCTGTCCAGGTCCGGCCGGAACGTCTGAGGCCGGTTCTCCGGCCCCACGTTGCCAGGCTGCGTCTACACCCGCCCTGGCGCGTATGCACAGACCCGCGCATGGCGAAACCCACCTCTCCCCGTCCCGGATCCATGGCACCTTTCGGGAGGCCCAAGCCCTGCCTACGCTCATACGAAGGGCCGCACAAGAGTCGTTCGGGTCCGGCGGGGCCTATTGTCGTGAGCTTGTCATCCAGCGACGAGGGGCCGGGACTGGGCTGCGGACCGCCGGGCGTCGGCGGCGACGGCCGGGGCGCCGTGCCGCTGCCGCCGGTCTCGGACAGTTGCCCGCTCCGTCCCCATCAGCAAGGGTGAGACTGTGGCAGATGGGCATGTGGTCGGCTACGACGGGATGTGGGCGAGGCCCGAGGACGACCCGCGAGTTTCGGGCAGCCCCGTCGGGGAGCTGGCGACCATTCGTGAGTACCTTTCCAACTACCGGCTCACCCTCGGCATGAAGTGCGAGGGTCTCTCGCCGGAGCAGCTCGCGGCCCGGTCGGTGCCGCCCTCCACGCTGAGCCTGCTCGGCCTCGTCCGGCATATGGCCCGAGTGGAGCACAACTGGTTCCAGCGGTCGCTGCAAGGGCATCGGGACGTGCCTCGGCTGTTCTGGTCCCCGGACGATGACGACCTGGACCTCAACGGAGCCGTCGCTGACCCGGCGGTGGTCGAGGAGGCGTTCGTCGCCTGGAAGGCGCAGGTTGCGGCCGCCGACGAGTGGCTGGACGGGTCTGCCGACCTGGGCGCCATGGTGCTTACGCCACGAGGGGAGCAGGTGAGCGTCCGGGACATCCTCATCCACATGATCGAGGAGTACGCCCGGCACTGCGGGCACGCTGACCTGCTTCGCGAGTGTATCGACGGCCGTACGGGCCAGTAGCCGGACCGCTGGAAGGCGGGAGGGCTCCTCGATGGGCGGGTGCGAGGACTGGGATCCTGCCCAACGCATCCGACCTTCGGTTTCACTGGATGTGCTGCGTACTCGCGCGCCTGGACCACGGGTACATGACCGAGCTGGTGACGGACGCGTGGCGGATGGTCGTGCCCAAGTTCCTCGCGCGGGAGCGACTGGGCAGCCCATGAGTGGAGGCGGCACGCCACCATCTGTGTCCCTGGCCATGCGAAAGTCTCCAGCTGTGGCCAGTGAAAGTCCCCACCTCGCAGGGGGCGTGTTGACCGGTCCGTGAGGGTCCTTCGGGGCCTGGGATCGGAGGTTGCCAAGCCAACCGGTCAACACAAGCCCCGA
>DASSUC010000173.1:0-20749 GCA_035707405.1 Micromonosporaceae bacterium | reverse complement strand
GGGCCAGCCGGCGGCTGGCCCGGGCGCCGCGCTCCGCCGGCGGCTACGTGGCCGCCAGGGTGCGGTCCAGGTGCTCTGAGATGCTGGCGACGGTCGGCCGCCGGAACAGCTCGTCCATGGGGACCTCGACGCCCGTCTCATCCTTGATCGCCGCCTGGATCTCGGCCATGATCAACGAGTGGCCGCCCAGGGCGAAGAAGTCGTCGTCGTCGGAGAACTCCGCCAGCTTGAGCTCCCGGCTCCAGATCTCATGAATCTTTTCCGCTATCACGTCGAATACCCCCTTTGTATGTGATGCGGACTGCGGGTCCGCGCCAGAGCGCAGCCGGTCAGCGCGGCGCGACGTTGATGAAGGCCTCGCCGAGGTTGTTCGTGTCGCGCAGCCGGTTGTGACCGAAGTCGTCCCGGCCGGCCACGAGGACGCTGCCGTAGTTGTCGAGCAGGAACTTGGCGCCATGGGCGGTGTAGCTGTCCTGGTCGGGGTAGACCCGCACGTGCGTGGGGACGTAACGCCCGGCGATCGCGAAGCGGGTCTCCCGCTCCGTGGTGTTCGGCAGTGAGCCGTGCACGCAGTTCGCGGTGAACACGACCGCCTCGCCCGGCTTCATCTCCAGCTCGACCACGTCGGCCGGGTCCGGCGTCCAGCCCGGGTCGATGACGAAGTCCTCGAAGTCGTACCCGAAGAACTGCGTCTCGGCGGCGTTGACGTCGTAGTCGCCGGCCCGGCCCTGGGTGGTTGGCTTCCGCTCGTCGAAGTACCACTGCCGGTGCGAGCCGCGGACGAAACGCATGCAGCCGGTCGCCTTGGTGGCCGGTGTAAAGGTGGTCCAGACGGTTATATCGATAAATGCGTTCCAGTCCGAGAGCGTCGGTAGCAGCTGCGGCTTTCCGTTGGCGTAGCTGTAGTCACGGACCTGGTGCCACTGGGTGCCGCTGGACCCCGGGAACTTCGGGAAGAACTCCGTGCGCCAGAGCAGGACGTCGCTACCGAGAATCGCCTGCAGGTACTTGACGATCGTCGGGTGGCTGATGTGCCGGCTCAGCTCCGGGATGTCATAGTGACGGTCGTAGTTGACGCTGTTCTGGTAGAGCGCGTTCGAACGGTTCTGGTTGCGGATCCGGATCTCCCGGATCATCTCGGTCGCTTCCTCCGGCTCATAGAGCTTGATGGGCCCGATGAAGCCGTCGTTGGTGAAGCGGTCGATATCGTCCTTGACGTCCTCGGTGACGACCGCGTTCCTCGCCACCTGCACCGACGGGGCGGGCAGCGGAGCTGCTGTGGTCATAGGCGACCGTTCTCCTTTCCGGTAAAGCTACGGGGGGTAGCTGCACCTGCTGCCGGATGGGCGCAGGCGGCAGAGGTCTGGAGCCCTACCGGAGGGACCGCGCCAAGGCCTTCCGGTCGACCTTTCCGTTGGGGCTGAGCGGGAAGCCGGCCACCACCACGACCTGCCGGGGCACCATGTGTGTCGGCAGCAGCGAGTGCAGCTCGGCGCGCAGCGCGCGCTCGTCCATCTCGGCGGCCGGGATGACGAACGCGACCAGCTCGCGTTCGGCGGACCCGGCGGGCTCGACCGCCACGACGGCGGCGTCCTCGACGCGGCTGCTGCGGCGCACCGCGGTCTCCACGTCACCGAGGTCGATCCGCATGCCGCGGATCTTGACCTGCGCATCGACCCGCCCCACGCACCTCAGCTCCCCGTCCGGCCCGACAAAGCCCAGGTCACCGGTCCGGTAGAGGTCCACGTAGCCATCGGGCGTGCTCACCTTGACGAACTTCTCCCGGTTGAGCTCCGGCGCGTTCAGATAGCCCACCCCTACGCCGACCCCGCAGATGCAGATCTCGCCGACCTCGCCCGGTGCGACCTGCCGCAGGTCGTCGTCGAGCAGGTAGACATCGATGTTGTTGACCGGCCGGCCGATCGGCACGCCAGCGGCGATGTAGCGCTCGTAGTCCCGCAGCACGTAGATGGTGGAGACGTCCGTGCACTCGGCAACGCCGTACACGTCGACCAGCCGGTGGCGGTGCGGCGCCCTGCCCGCCCAGCCGGCGACCCGCCTGGCCGACAGCGGCTCGCCGCCGACGAAGACGTGGTCGATCGAGTCGAGGTCGTCCGGGCCGTCCGGCGGCTGCCGCTCGACGAGCAGGTAGAGCGTGCTCGGGGCGCAGTGCAGGGTCCGCACGCCATGCTCGCGGATCAGCCGGCAGGCCATCATCGCGTCGAAGTGGCGGCTGGGCAGCAGGTGCTGGGTCGCCCCGGTGAACAGCGGCGTCAGCAGGCTGCGCTGGCTGATGTCGAAGCCGAACGAGCTGACCATGAGGTTGCTGGACCGGTGGTCGAGGCCGAACTCGTCCGCCAGGTGGTCGAGCAGGTTGTACCAGCCCTGGTGCTTGACCGCGGTGGCCTTCGGCCGGCCGGTCGAGCCGGACGTGAAGACCGCGTAGCAGACGTCCTCGCCGCCGACGGCGACCTCGGGGTCGGTCGTCGGCAGCCGGTCGAGAGCGCGGCGCAGGGCGGCCATCTCAACGATGTCCTGCGGGCCGCCCTGGACCAGCCCGGCGGTGTCCGCCGACGCTGCTACCAGCGGCATGGCGGTCAGCTCCGACGTCATCTGGCGCAGCCGCTCGATCGGGTACGTGACGTCGAGCGGGACGTACCCGGCGCCCGCCTTCAGCGTGCCCAGGATGGCGACCATCTGCTCCAGCGACCGGTCCAGGCACACCCCGACCAGGCAGCCCTTGCCCACGTCGCGGCCGAGCAGGTAATGCGCGAACTGGTTGGCCCGGGCATTGAGCTCGGCATAGGTATAGCTCTCCGCGCCATATGTCAAGGCGACCCGTTCTGGGTGCGACGAGACATGAGACTCAAAGACCCGGTGGACGAGCGGCTCGGCTGGCAGCATCTTCTGACGGCCACGCAGACGCATTACACTCCCCGTTATTGGCGAAACTGCCGTAGTCGCATGAGAGACAGTAAAATACCTGCCCTGCCCGTCCTTTGTCACGCAGTCCCCTGGCCGCTGTCGCCAGCGCCGGCTTCGGCCTGGTCAGCAGCATAGGCAGGCTCTCACATGGCGTCAACAGCGCCTGCCGGACCGCCGGTTACCCCGGCTCAAAAGAAAGTCCGTGACCAGCAGAAACGTTGTTGGCGCACAGTCACGTGGCCCCCGGTAGCGGGCCGCGGCGCCTTTCCTGGCGCCACTTACACCGGCGGCCCCACCAGCTCAACATTTCCGCAGGTCACCAGGCTTCTCGGGGCAGGACCGGTCGAAGAATGGACCGGAGCTGACGAGTGGGCAGGCCT
This sequence comes from Micromonosporaceae bacterium, assembly GCA_035707405.1. Lineage (GTDB taxonomy): Bacteria > Actinomycetota > Actinomycetes > Mycobacteriales > Micromonosporaceae > DASSUC01. The sequence continues at coordinate 17,444 of DASSUC010000173.1, read as the reverse complement.
TAGGCGAACGTCGCGGACACCGTGCCGAGCGGGCTGCTGGTCGCCACGGCCTCGCCCGGCGCGGTGAGCCAGTGCGTGGCCACGCTGCCGAGCAGGACGAACTGGCCCGCGTACAAGGTGGTCTGCTGGCTGGCCAGGGTGTCGGCGAGCCAGGCGAGCGCGACCAGCGGGTCCCCGAGGATGTCCCGCCCGCTGCCGTGCCCGACCGGCTGGCCGTCGACCTTCAGCTCGCCGGCCACCTCACGCAGGTCCTGCGGGTCGAACCCGGCCGCGGGCGGGCCGAGCACGCACCCCGCGGCGAGCAGGTCGTCGGCGATGAGGGTGGGCGTGCCCAGGGCCCGCAGGTCGGTGTAGCGGTTGTCGACGACCTCGATGGCCGCCGCGCAGGACGCCACCGCGGCGGCGACGCCATGGGTCGTGAACGGGGCCCGGTCCGGCGTCAGGTCCTCGCCCAGCACGACCGCGACCTCGCACTCGACGCCCGGCCGTCGGTAGTCCTGGAACCGGAACGCCCCCGACCCGTGGTGCACCGCCGAGGCGAGGACGCCGCCGGCGCCTGGATGGTCGGTGCCGAGGAACTCCTGCAACGCCCGCGTGGTGCAGCCGACCTTGTACCCGGCCAGCGCTCCCCGCCCGCGCTCGGCGAGGTGGCGGTGGACCGCCCGCTGCACCTGGTAGCCGTCCTCCTCGCTCGCCGGGCGGCACTCCTCGGGCAGCTCACCGAGCAGCTCTCCGGCCAGGCGGGCCTCGGCCACCAGCCTGGCTGCTGTGGTCACCGCTGAGGACTGCACGCGCCGCCTCCCGCGTCGGGTCGGTCCGGGGTCAGATCCGCTGCCACGCCTCGGCCAGCGCCGGGCCGGCCAGGGGCACCTGCGCCCCGGCGAGGACGTGCGAGAGGACCTCGTACGCGCCCAGGTCACCCCGGCTCACCGCGGCGCCCTTGGCCACGGTCTTCTGCAGCCGGTAGAGGTGGGTGAACGCCTGCTTGGTGTCGCGGCGCTGGAGCAGGTCCTTGACCTGCCGGGCGGCCTTCGCCACCTCCGGGCTCATCGCGGTCTCACCGGTCGGGACCAGTCCGGCCACCTTGCCGTGCACCTCCAGGAACCGCTGCGCCGCCTCGACCTGCTGCGACTTCACCGGCAGGGTCTCCGTTGCCGCGGCGGCGGTGAGCAGGGTCAGCCGCAGCGTGTCCGGGTCGACGCCGGCCACCTGCCCGGCCACGGTCCCCACCGGGTGGGCGACCGGCACCTGCTCGACCTGCGGCGACAGCTCCGGCTCGGCCAGCAGCAGCCGTGCCGCCAGCAGGTCGGTCTCCACGCTCGTCGACGGGGTCACCAGCTCCACCGACGTGGCCCCGCGGACCTGCGGGTCGGCCGCGGCCAGCACCGGGGAGACCGAGATGCGCGCCGTGCCGGTGGCGTCCGGCCCGGCGGCCACCGTGCCGCGCCGCTCGTCCCAGGCGACACCGACCACCGTTTCCGTGCCGGGCACCCCGTCCGGGCGCAGCTCCGCGATGCGGAACGGGCCCATCCCGTAGTCGGTGCAGGTCCTGGCCAGCCCCCGCGCCAGCAGCGTACGCAGGTACGCGACCCGGGCCTCCTCGAACGGCAGCCCGTCGGTGGCGCCGGTCCGCACCGCCACCCCGGTCTTGATCACCGGAGGGGTCGGCCACGACTGCGGCGAGCCGTCATAGCCGGCCGGCCCGAGCGCGAACCGGATCGGCATGCCCACCTGCCGCCCGAAGGCCAAGTCGACCTTGTCGTGGCCCGGGTTGACCAGCACCGCGCCGGTGCCGAACTCCGGCTTCACCCACGGCGCCACCCACACCGGCAGCAGGTCACCGGTGAGCGGGTGCCGGCAGTAGCGCCCGGTGAACCCCACCCCGTCCCGCAGCGGCACCCCGGGGTTGACCGGGTGCGCCGCGTGCACCGCGAGCGCGCACGCCGCCGGGCTCGGCGACCAGTCGGTGATGAACACCTCGACCGGCGCCTCCTGCTCCCCTGCCGGGCCCCACTCCAGCGGGAAGGAGAAGATCGCCCCGGGCGCGCGCCGCACCACCTTGCGCTGCCGCGAGGCCAGCGACGCCGGCCAGGCGCCGTCCCGGTCCTCACCGACCCGCTCCCGCGCGCCCGGGCTCGGCACGTAGCGCACCTCGCCAGGGCCGCCCTCCGCCTGCACCGGGGCCGCCACCACGGCCACCCGGGCCACCGCCGCCAGCGCCGCCGCCGGGTCCGCCGCACCTTCGACGAGCACGCTGGGCTGGCCTTCCACGCAGCGCAGCCGGACCAGGAACGCGGCCAGCTCGTGGCAGCGGTGCGCCACCGCCGACGACGTGGGGTCAACCAGGGGCAGCACGACTGACGTCACGGTCTTCTCCGTACTATGTGGATGGACGCCCGGTGGGGACAGGCGGCGGCCGGCCCCCGCGCATCGTAGGGGGACGCGCCATCTTACTGAAACTACGCGCTGCGCAGCGCCAGCCGGCGTGCCGGCTACCGGGTCTGCTCCAGCCAGGCCGCGTAGAGCCGGCCGTAGACCGAGTCCGGCTCGCGTACCAGCTGCTCGTGCGGGCCGCGCTGGACGATCCGGCCCTCGTCCACGACGACCACCTCGTCGGCGGCCTGGGCCGTGGCGAGCCGGTGCGCGATGGCGACCGTGGTGCGGCCCCGGGTGACCGCGTCCAGGGTCCGCGCGAGGCGCACCTCGGTGGCCGGGTCCACCGCGCTGGTCGCCTCGTCCAGCACCAGCAGGTCGGGGTCTGCCACGTAGGCCCGGGCGAGCGCGACCAGCTGGCGCTCGCCGACGGACAGCGCCTCGCCGCGCTCGCCCACCGGGGTGGCCAGGCCCCGCGGCAGCGCCTCCACCCACTCCGCGAGGCCGAGCTCGGCCAGGGCCAGCATCAGCCCGTCGTCGTCCAGCGACGGCCGGCCGAAGCGGATGTTCTCGGCGATCGTGGTGTCGAAGAGGAAGCCGTCCTGCGGCACCAGCACCACCCGCCGCCGCAGCGAGGCGAAGCGCACCTGGTCCAGCGGCACGCCGGAGAGCAGCACCCGGCCCTCGCCCGGGTCCATCAGCCGGCTCAGCAGCTTGGCGAAGGTGGTCTTGCCGCCGCCGGTCTCGCCGACCACGGCCACCCGGGTCTTGGCGGGGATGTCCAGGTCCACGTCGCGCAGGACCGGCGGGCCGGCCGGGTACGCGAACCAGACGTGCTCGAAGCGCACGTCGACCGGGCCGGGCGGCAGGTCCACCCCGTTCGCGCCGGGGTCGGCGACGTCCGGGTCGACCTCCAGGATGTCCAGCACCCGGCGCCAGCCGGCGATCGCGTTCTGGGCCTCGTTGAGCACCTCCGTGGCGATCTGCACCGGCTGGATGAACAGCGTCACGAGGAACAGGAACGCGGTCACCTGGCCGACGGTGAGCTGCCCGTCCACGCCGAGCAGGACGCCGACCACGACCACCGACGCCATCGCCAGGCCGGCGGCCAGCTCGCCGGCTGAGAAGCTGGTGACGGCCGCGCGCATCGCCCGGGTCTGCGCGCTGCGGTACGCGTCGATCGCCTCGTCCAGCCGGGCCGCGGTGCGGTGCGCCACGCCGTACGCCCGGATGACGCCGGCCCCGACGACGCTCTCGCCGATCGCGGCGAGCATCGCCCCGACCAGCTTGCGGACCGCGCCGTACGCGGCCGCCAGCCGCCGCTGGAAGGCCCGCACGGCCAGCGCCAGCGGCAGGAACGCGGCGTAGACCACCAGGGTCAGCTGCCAGGAGTACGCCGCCATGACGACCGTGGTGACGGTCAGCTGGCCGATCGAGACGAGCAGGATCACCCCGCCCCACTGCAGGAACTGGGTGATCGCATCGACATCGCTGGTCACCCGGGACACCAGCGCGCCCCGCCGCTCCTCCTGCTGGTGCAGCATGGACAGGTCGTGCACGTGCCGGAAGGTGCGGGTGCGCACGCCGGCCAGGGCGGTCTCGCTCACCGTGAACAGCCGGCGCATCATCAGGTAGCCACAGACCGTGGTCACCGCGAGCACGCCGCAGGTGGCCAGCACGATGGTGACCACCGTGTCCAGGTCCGGACCGCCGGGAGCGCGCAGGCCGCGGTCCACGGCCTGCTGGATGGCGACGGGTACGGCCACCCGCCCGGCCATCGAGACGACGGCGAGGCCGAGCGTGCCGGCCAGCCCGGTGCGCAGCTCGGGCGAGAGCGCCAGGCCCCGGCGCAGGGTCCGCCAGGTGGACTCGGGGCGGGCCTCGCCGGTGCCGCTCACCGCAGCACCCCAGCTCGCGCTGCGGGGCTCGCAAGCTCGCTCCTCGCGCTCACCCCAGCACCCCAGCTCGCGCTGCGGGGCTCGCAAGCTCGCTCCTCGCGCTCACCCCGGCACCTCCACTTCGTCGTACGCCTTCTCCCGCTCGCGTTCGGCCTCGGCCTTCTCGTACGCGGTGACCAGGTTGGCGTAGCCCGGCACGGTGGCCAGCAGGGCCTGGTGGCCGCCCCGGGCCACCACCCGGCCGTGCTCGAGGTAGACGACCTCGTCGGCGAGCGCGATCGTGGCCCGGCGGTAGGCGATGACGAGGATGGAGGCGCGGGTCTGCGAGCCGCGCAGGGCGGCGAGGATCGCGGCCTCCACCCGCGGGTCCACCGCGCTGGTGGCGTCGTCGAGGACCAGCAGGCGCGGCTGGCCGGCCAGCGCCCGGGCCAGGGCCAGCCGCTGCCGCTGGCCGCCGGAGAGCGACGTGCCCCGCTCCCCCACCACGGTGTCCAGGCCGTCGGCTCCGCCCTGGCGCGAGGAGTGAGCGCAGCGAGCCCCGCAGTCGCGGGCCATGCTGCCGAGCCGGCTGGTGAAGCCGTCGGCCTGGGCCAGCCGCAGCGCTTGCCACACCGCGTCGTCGTCCACACCGGCCCGGCCGAGCGCGACGTTGCCGCGCACCGTGTCGTCGAAGACGAACGCGATCTGCGGCACCAGCGCGACCGTGCCGGCGAGGGCGGGGGCGCTCAGCTCGCGCACGTCCTGCCCGTCCAGGCGGACCGTGCCGGCCACCGGGTCGACCAGGCGCGCGGCGAGCGAGGCGATGGTGGACTTGCCCGACCCGGTCGGGCCGACCAGGGCCACCGTGCGGCCCGCCGGCACCTCGAAGGTGACCCCGTGCAGCACCGGGTCGCCGCCGTCGTACCCGAACGTGACGCCGTCCATCCGCAGCGCCGCCGGGGCGCCACCGTGGTCGTCCAGTGTGGACGTCCCGTACGGCATCTCCCCGGTGGCGGTGAGCACCCGTTCCACCCGGTCCCAGCCGGCGACGCTGCGGGGCAGCTCGGACAGGACCCAGCCGATCGCGCGTACCGGGAACGCCAGCACCGTGAACAGGAACGCGACGCTCACCACGTCGGCGATGTCGATGGCGCCCTGGCGCAGCCGCACCGCGCCGACCACGAGGACGGCGAGCGTGCCGAGGCTGGGCAGGGTCTCCAGGACCGGGTCGAACGCACCGCGCACCCGGCCGACCTGGATCAGCGCGTCGCGCAGCTGGCCGGCCCTTTCGCCGAACCGCGCCGTCTCCGCCGCCTCGCGGCCCATGGTCTTGACCACCAGGGCCCCGTCGAAGCTCTCGTGGGCGATCGCGCTGACCTCGGCCCGCAGCTGCTGTGCCCGGGCCTGCCGGGGCGCCATCCGGCGGGAGTAGGCGACGTTGAGGCTGAACAGCGCCGGGAAGATCGCGCAGCCGACCAGGGCCAGGACCCAGTCGACGGCGAACAGCGAGCCGACCGCGGCGACCAGCATGACCAGCGTGCCGACGGCGAAGGGCAGCGGCGCGATCGGGTACCAGGCGGCCTCGACGTCCGCGTTGGCGTTGGACAGCAGCGTGCCGGTGGAGTTGCGCTGGTGCCAGGCGACCGGCAGGTCCAGATACTTGCGGGTGACCCGGCGGCGGTAGCGCGCCTGGAGCCGGTACTGCATGATGCCCGCGCCCAGCCGCCGGGCGAAGATGCCGCCGACCCGCAGCACGCTGAGCGCCAGGAGCGCGGCGGCGCCGGCCGCGAGCGCCGCCGGGGCGGCCTGCCCGCGCTCGACCGACGGGATCACCACCCGCCCGGTCACCGCGCCCACGACGTACGCGGTGCCGATCGTGAGCATGCCGAACAGGCAGCTGCCGGCCACCGCGACGGTGAAGATCCGGGGCTCGTCGCGGACCGCCCGCCAGAGCACCCCCAGCCCCCGCCCGAGGACCCCCCGCCGGTGGGTCGGCCCCACCTCGACCCCGTCGTCTGCCACTACACCCCTCCCCGCAGGACTGTACGCGATCCGTTCCCTATCCGGTCCTTACATTCTGCGTCCTGAACCCGACCGCTAGGATCGCCTGTCGTGACCGCAGTCAACTACGCCCGGGCCGAGCGCCAGGCCCTCGCCGACCTGCTCGCCGAGCTGGGTCCGCAGGCGCCCACGCTGTGCGCCGGCTGGACCACGCGGGATCTCGCCGCCCACCTGGTGGTACGCGAGCGCCGGCCCGATGCCGCCCCCGGCATCCTGCTGCCCCCCTTGCAGGGCTGGCTGGACAAGGTGCAGTCGTCGGTCGCCGCCCAGCCCTACCCCAAGCTGGTCGACCAGGTCCGCACCCCGCCGCGGTGGAGCTTCTCGGCGTGGGAGGCGGCCGACCGGGCGGCCAACACCGTCGAGTTCTTCGTCCACCACGAGGACGTGCGGCGGGCCCAGCCCGGGTGGCAGCCGCGCCAGCTCGGCGCGGCGTTCGAGGCCGACCTGTGGGGGCGTACCGGCGGGCTGGTGAAGATGCACCTGCGCCGCCTGCCCCTGACGGTCACCCTGCACGCACCCGGCTTCGGCGAGCTGGCTGGTGGCGCCGGCGGGCCGGCGGCGCGGGTCACCGGACCGCCCGGCGAGCTGGTGATGTACCTGTGGGGCCGGCGCGACGCCGCCCGGGTGGAGCTGACCGGCCCGGACGGCAGCCCCATCGCCTCGCTCAAGGACCTGCTGCACTGATCGGGAAAGTCCCCAACGTCCTAGCTCTTGTCGTCTAATGGGCGTCTAACGGGAGAGTTCGGAGCGAGGGAAAGCCCGGACTACCATAGTCATGATTCGCCAGGTTCGCCGGACAAGTCTCCTTCACATTGAGTCACGTTCCGCCACGAACAAGCCCGGGTGGCAGCACCTACACGTCTAAGGAACGGTCGAGCCCCCCATCTCGCCATCGAGGGCTGGGGGGCCGGGTCGCTGGCTACTGGCTATCTCGGGCCGCGGGCATGTGTACGCCGACGCAAAACTCGCCAGTCTATCGGAGACTAAGCCAGAGGCGAGCAGCGGCCCAAATAATCATGCTACCGGCGGACGCCGCTGTCCGATCGTACTTCTCGTCGGGCTCTATAGAACGGTAACAGCCCAACGGATGGTGCGGCGACCAGGATGATCGAGGCCCACAGACACGCTACGGAAGGCCACCTCGAAACGGTCGACCCTGTTACCAGGAAATAATCAGGCGTAGACGTAGGGAACAGCAGACCGTCAACGCTAGTCGAGGAGGCCCGTTGACCAGTCATGGGCAGTCAGGCGCATTGCGGCCATGGTGGCTCCGGCTCGGTTTCGAGGTGCCCAATCCAGCTACGGGATGTTACGAGCCGGACTGTGATCCACATCTTGTCTCTCCAGTCGATGTTTACTGCGAAAGCCATAATCGATTTCTGCCCATGTCCAGCAGAATCCCGAGCACTGCGCGGATGATCGTGATCAACATCTGCCGTATCGGCGTCTGCGCCGCCTTCTTGGTCGCGGCATACTGGGGTGCCGCTTTCCCGATCCTCCTGGTGGGAAGCGCCGTAGGGGCAGCCGTGGTAGGGCTTCCACTGCGACACTTCACGCTAACAGCGCGGTTCGCCGTCGTCACCTGGTTGGTCGCAAGCCTCCTTATGTTCGCGCTCGTCGCGACCAGCGTAGGGACGCAGCAGGTAGCTGCGCTCTATGTCTCCTTAGCTATCCTCCTGCTGGCAGCCTTACACCTCGGGCTTCTCTGCATGGCCGGTGGCCCTGGCCAGGTTCGGTCATCAGCCACAACGGCCACCAGGTCACGCTCGTCCAGGATCCCCGGTGTGGTGGCCGCAGCAGGCGCAGCCACACCAGCCGCCATCATCGCGTACGGCATCACCTCCGCCGCCCAGGCGGCGTGGCCCATGCGCCTGGACGGCCAACAGCGAATCCTGGTGCTGGTCATGCTCAGCGGTGTCACGACCTCGCTGTTTGTTGCTGCGGTGTACGGGCTGCTCCACGGCGGGCATCGGGTGAACCGGGTGGTCGGCCGACTGGTTCGGCAACCGTCCCCACCGCGTAGGCTAAGCTGGGCTTTTCGTCGGCGAAGCACCAAACCGCGGCGCCGTGACGGCGTGCTCGACGTGATCGGATATGCGTTCGGCATGTTCGTCTACCGGATTGTTCAAGGCCTCGTCGCAGCCTTGCGGACCGCCGCGCAGTTTGTCAGAAAAATGCTGTACTTTACCGCCTGGACGATCGTTGCGACCGTCAACTGGGCCCATAGGTGGATGGTTCGGGCTCGGCGACGCCTCTTTGCCGCCCTCGTCGAGGCGCTGACGGTGCTGCGGAGCGCCGCCGTCGTCGGAACGAGAAGCAGCTGTCATACAGGTCGCGTGGTACTCCTGCCGCTGGCGATCCTCGCGACCGCCGCATTGCTCACCGCTGCGTGGGCGGAGCAGTCGTTGGTCTACCTAGAAAAGGGCTCACTTCTCGCGCTGGCGGAGAGCGCCGCAGCCGGCAGCCTCGCGGTGGGGTTGCTCACAGCGGTCTGGATGCTCCTTTCTGACCTGCCACGGCAGGCCACCTCGCCCTCCGCAGGCCGAACACTCACTATTTCCGGCGCGAACGGGCTAATCCTGGTCGCGGTAGGCGGATGGGCTTTGGGGCTACCCGGAACGCTGGGCTATGGCGTCATCCGGGTCGGCTGGGTAACCAGCGTGGCCACGACAATTCTGATCGTTACGGGCGTCTGGACCTGGCTGCGTGACATCCGTACCGCGCCAGCTACGTAATACGTTGGGCATCCTTCAGAAGTTGACTGGGTGCCGGCTGTGCATTTCCGGCCTCATCGGGCATGGGACGGTCCGGCCGGCAGCCGGACCGTGGCCCGCAGGCCCGGGCCGGCGTCGTCCAGCGTGACCGAGCCGCCGTGCCGGCGTACCAGCTCGCGCACGATCGCCAGGCCCAGGCCGGCGCCCTCGGCCGAGCCGTCCCGGGCCCGCGCGTCGTCCAGCCGGGTGAACCGGTCGAACACCCGGTCCCGGTCGGCCAGGGCGATCCCGGGGCCGTCGTCGACCACGGTCACCGCAACGCCGCCGCCGTCCGGCGCCGCCGCGAGCCCGACCCCGGAGCGGGCGTGCCGGACCGCGTTGCGGACCAGGTTGTCCACCACGCGGCGGAGCCCGTCCGGATCGCCGACCGTCCACTGTGGGTCGCCGGTCGCCACGGTCACCGGCACCCGGGCCACGGCGTGGTCCGCCGCCACCGCGGCGAGCAGGGCGGTCAGCTCGACCGGCTGCCGCCGCGCCAGCTGCGGGTCGCCCTCGTCCGCCCGGGCCAGCAGCAGCAGGCCGTCCACGAGCCGGCCGAGCCGGTCGACCTCGGGCAGCAGGTCCGCCGGGGCCACCGACTCACCCAGCCGCTCGGCGACCTCGAGCTGCGTGCACAGGCTCGCCAGCGGACTGCGCAGCTCGTGGGCTGCGTCGCCGACAAAGGCCCGCTGCCGGGCCCGGGCCGCATCGAGCCGGTCCAGCATGCCGTTGAGGGTGACCGCGAGCCGATGCACCTCGTCGCGGCCGTCCGGCACCGGCAGCCGGTCCACGCCCGCGGCGCCGGTGATCTCCTCGGCGCCACGGCGCAGCGCCTCCACCGGCCGCAGCGTCCAGCCGACCACCCGCCAGGCGAGCAGCGCCAGCGCCGCGAGCAGCAGCGGGTAGGCCACCGCCAGCGCCACCCGCAGCGTGCCCACCGCCGCATCCAGGTCCTGGGCGGGCGCGGCCACCACGACGGTACGCGGCTCGCCCGGCGTCCCGGCCGGCGCGGCCACCACCCGCAGCCGCCCGTCCCGGCCGGCGGACTCCCCGTCCACCGCCACCACGGCACCCGCCCGCGCCGCGGCCAGCCGCCGCGGGTCGAGCAGCGGCACCAGCCGGTCCGCGCCGACCGAGGCAGCGTGGATCCGGCCCTCGCCGTCGAGCACCTGGACGATCTGCGTACCGGTGGTGGGGATCGGGTCGGTGAGGTGGTCCTGCGCGACCAGCCGGGCCACGTCGGCCGCGGTCTGCCGTGCCCCGTCGTCCAGCGCCCGCTGCAGCACCACGTGCAGCACGGTGACGAGCAGCAGGCCGCCGACGGCAAGGCCCACACCGAGGCCGGCGGTGCCGATCAGGATCAGGCGCGCCCGCAGCGTCAGCCGTCGCAACCAGCCCATGGCTCACTCCACCAGCCGGTAGCCGGCGCCCCGCACGGTACGCACCGACTGCCGCCCGAACGGAGTGTCAATCTTGCGGCGCAGGTAGCCGACGTACACCTCGACGAGGTTGGGGTCGGTCTGCGCCGACACGTCCCACACGTGGTCGAGCAGCTCGGTCTTTGTGACCACCCGGTCGGCGTGGCGCATCAGGTACTCCAGCAGCGCGAACTCCCGCCCGGTCAGGGAGATCTCGGTCTCGCCCCGGGCCACCCGGCGGGTCGCCGGGTCCAGCGTCAGCGTCCCCACCGCCAGCACCGGCGGGCGCTCCGGCGCACCGCGGCGCAGCAGGGCGCGCAGCCGGGCCAGCAGGACCACGAACGAGAACGGCTTGGTGAGGTAGTCGTCGGCTCCCAGGTCCAGGCCGTCGGCCTGGTCGTACTCGCCGTCCTTTGCGGAGAGCACGAGCACCGGCACCCAGTTGCCCTCCTCCCGCAGCGCCTGCACCACCCGGTAGCCGGACAGGCCGGGCAGCATGATGTCGAGCACGACCGCGTCGTACCCGCCGTGCCGGGCCGCGTCCAGGCCGCTGCGGCCGTCGGCCACGACGTCCACCACGTAGCCCTCGGCGGCCAGCCCCCGTTGCAGGGCGCGGGCCAACCGGGGCTCATCCTCCACCACCAGCAGCCGCACGCAACCCAGCGTGGCACGGCGACGCCCGGCCCCGGGCGTGGCGCCTCTCAGGTCCGCCACAGGTTGGCGCGGGCAGGATGGGCGCGACGGGGTACCGACCAGACGGGGAGGGTGGACCCATGGCCCGTTCGTTCGTACGCTGGGCCGTCCCGGTGGGGGTGGCGCTGGCCGTGGCAGGGGTGGGCGGGGTGACCACCGCCCTGCGCGCCGCGGCCCAGCCCGAGCTGCCGGAGCGCAGCGCCGCGCAGCTGCTGGTGGACCTGCAGACCGCGCGGCTGGAGGCGCTGTCCGGCACCGTGGTGCTGCGCGCCGACCTCGGCCTGCCGGCGCTGCCGGGCATGGCCGGCAGCGGGGCGCTCGGCGCGCTGCTCAACGGCTCGCACACGCTGCGCGTGTGGTACTCCGGCCCGGACAAGGTCCGGCTGGCGCTGCTCGGCACGCTGGGCGAGTCGGACATCATCCGCAACGGCCAGGACGTGTGGGTCTGGTCCAGCAAGGACCAGTCGGCAACGCACCACAAGCTGCCGCCGGGGGCACTGTCCATGCCGGACGGCCAGCTGCTCGACCCGGGCCGGCTGCCGGCCACGCCGCAGGAGATGGCCGACCGGGTGCTCGCCGCGCTCGACCCCAGCACCGAGGTCTCCACCGCGGCCAACACGACCATCGCCGGCCGGTCAGCGTACGAGCTCGTGCTCGCGCCGCGGGACGAGGCGTCGCTGGTGCGCCAGGTGCGGGTGGCGGTCGACGGCGAGCAGCACCTGCCGCTGCGGGTCCAGGTGCTCGCCAAGGGCCACCCCACGCCAGCGTTTGAGGTCGGCTTCCGCCAGGTGAGCTTCGCCCGCCCGGGCGAGGAGCACTTCCGGTTCACCCCACCGCCCGGCACCCGGGTGGAGGAGGGCGGCGGTCTGCCCGGTATGGGCCTGCCTGACAGGCCGGTCCGGCCCGGCGAGGGCGTCCCCGACAAGCCGGTGCTGCCCGGCAAGCCGGCGCTGCCCGACCTGCCCGGCAAGCCGGGTGACCCGGACCGGACCGGTCCACACCCGAAGGTCGTGGGTGAGGCGTGGACCTCCGTACTGGTGGTCCGGGTGCCGGCGGCCGGGCCGGACGGGGCGGGCGGCCTGCCGATCGGCGTGCTGGTGAACAGCCTGCCGGTGGTGAAGGGCGAGTGGGGCAGCGGCCGGCTGCTGCGGTCCCGGCTGCTCACCGCGCTGCTGACCGACGACGGCCGGCTGCTGGTCGGCGCCGTGACCCCCGAGCGGCTGTACGCCGTAGCGGCCGCCGGTGGCTGATCACTCCCGGCCTGCGCCGGGGGCCCCTCCGTGGCCACCGGCGCAGGCCGCCATCTCCTCCGAGGGGCTGACCAAGCGGTTCGGCTCCGGGCAGGTCGCCGTGGACCGCATCGACCTGCGCGTGCCGGCCGGGGCGGTCTACGGCTTCCTGGGGCCCAACGGCTCCGGCAAGACCACCACGATCCGGCTGCTGCTGGGGCTGGTCCGCCCGACCGCCGGGCGGCACGCGCTGCTGGGCGAGGCGATGCCGGCCGGGGCGGCCCGGGCGCTGCCGCGGGTCGGCTCGCTGGTCGAGGGGCCGGCGTTCCACCCGTACCTGTCCGGGCGGGACAACCTGCGCCGGCTCGACGCCGCGGACCGTACCGCCGACCCCCGCACCGCCGCCCGCCGGATCGACGCGGCGCTGGACCGGGTGGGGCTGCTGGCCGCGGCCCGCAAGCGGTACCGTGCCTACTCCCTGGGCATGCGGCAGCGGCTGGCGCTCGCCTCGACCATGCTGCGCCCGCGCGAGCTGCTGGTGCTCGACGAGCCGACCAACGGCCTGGACCCGCAGGGCACCCGCGAGGTGCGGGCGCTGCTCACCTCGCTGGCCGCCGGTGGGGCCACCGTGCTGCTCTCCACCCACCTGCTCTCCGAGGTGGAGCAGATCTGCACCCACGTCGGCGTGATGCACCTGGGCCGGCTCGTCGCCCAGGACTCCCTCGCCGACCTGCGCTCGCGCACCGCCCCCCGGGCGCAGGTGCGTACGGGTGACCCGGCCGGCGCCGCCCGCACGCTGGCCGGGCTGGGCCTTTCCGAGGTGGCCGTCGCCGGGGAGACGGTCACCGCGCTGCTCGGTGAGGTGGCCCCGGAGAAGGCCGTGGCCGCGCTCGTCGGCGAGGACGTCCCGGTACGCGGCTTCGCGGTCCTCGCGCCCGACCTGGAGGAGATGTTCGTCGGGCTGACCGGGGAGGGCTTCGATGTCAGCGGCTGAGGCGCCGGCGCTCGTCGCCCCGCCGGTGGCCCGGCTCCGGCCGTCGACCCGGTTCTTCCGCTCCGAGCTGTGGCTGATCTTCGGCCGCCGGCGCAACTGGGCCGGCCTGGCGGTGCTGGCCGCCGTACCGGTGGTGGTGGCGGTCGCGGTGCGGGTCGCCGAGCCGGCACCGGGCGACGGCCCGAACTTCCTGTCCAACGTCGCCGGCAACGGGCTGTTCGTGGCGCTCGCCGCGCTCGTGCTGGAGCTGCCGCTCTTCCTGCCCCTGGCGGTGGGGGCCATCGCCGGGGACTTGGTCGCCGGCGAGGCGAACCTGGGCACCCTGCGCTACCTGCTGCCCGTCCCGGTGCACCGGACCCGGCTGCTGGCGGTGAAGTTCGCCGCGATCGCGGTGTTCGCGGTCGCGGCCACGCTGCTGGTGGCCGTGGTCGGCGCGGGTCTCGGGCTGGCCCTGTTCGGCGGGGGCCCGTTCGCCACCCTCTCCGGCACGCAGCTGCCGTTCTGGACGGGCGTTGGCCGGGTGCTGCTGGTCACCGGATACCTGGCCGCGTGCCTGGTCGGCCTGGGCGCGATCGGGCTGTTCGTGTCGACCCTGACCGAGCAGCCCATCGGCGCCACGATCGCGGTCGTCATGGTCGCGATCACCAGCCACATCCTCAACGAGATCCCGCAGCTGTCCGCCGTGCACCAGTTCCTGCCCACGCACTACTGGCTGGCCTTCGGTGACCTGCTCCGCGACCCGGTCGCCACCGGTTCGGTGTGGGGTGGGCTGGCGTCCGCCGCGGTCTACACCGCCGTGTTCTTCGGCGCCGCCTGGGCCCGCTTCGGCGCCCGGGACGTGTCCAGCTGACCGCCGGCCACGGACTCTGCCCGCGGCGGACCGCCCGGCCGGAAGGGACCAGGTGGAGGAATGGCCGCCGGACGGGAGTGCGCAATACTTTCGGCAGACGGAGTGCGCGTGACGGGGCGTCACGAAGGCAGACGAACGAAGGCGGGGCCGGCCATGAGCCTGGAAGTTCCATACAAGTCCATCCCGGATATGTTCCTCGCTCGGGTCGCGAAGACTCCGGACGCGCAGGCGTTCGCCTACCCGGGCGCTGACGGCAGCGTCGTCTGGCTGACCTGGGCCCAGGTGGCGAGCCGGGCCAAGGCCATCGGGGCCGGGCTGCGCTCGCTCGGGATCGGCAGCGAGGACCGGGTGGCGATCCTGGCCAGCACCAGGCTGGACTGGATCCTCGCCGACTTCGGCATCATGTGCGCCGGCGGGGCCACCACGACGGTCTACCCGACAACCGAGGCCGAGGACGCGGCGTACATCCTGCGCGACTCGGGGTCGCGGGTGCTGGTCGCGGAGAACCCGGCCCAGGCCGCCAAGATCGAAGGCGCCGACCTACCCGAGCTGACGCACGTCGTACTCATGGACGGGGAGCCGGCCGCCGGCGCCGCCGTACCCCAGCTGACCCTCGCGGAGCTGGAGCGGCGCGGCGCCGAGGCGCTCGCCGCGGAGCCCGGCCTCATCGACGACGTGGTGGCGCAGATCCAGCCGGACCACCTGGCCACGCTGATCTACACCTCCGGCACCACCGGCCGGCCCAAGGGCGTGGAGCTGCTGCACGCCGGCTGGTGCTGGGAGGGCGTGGCGCAGGCGTCCATCGGCCTGATGCGCACCGACGACATGCAGTACCTGTGGCTGCCGCTGTCGCACTCGTTCGGCAAGACGCTGCTGTGCGGCATCACCCACATCGGCCTACCCACCTATGTGGACGGCCGGCAGGACAAGATCATCGACAACCTGGCCCTGGTCCGGCCGACGCTGATGTGCGCGGCCCCCCGGGTGTTCGAGAAGGTCTACAACCGGGCGGTCACCGGGGCCCAGGCCGCCGGTGGCGCCAAGGCCAGGATCTTCGCCTGGGCGGTGCGCACCGGCCTGCGCAAGGTCGCGCTGGAGCAGGCGGGCAAGCCGGTCCCGGCGGGGCTGCGGCGGCGCTACGCCCTGGCGAACCGGCTGGTCTTCAGCAAGCTTCAGGCCCGCCTCGGCGGGCGGATCCGGGTGCTGGTCTCCGGCGCCGCGCCGCTGAGCAAGGAGATCGCCGAGTTCTTCGCCGCCGCCGGCCTGCCCATCCTCGAGGGGTACGGCCTCACCGAGACCTCCGCGGGCAACTTCGTCAACCGCCCGGACGAGCTGAAGATCGGCACGGTGGGCCAGGCAATCGCCGACCTGGAGTGCAAGCTCGACACCGACGGCGAGATCCTGGTACGCGGCGTGCCGGTGATGCGCGGCTACCACAACCTGCCGGACGAGACCGCGGCCGCGTTCACCGAGGACGGGTTCTTCCGGACCGGGGACATCGGCGAGATGGACAGCCAGGGCTTCCTGCGCATCACCGACCGCAAGAAGGACCTGATCAAGACCTCGGGCGGCAAGTACGTCGCGCCGTCGCACATCGAGGGGCTGTTCAAGTCGATCTGCCCCTACACCTCGCAGGCGGTCGTCGTCGGGCAGGCCCGCAACTTCTGCACCATGCTGGTGACGCTGGACCCGGACGCGCTGGCCGGGTGGACCGCCGGCGGGCCGCTTGAGGGCAAGACGTACCCGGAGGTGGTCTCCTCCCCCGAGGTCGAGGCGATGGTCGCCGGCTACGTCAAGGAGCTGAACGAGAAGCTCAACCGCTGGGAGACCATCAAGAAGTTCCGCATCCTGCCCCGCGACCTGACCATCGAGGACGGGGAGATCACGCCGTCGATGAAGGTCAAGCGCCGCGACGTGGAGAAGAACTTCGCCGGTGACATCGACCAGATGTACGCCGGCGCGCTTGCGGAGATCTGAGCAGCTTCCTGCCTCCCGTGCCCGGGGCCTCCCCGGGCACGGTCTTCTCCCCGGCCCGGCCTTGTCCTGCCCGGCCTGTCCTGCCCGGGCCTGCCTCGCGGAGTGGAAAGGCTCAGGCGATGACCGGCTCCGCCGCCCACGCCCGGGTCCGGGTCCGGTCCAGGTCGTGACGGGCCGCGGCGATGCGGTGCACCGCCTCGACCAGGTCCGCCTCGGGCAGCGTGAACGGCAGGCGCAGGAACCGCTCGAGGGTGCCGTCCAGCCCGAACCGCGGCCCGGGTGCGAGCCGTACGCCGAGGTCCTCGACGGCGCGCGCGAGCGCGCTGGAGACCGGGGCGTCCAGCTCGACCCAGAGCATCACGCCGCCGGACGGGACGGTGAACCGCCAGGCTGGCAGCTGCGCCCGCAGCGCGGCGGCGAGCGCGCGGCACCGGGCGGCCAGCTCTGCCCGGCGGGCGGGGACGATCTCGCCCGCCCGCCGCAGCAGCCGCACCGCCACGAGCTGGTCCAGCACCGGGCTGGCCAGGTCGGCCCCGACGCGCTCGGCGACCAGCCGCTGCACGACCGGGGCGGGGGCCCGTACCCAGCCGATGCGCAGGCCGCCCCAGTAGGGCTTGCTCATCCCGCCGATCGACAGCACCCTGGCGTGCTGGTCGAAGGCGGCCACCGGAGGCGGCACCGGCGCTCCGTCCAGCGCAAGCTCCACAAAGGACTCGTCCACCACCAGGTCGGTGCCGGTCACGTGCGCCGTGGCGGCGAGCCGCTCACGCAGCTGCGCCGGCATCAGGTGGCCGGTGGGATTGTGGAACTCCGGGATGACGTACGCCAGCCGCGGGCGTACCTGCCGCACCGTGGCGAGCAGCAGGTCGGCGTCCCAGCCACCGTCGGGCAGGCCGTAGGTGGCGACCCGGGCCCGGCGGGTGGCCAGCCCAGCCAGGGCGTTCGGGTAGGTCGGCGACTCCACCAGCACCGGCTGGCCGGGCGCGGCGAGCAGGCGCAGCACCAGGTCCAGCGCGTGCTGCACGCCGCTGGTGACCATCACCTGGTCCGGACTCGTCGGCAGCCCCCGGGCGGCGTACCCGCTCGCCACCGCCTCCCGCAGCTCCGGCAGCCCGGCCGGGTGGTAGCCGGGCCCGCCCAGGTAGCGGGGCAGCTCCTGCACTGCCGCCGCGGCCGCCTCCGGCAGCTGCGCGGGCGCGGCCGGCGCCGCCGCGGCGAG
>DASSUC010000172.1:0-4514 GCA_035707405.1 Micromonosporaceae bacterium | reverse complement strand
GGCCATCCGGCGCAGGTTGCGCAGCATGCGCAGGCCGTCGGCGATGACGGTGGGCAGCTTGTCGCCGAACACCAGCAGCGCGATGATCAGGAGCGCGCCCAGCTCCCATCCGCTCAGGTTCTCCAGCATCCGGCACCTCCCTGTCCCGCACCGCCAGCGTACGCACACCGGGACCGCGGCCGGGAGGGCCGCCGCCAGCCGATCCATGGACAGAAATCGATCAGAGTCGCGACATGGAGGCTGCGCGGAGCACTCTGCTAGCGATGATGGTGCAGAGCATAATGCGCTGGACCAGGCACCCGCGGCGCCGCTACTGGGCGTCGGCGGCCAACGTGACCGAGGCCCGCTGGGTGGCCGCGCCCCGCTTGAACTCCACGCTCACCACGGAGCCCGGCGCGTACTTGCGGACCAGGGCGATCAGGTCGGTCGGCTCGTAGACCAGGCGACCTTCGAGGCGGGTGACCACATCCCCGGGGCGCAGGCCGCCTCCTGCGGCGGGCCCGGCCGGCTCGACCGCGCGCAGCCGTACGCCGCCGTTGGGGTTGCGGTAGTTGTTGTCGAGCTGCGCCCCGATGATGGTCCGGCGGGCCTTGCCCCTCTCGATGATCTCCTGGGCCACCCGCTTGGCCTGGTTGACCGGCACCGCGAAGGCCAGGCCGATGTTGCCGGCCTCGTCCTCGTCCACGGCGAGCGACTTGATGACCGAGTTGACCCCGATCACCCGGCCGGCACCGTCGACCAGCGGGCCGCCGGAGTTGCCGTGGTTCACCGCTGCGTCGGTCTGGATCGCGGCGTAGTAGCGCGCCTGCTCACCCGGCCCGCCGGCCTGGATGGGCCGGTCCACCGCGGAGACGATGCCGTAGGTGACGGTGTTGGCCAGGGCCAGTGGCGAGCCGAGGGCGAGCACCGGGTCGCCGACCGCGATCGCGTCCGAGTCGCCGAACTCGACCGGGGTCAGCCCGTTCCGGTTCACCTTCAGCACCGCGATGTCCGACTCCGGATCCCGGCCGATGATCTTCCCGGAGGCGGTCGAGCCGTCGCTGAACATGACGTTCGCGTTGCCGGTGGCGCCCTCCACCACGTGGTCGTTGGTGATCACGTAACCGTCCGCCGAGGCGACGAAGCCCGAGCCCACCCCGGAGCCGCCGCCGGTGGAGACGCGGACCGTGACCACGCTCGGCAGCACCTTCTGCACCACGCCGGCGAGCGAGTCGGGCGGGCGCTGGGCGAGCTGCGGCGTTGTGGCCTGGCCGGTGCCGCCGATCACCGTGGGCCCGCCGTCGCGCTCGGCGAACACGTACCCGAGCGCGCCGCCGAGGGCTCCGGCCAGCAGCGCGCTGACGACGGAGACCAGAAGGACCATGCCGAGGCCGCGGCGGGGCACCAGATCCGGCACCTCCGGCTCCGGCGGCCCGACCGGGCCCTGGTACGCCGCTGCGGGCACGACCACGGCGGCCGGTGCGGAAGGGTCGCGCCACGGGTCTGCCAGCGCGTCAGCCCACCATGGCGACTGTGGTGGCCCTGCTGGACCAGCTCCCGTCACGGTCGCCTCCTCCCGCGCCCCGCCTGCCGGAGTACCCGCCACGGCGTGGCCTATCCAGGATCGCACGCTCCAGCGAGCACCATCGGGTCCCAGCGCAACGACTAGGCTGGCCGGTAGATCCAGCTCTCCCGCCAACGCCGCGGAGGTGCGTCATCGCCACGCTCGCCCGAGGGACCACCCCGCTGCCCGCGCAGGCGTACGAGTTCGCCGAGGCGTACCTGCCGGAGGACGTGGTCGTGCAGACTGCGCGCCTGATGTCTGCGGAGGTGGGCCTGGTGCCGGTCTCGCCCGGTGCCGGCGCGGCGCTGCGGCTGCTGGCGGCGGCCGGCAACGCCCGGGCGGTGGTGGAGATCGGCACGGGCACCGGGGTGAGCGGCCTGTGGCTGCTGGCCGGCATGCGCCCCGACGGCGTGCTCACCACGATCGACGTGGAGGGGGAGCACCAGCGCCTGGCCCGGCGGCTGTTCGGCGAGGCCGGCTACGCCGCATCGCGTACCCGGATCATCACCGGCCGGGCGCTGGACGTGCTGCCCCGCCTGGCCGACGGCGGGTACGACATGGTCTTCGCCGACGCGGACAGCCGCGAGTACACCGCCTTCGTCACCGAGGCGCACCGGCTGCTGCGCGCCGGCGGTGTGCTGGTGCTCAACGGGGCCCTGGCCGGCGGGCGGATCGGCGACCCGGCGGCGCGGGACCCGCAGACCGTGCTGGTCCGGGAGGTGGTCAAGGCGCTGCGCGACGCCGAGGAGTGGACCCCGGCGCTGCTGGGCGCTGGCGACGGGCTGCTCTGTGCAGTCCGCCGCTGACCCGACATACTCGCCGGCATGCACGATCGTCGTACCCTGCGCTACTGGCCCTGGCTCGCGATGTGTGCGGCGGGCGCTGTGGTCTTCGGCGGGCTGGTCGCGCTCACCGGCTCCTGGGCCCTGCGCACCGGCTCCGCGGTCTTCCTCGTGGTGTCCGCGGGCCTGGCGCTCGGCTTCCTCGTCCTCGCCGGCTACACGCTGGCCAGCCTGCGGGTGCGTACGGTGGTGGACCCTACGGGCGCCACGGCGGTGTGGCCGTTCTCCCGGGAGCGGGTGGAGTGGGCGCAGGTGGAGCGCTTGGACGTGACGCACCTCCTGCCCGGCTGGGTGGTGCGCGGCTGGCTGACCAACCGGGCGGTCGTCCTCTTCATCTGCCACGACACGCACGGCCGGCGACCGCGCCGGTGGGAGACCTTCGAGACCCCGCCGGTCACCGCGCCACGCCCGCTCCAGCAGGCGTACGCCGAGATCGACCGGTGCTGGCGGTCAGCCCGGGGGCTGCCCGTCCGCTACTGAGCTGTCCAGCGTGGACAGCCACCGGAGCAGGGTCCGTACGCCGAACCCGGTCGCGCCCTTGGGCAGCTCCCCGTCCACCGAGTCGGACCAGGCCGGGGCGGACATGTCCAGGTGCGCCCAGCGGTCGCGGGCGGTGCCGACGAACTCGCGCAGGTAGAGCGCTGCGGTGACCGACCCGGCACCGATGTTCGCGGCGTTGTTGAGGTCGGCGTCGTCGCCGGCGAGCGCCGGCACGTACTCCTCCACCAGCGGCATCCGCCACAGCCGCTCGCCGGCCGCGGCACCGGCCGCCACGAGCGCGGCCACCAGGTCGTCGCGCTCGCCGTACACGGCGGCGGTGCGCTTGCCGAGCGCCACCGTGCCGGCGCCGGTGAGCGTGGCCAGGTCGACCAGGAGGTCCGGCTTGAGCCGGGCCACCGCATAGGCGAGCGCGTCGCCGAGGACCACCCGGCCCTCGGCGTCGGTGCTGCGCACCTCGGTGGTGAGGCCGCCGTAGTGGCGCACCACGTCCCCGGGCCGGTACGCGGAGCCGCTGACCATGTTCTCGGCGAGCGGGGCTAGCGCGGTGACGCGTACCGGAAGCCGCAGCTCGGCGGCGCCGATCGCGACGGCGGTGACCGCCGCCGCGCCGGCCATGTCCTTGCGCATCAGCTTCATCGCGTCCCGCGGCTTGATCGAGATCCCGCCGGTGTCGAACGTGATTCCCTTGCCGATCAGCACCGCATGCAGCCGCGCGCCGCGTGGGCGCCAGGCCACCTCGACCAGGCGCGGCCCGCGCCGGGAGCCGCCGCCCACCGCCAGGATGCCGCCGAAGCCGGCCGCGGCCAGCTCGGCTGGCTCGCGTACGGTCACCCGCAGGCCGGGTCGCTGGCCGGCCGCCTTGACGACCTGTGCGGCGAGCCAGGCCGGTGTCTTGGTCTGGCTCGGCATGTTGGTCAGGTCCCGCGCCAGGGCCGTGGCCCGCGCCACGACCCGGGCCTCGGCGAGCGCGTCCTCGTAGCGGGCCGGGTCGGCGACGGCGAGCGTCAGCCGGCGCAGCGCCAGCCCGCCGCCCTCCGGCTCCCTGCCCAGCCGGAACCGGTACGCCGCAAGCAGCGCGCCCTCGACCAGGCCCCGTACCGCGGTCGGGTCGGTGCCCGGGGGCACGGCGAACGTGACCGACGGGTCGCGCTGGGCGGCGCGCACCACGCCGGCGCCGGCGGCCCGCCACCCGGCCTCGGCCGCCTGGCCGACCTCGACCAGGAGCAGCCGCCGGGGCGTGGCCCCGGGCCGGGGAAGGACGGTCACCGCTCCGGCCGAGCGGGAGCCGCCGTCCCGCGCCTCGGCGAGGAGCGCGGACGCCTGCGCTGCGACAGCATCGGCCAGGCCCACCGAGGTGGGTAGCAGCTCCCTGGCCGTCACCGGGAGCGCCAGCACCTGGGATGGGCCTGGGCGCGCCGCTAGTCGAACTGTCAGCAACAGGTCAGCTCGCGGCGGCCTTCAGCGCGTCACCAAGGGCGTTGGCCTCGTCGGGGGTCATCTCCACGACCAGCCTGCCACCGCCCTCCAGCGGAACTCGCATGACGATGCCGCGGCCCTCCTTGGTGACCTCCAGCGGACCGTCGCCCGTCCGCGGCTTCATCGCCGCCATGTGTGTCTCCCCTCAGCCT
>DASSUC010000171.1:0-11597 GCA_035707405.1 Micromonosporaceae bacterium | reverse complement strand
GAACTTTGGGCCGCGCTGGCCGTTGAGGTCGATGTGGAACAGCTTGCCCTGCCACAGCGCCTGGGCGATGCCGTGGGTGAAGTTGAGCCCGGCCATCTGCTCGTGGCCGACCTCGGGGTTGAGCCCGACCATGCCGGCGTGGTCCAGAGTGGAGATGAAGCCCAGGGCGTGGCCGATCGTGGGCAGCAGGATGTCGCCACGGGGCTCGTTGGGCTTGGGCTCCAGCGCGAAGCGCAGCCCGTAGCCCCGCTCGACCACGTACGCGGCGAGCGTGTCCAGCCCCTCCCGGTAACGGTCGAGCGCGGCCCGAACGTCCTTGCCGGCGGGCGACTCGGCTCCCTCCCGCCCGCCCCAGAACACGTACGTCGCCGCGCCGAGCTCGGCGGCGAGGTCGAGGTTGCGGGCGACCTTACGCAGCGCGTACCGGCGGATGTCGCGGTCGTTGCTGGTGAACGCCCCGTCCTTGAACACGGGATGGGTGAACAGGTTGGTGGTGGCCATCGGCACCACCAGGCCGGTGGAGTCAAGGGCCTTGCGGAACCGCTCGACGGCCGTGGCCCGGGCGGCGTCGTCGCTGCCCAGCGGGGTCAGGTCGTCGTCGTGGAAGGTGACGCCGTAGGCGCCGAGGTCGGCGAGCCGGTGCACGGTCTCGACCGGGTCGAGCGGCGGGCGGGTCGGCTCGCCGAACGGGTCGCGCGCCGGCCAGCCGACGGTCCACAGGCCAAAGCTGAACTTGTCCTCGCGGGTCGGTTGCACGGGCATGTGCCCCATCCTGCCAGCCGGACCGTGCCAGACTCGCACCCGTGCAGATGGGCGCGGACATATTCGACGACCTCGTCGCGGAGCAGGAGCGGCTGGAGGCGATCCTGGCCCGCCTGCCCGCCGCCGCGTGGGACCGGCCGTCGGCGGTTGACGGCTGGTCGGTCCGCGACGTGGTGCTGCACCTGGCGCAGACCGAGGAGGCGGTGATGGCGACCGTGGCCGGCCAGCCGGGCGCCGGCCTGATGACCGGGCGACTGGCGGCCGAGCGACCGGCGGCCGGCACGATCGACGAGGTGATGGACCGCATGGTGCGCGCCGACAGCAGCGGGCCGGGCGAGGTCTTCGCCCGCTGGGCAGCCGCGCGGCGGGCCGCCGTGGCGGCGCTGCGCGGCGCCGACCCCCGCAAGCCGCTCGCCTGGGCGCAGGCCCCGCTCAAGCCCGCCACGCTGGCCACCACGCGCCTGGCCGAGCACTGGGCGCACGGGCTGGACATCACCGGCCCGCTGGGCGTGGCGTTCCCGGACACCGGCCGGCTGCGCCACATCGCCTGGCTCGGCCACAGCACGCTGCCGTACGCGTTCGCCCTCGCCGGGCTGGCCCCGCAGGAGATCTACTGCGAGCTGGCCGCACCGGACGGCGCGACCTGGTGCTACGGGCCGCCGGAGGCGGGGTCGACCGTCACCGGGCCGGCGGGCGACTTCTGCCGGGTGGGGGCGCGGCGGCTGCGGCCCGAGCGCTCGGGGCTTGCGGCGGGCGGTCCGCACGCCGGGACGGCCCTGCGGGTCCTGCGCAACTACGCGGCCTGACGCCGCTACAGCGGCCGCCGGTGGTGGAGGGATCCGAGACGACCCCTCCACCTGGAGCCGACCCGGCGCCGCCCGGGCTGACCCGCCGGCTACACCGGGCCGTAGACGTAGAGCGGTGAGCTGTAGACCCAGGGCATGGTGACCCAGCTGCCGGTGGACTGGGACAGGAACCGGCCCGAGCCCTGAAGCCGGTAGAAGCCGGTGCCGCACTTGCCGCCGTTGCCGTACTGAAGCTTGGTGGAGAAGGCGGAGACATCGGGGTTCGATGTCAGCCAGCCGGTGTCGCTGCACGCGCTGAACGGCCCGCTGCTGTAGCGCGAGTAGCCGACGAGTATCCGCGCGCCGAGCGTACGGAAGATCGGGCTCCCGCTCGGCCCGTGCAGCGTGAAGGACACCACGGAGTCCAGGTTGTCGTTGCTCGGGTTGCCGTCGAGGTCGATGAGGCCGAGGCCGATGTCCACCAGCCCCTGGTACACCTCGTCCTGGACGAACTTCTTCCAGTTCTCCGAGAACGCCTTGGCGTCGTCCTCGGCGTTGCGGATGTCGGCGATCCTCCACCAGTAGCCGAAGTACGGGCCCTTCTCGCACTCCCAGACGATGTAGTCGCTGGAGGCCACCGAGATCCACTCGGTCCAGAGCCTGCCGACCTCGCCGTCGCTGTTGCACTCCCAGTACGGCGGGATCGCCTGCGCCGGGCGCGCGGCCTGGGGCGCCACGACGCTCCCCGTGACGAACAAGAGGGCGAGCAGGCTCGCCAGGACGTATCTTCGGCGCTTCGGTGACCGCATCGCGGGCCTCCCTTGGCTCGACGGGCAGGGCCGCCGGCCGGGGCCAGCCGTACGACGGTGTGCGGAGGCCACCGGATCGGCCCGGCTCGAGCGTCGCAAGAGGGAGTGGCCCGGAACCCTGTGAGATTCTTGTGGTTCGATGAATTGGGCGGAGCGGACGGCGGGGTGGGTCTCGGGTGTCTGCGGAGGTCGAGTTCCGGCTGCTCGGCCCGGTCGAGGTGTGGACCGCGGGGCAGCGGGTCGACACCGGGCAGCCGCGACAGCGCAGCGTGCTGGCGGCGCTGCTGGTTGACGCGGGCCGGCTGGTGACCTGGGACAGCCTCGTCGACCGGGTGTGGGGCGAGGCACCACCAGCCCAGGCACGCCACGCCCTGTACTCGCACGTCGCCCGGATCCGGCGGCTGCTGGCGGCGGTGGCGGGGCCCGGTGCGGCTCCGCCACGGCTGGCGCGCCAGCCCGGCGGGTACGTCCTGGATGTCGACCCCGATCTGGTGGACCTGCACCGGTTCCGGCGCCTGGTCGACCGGGCCCGCACCCTGCGGGACGGGAACGGCGAGCGGGTGCTGCTGCTGCGTGCGGCGATCGGGCTGTGGCGGGGGGAACCGCTGACCGGGCTGCCCGGCCGGTGGCCGGCCCAGGTTCGGGACAGGTGGCGGCAGGAGCGCATCGAGGCGGTGCTGGCGTGGGCGCTCGCCGAGCTCGACGAGGGCAACGCCGCCGCGGTCATCGCACCGCTGACCGAGCTCCTGGACGACTACCCGCTGGTGGAGCCGGTGCCCGCGACGCTCATGCGGGCGCTGCACCGGACCGGGCGCGGCGCCCAGGCGCTGGCGTGCTACGAGGCCGCCCGCCAGCGCCTGCGGGACGAGCTCGGCGTGGCGCCCGGCGGCGCGCTGCGGCACGCGTACCAGCTGGTGCTGGGCCGCGGCCCAGCACGGCCCACGGCGCTGCGGCCGACGGCGCCCAGCGACGACGCGCCAGCGCAGCCCACGCCGGCGCAGCTGCCGCTGGACCTGCATGGCTTCGTCGGCCGCCGGGCCGAGCAGGCGATGCTGGACGCGATGCTGGTGGCGGCGGCGGAACAGCCGACGGCGGTGGTCGTCGCGGCGCTCTGGGGCCCGGCGGGGGTGGGCAAGACAACGCTGGTCGTGCACTGGGCGCACCGGGTCGCCGGCCGGTTCCCGGACGGGCAGCTCTATGTGGACCTGCGCGGCTTCGACCCGTCCGGCCCGGCGCTGACCGCCGCCGAGGCGGTGCGAGCCTTCCTGGACGGGCTGGGGGTGCCACCCCGGCGCGTCCCGGTGAGCCTGGACGCCCAGGTGGCGCTCTACCGGAGCCTGCTGGCCGGCCGGCGGGTCCTGGTCGTGCTCGACAACGCCCGCGACGCCGGTCAGGTCCGCCCGCTGCTGCCCGGCTCACCCGGCTGCCTGGCCGTGGTCACCAGCCGCAACGAGCTGTCCAGCCTAGTCGCGGTGGCCGGCGCCCACCCCCTGACGCTGGGCCTGCTCCCTGCCGCGGACGCCCGGGACCTGCTGGCCCGCCGGGTGGGTGCGCACCGGGTGGCGGCCGAGCCACAGGCGGTGGACGAGATCCTCACCCGGTGCTCGCGGCTGCCGCTGGCCCTCGCCACCGTCGCCGCCCGGGCCGCCACCCACCCGGGCTTCCCCCTCGCCGCGCTCGCCCGCGAGCTGAGGACGGCCGCCAGCCGGGCCCTACTCGATGTCGTATTCGATGACGAACGTGGGCCTGGCGCCCATCGGCGCCTCGAACTCGCCCTCCCCGCGCACGCCGGCGAGGTCACCGGTGCCCGATCCGTCCACGACGACCCACAGGCCCTTGGCCCGCTTGCCGTCGAAGTCGCCGACGGTCTCGAGCACGAATGAGCCGCGCTGGCCCTCCAGCGAGCCGTTGACGTACTGCATCCCCACGAACCGGGCCGTGCCGTCCTCGCCGTAGCACATGAGCCACTCGACGCCGCCCTCGCCTTCGAGGCCGCCGCTGAACCGCTGCCTGACGCTGGCCCGGGTCAGCTTGCGGCCCCCATCCAGCTCCTGGTACGTGGCTTCGTCCCAGGACGCGATCTCGAACTCGCCGTGCACCGTGGCCATGACAGCCTCCCTCACACACTCGACACCATCGGGTGCCCCGGCGTCCGGGCGGAAAAACCAGGCCGGCGGCGGAAGGCTGTCAGAGCCGCATGTGGACGCGGACCGCGGTGGCGCCCGGAACGCTGTGGATGCGCACCAGGTCGCAGAGGTAGTTGACCATGAGCAGGCCCCGGCCGCGGTCGCTCTCCTGCAACGGCGGGACCCGGCCCACCAGCGGGTCGGTGATGTGCCCGGCGTCGCGGACCTCGCAGACGATGCAGTCGTCCTCCTGCCAGATCCGCACCGTACCGGCGCCGCCGCCGTGCTTGACGCTGTTGGTGGCGATCTCGTTGACGGCGATCTGCAGGTCGGCGACGCGGGTTGCGGCAAGCCCGGCGCGCCCCGCGTAGCGGGCCACGAACTGGCGGACGTTCGGCAGCTCGCCGACGGTGAAGGCGAGGGTGGAGGCCTTGGGGGCAGGCTCCGGGAACGCACGGTTGAAGTAGGCGAACACGGCCTCGGGCGCGGTGTAGACGTCGCTCGGCCGCCGGTCGTAGCCCTCGATCACGGTCGGGTGGGTCTGCGTCGCGTCGAAGAGCACCCGCGGCTGGAGGCTGGCCGTGTCGTACGGGCACAGGATCGTCGCCTCGGCGCCCTTGAAGGCCAGGTTGATCAGGGCCTCGTGCTGGACGCAGGCGGGGTACTCCAGGGCGCTGCGGCCCGCCCAGATCGGCTCCCCGATGATGCGCACCGGGCGGCCGTCGTGCTCATCGAGGAACGCCCGCAGCACCCAGGGGATGATCCGGCTGGGGTTGCGCCCGGCGTTGGTCATGTCCCGGAAGGTGACCCGGCGGGCGACCCGGGCGCCGAGCGCCGTGCGCAGCACCTCCATGTTGGGGCCGGGCACCGCGACCAGCACCGGCTCACCGGCGGCGAGAGCGGCCTCGACGAACGGCCGGGTGCCGGCGACATACTCCGCCCGGTCGGCATAGAAGAGGGCGTCATGCACGAACGGCCCGGCGCTCATGACCGGTCCGTCTCGGTCGTCGATGCGTGCCGCCACAGTAGGTCGATCATACGGGGGAACGCCCCCAGCGGAAGGCGTGCCAGCGACGGCCGCGGCCGGTCCTTGGTGGCGGCGCATCCGCTCATAGGCCGCGCAGCCAGGTGAAGGCGTCGACGACCCAACCGGTCTGGCGTAGGTACGCCACGCCGGCGGCGGCGAGGAACAGCCCGGTCACGGCGTGCGAGACCCACGCACCCCGGCGGGTGCGGCCCATCGAACGCTCCAGCACCACCCGGCCGAGCAGGCGGCACAGCCCGAAGACGCCGGCGGCGACGAGCAGCACCAGGACGAAGGTGAACAGGGGCACGGTCAGGCTGAGACCGCGGGACGAGATCGCCCAGATGCCCCAGCAGACGAACGCGAACAGCCCGCCGAGGACCGACCACTCGCCGCCCTGGCGCAGCTGCCGCGCCTGGTAGCGCAGCGGGTAGCGGGGTGACGGCGGCCGTATCGCGGCGACGATCGTCTCGGTGGGCGGGGCCACCGGCCGGCGCCGCCGCCCGACCTGGGCGACCCCGGGCCGGTAGGCCGGGTTGTGCGGGTCTGCGGGCCATGCCGGCTGCTGCGCCGGCAGGGTGGGCTCGTCCCATGGCTGCGTCGGCTCTGCCATCGCTCCTCCTGCCGGCCGGTCCGCGCCCGAACCGTGGACCGGACCTACGCCTACGAGGGTAGCGACCGCGCGATATTAGGTCGCCGCACGACTCGGTATCGGCTAGACACAGGTTGTGACCGACGACGAGCTACCCCTCCGGACCGCCACCCCGGACGACTGGGCCGCCATCTCCCGGCTGCTGTACGCGGCCTTCAACGAGACCTCCAGCGAGGAGCAGGACGAGGTCGACCGCCAGACGTTCGAGCCCGACCGTTTCCTGGTGGTCACCGAGGGGGCGGAGATCGTCGGTACGGCGGGCGCGTTCACCCGGGACCTGACCGTGCCGGGAGCCGTCGTGCCCGCCGCGCATGTGACGCAGGTGGGTGTCGCCGCCACCCACCGCCGCCGCGGGCTGCTGCGCCGCATGATGGTCCGGCAGCTGCGCGACGTGCGCGCCGCCGGCGAGCCGCTGGCCCTGCTATGGGCCAGCGAGGGCCGCATCTACCAGCGGTTCGGCTATGGCCAGGCAGCGCCGAAGCTCAGCCTCGAGGTCGACACCCGGGAGGTGCAGCTGCGCCCCACCACGCCCGCCGGGGGCCGGCTGCGGGCGGCCGACCCGGCGTCCGTGCGCAACGAGCTCGCCAAGGTGTACGAGCAGGTGCGCGCTGACCGGCCCGGGTACTCCAGCCGGGACGAGCGGTGGTGGACGTACCTCCTGGCGGACGTGGCGTCCCGGCGCGAGGGGCGCACCGAGCGGCGGGCGGTGCTGCACGAGGGGCCGGCCGGAGTGGACGGATACGCGCTGTGGCGGGCGAAGGCGTCCTGGGACGCCGCCGGCCCGCAGGGCGAGGTGCACGTCGTCGAGGTCATCGCGGCGACCCTGGAGGCGTACGTGGCGCTCTGGCGGTTCCTGCTCTCGGTCGACCTGACCCGCACCGCCCGCTTCTGGTTCGCCGCCCTGGACGAGCCGCTGGTGCACCTGGTGGACGAGCCGCGCCGGCTGGGCGCGCGCTTCGGCGACGGGCTGTGGGTGCGCATCATCGACGTCGCCACGGCGCTGGCCGCCCGCCGGTACGCCGCCGGCCTGGACATGGTCCTCGAGGTCACCGACGAGCTGCTGCCGGAGAACACGGGGCGCTGGCGGCTGGCCGCGGGCGCCTCGGGCGTGCGGTGCCGGCGTACCGGCGACCCGGCCGACCTCGCCTGTGACATCGCCGCGCTCGGCGCGGTCTACCTGGGGGGGACGAGCATGGGGTCGCTGGCCGCCGCCGGTCGGGTACGCGAGCTGCGCCCTGGGGCGCTCGCGTCGGCGAGCACCGCGTTCGGCTGGCACCGCGCGCCATCGGCGATCGAAATCTTCTAGCCGTCCACGAACCTTCTGGCCGGCACCCGCCGGCCCTACAGTGATGGCATGCCGGACAGCGAACGCCGCCGCCGCCGCATCCGGCACGCGCCGCCGCCTGAGGCACACACCTCCCCGGTGCACGATCCCGAACCTGCCGGCCCCGACCCGGCCACGGCCCCGGAGGCACCCGCCGGAGCCGTTCGCAGCGGGGATGGCCCGTCGGCGCCGCCGGACGTGCCCACGCCAGCACCGCCGCCGCGACCGCCCACGCCGCCGGTCCGCCCGGTGCCGGCCCGCCCCCAGCCGGCGGCGTTCCTGGCTCCTTCCGCAGCCCCGGTCGACCGCGGTGACGACAGGGCGCCGGACCGCGAGGCCGAGCGGGGGCTGCGCGGCCTGGTCGGCGCGGGCAGCTCGCAGGTGAGCGTAGGCGCCGCGCTGCGGGCGCGGGACGCCGCGCGCCCGACCGACGAGGACCTCGCCGCGGCAGCCGCCGAGCTGGTCATCGTGCGCCGTGGCTGGGTGCCCCGGGAGCCGCTGGCCCGCTGACTCCGGTCTGGCGCCAGACCGGAGTCAGGCCGCTGGCGCCTGGCCACGCTAGCCCGCCGATGCCGGGCTGGCCAGCGGTGGCGGCTGCCCGGTGCGCTCGTACTCGGTGATCTGGTCGATCCGCCGCGCGTGCCGGGCGTCGCCTGCGAACCGCGCCATCAGGAACGCCTCGACGATCTCGGTCGCCTCGTCCAGGGTGTGCTGGCGCGCGCCGATGCTCACCACGTTCGCGTCGTTGTGCTCCCGGGCGAGCTGGGCGGTGGCCACGTTCCAGGCGAGCGCGGCCCGCACGCCGGCCACCTTGTTGGCCGCGATCTGCTCGCCGTTGCCGGAGCCGCCGATCACCACGCCGAGGCTGGCCGGGTCGGCCACCACCCGCAGGCCGGCGTGCAGGCAGTACGACGGGTAGTCGTCCTCCGGGTCGAACGCGGACGGGCCGACGTCGCGTACCTCGTACCCCTGGGTGGCCAGGTAGGTGGCGAGGTGCACCTTGAGCTCGTAGCCGGCGTGGTCGGCGGCGAGGTAGACGCGCATGTCAGGCTCCGCCCAGCTCGGCCACGACCAGGCCGGCCCGCACCTTCGGGGTGAACCAGGTGCTCTTGCGCGGCAGCTTCTGCCGGGCCAGGTTGACCGCCACGAAGTCGTCGACGGTGACCGGGGCGACCAGGATGGCGAGGTCGGCCCGGCCGGCGTCCACCTCCCCCGCGAGCCAGGCGGCCGGGTAGTCGCCGCCGACGTAGGTGACCCGCTTGTCGCCCGGGTCCAGCCCCAGGGCGTCGCGCAGCAGCACCCGCTCGACCAGCGCGTGGTCGAGGTTGTCCACGGCCGGCGCCACCGGGTCGGGCGGCAGGGTGAGCGCGTAGCAGGCGTCCGGGCCGGCGTACAGGCAGGCCGTCCCGGCGCGCGGCGGCACGGCCGGGACGGCGCCCGGCCACGGCTCGACGCCGGCCCGCAGCGCCCGCAGCCGCGCGGCGAGCTCGGCCACCGGCACCGGCGCCTCGGTCACCAGCCGGTGGTACGGCGCGATGGTCACCGATGCCGGCGCGCTCACCACGGCCAGGAACCGGGGTACCTCGGCGAGCTGGGCGGCGAGCGTGCGGTGGTTGCCGTCGGCCACGACCAGCTCGCCCCCGCCGGCCAGCGCGCACAGCTCGTCCTGCGCCGGGCCGGGGCCGACCAGCCAGATCGCGTGGGTACGGCCGGCCTGGTCCCGGTCGATGGCGGTCGGGGGGCCGGCCCGCTCGCACCCGGCCGCGAGCGCCGCGTGCAGCTCGTCGCCCCGCGCGGTCTGCAGCAGCAGCACCGCCGAGAGCAGGTGCCGGGTCGCCTGCGCCAGCGCCACCCGCTCGCGGACCTTCTCGATGAACACGTCCTCGTTGCGGATGACCAGCCCGGGCTCGTCCGCCCGGGCCGAGATCTGGTCGGTGTCCACCATGCAGAACAGGCCGTACGCCGGCTCGTCCCCTGGCGAGGTGATGCGGTAGAGCGCGACGACCTGCTCGGCCGGCGTGTAGCTGCCGTCCTGCTTCGCCTCGGCCAGGCGGGCCACCGCGTCGGGCAGCGCCTCGCGGAACGACCGGCCGAGGCTGTCCGGTGCCCGGTGCGGCATCTCCACGGCGAGCGCGCTGGCCGGGTTGGCGCTGACGATCGCGGTGATCTCGGCCTCGTCTGCGAACTCGTCGTAGTTCTGCGCCCCGGTGCCACCCGTGGTGACCCACGCCCGCGCGATCGGATGCACAACCGTCATGGCACGTGACGCTACCGAACCTCGGGCGGGCGGCTGGGGCGGCGTCAGCCGAAGATCGGGCCGACCGTGCGGGTGCGCTTGATCTCGTAGAAGCCCGGGGTGCCGGCGACCAGCAGGCAGCCGTCCCAGAGCCGGCCCGCGGCCTCGCCGCGCGGTGCCGGGGTCACCACCGGGCCGAAGAAGGCGACAGTCCCGCCGTCCGGGCCCGGCACGTGGATCACCGGGGTGCCCACGTCCAGGCCCACCGGGCGCATGCCGGCGTCGTGGCTGGCGCGCAGCGCCTCGTCGTACTCGATGGATCCGGCGGCGTCGGCGAGGGCCGGGTCCAGGCCGACCTCGGCGAGGGTGTCCCGGTAGAGGTCGGAGCCGAGCTCGCGGCCGCCCAGGTGGATCTGGTTGCCGAACGCGGTGTAGAGGTCGCGCAGGACGCCCGGGCCGTACTTCTGCGCGGCGGCGACGCAGACCCGCACCGGCCCCCAGTCGTGCTCCCTGCGCTCCGCAGGCTTCCCCGGCCGGTCGCGCCCTGCGTTGAGCACCGCCAGGCTCATCACATGGAACCTCACGGTCAGCCCGCGGACCTGCTCCACCTCGAGCAGCCAGCGGGAGGTCAGCCAGGCCCACGGGCAGATCGGGTCGAACCACATGTCGACCGTGCCGCGGTCTCCGGTCACGGTAGCCTCCCAGTCACTCGACGGAGCCCAGGGCGTTCCCCAGGCCCCTCGATCCTCCTCCGACGAACCCCTCTCCACCGACCGATTCATCAGGGCGCACAGGGTGAACTCCGCCGCATCCGTGGCACGATGGGCTCGCCGGAGTGTCGAAGGGGACCCCGGGAGCTTCCTGGACGGAGATTACGGTGGCCGGAGTTCGTAACCTGACACAGGCCGAGGCGATCGAGCGGGCGCGCCTGCTCGACGTCGCCTCGTACGACATCACGCTGGACCTCACCGACGGCACCGGCGGGCCTGGCGAACGGCTGTTCCGCTCCACCACCGTGATCAACTTCCGGTGCACCGAGCCGGGCGCGGCGACCTTCATCGAGGTGGCGGCGGACCAGGTGCGCTCGGCGACGCTCAACGGCGAGCCGGTCGACCTGTCCACCTGGTCGGCCGAGCGCGGGCTGGTCATCTCGGACCTGGCCGCGGAGAACACCCTCGTGGTCGACGCCGACTTCCCCTACTCCTCCACCGGACAGGGCCTGCACCGCAGCGTGGACCCGGTGGACAAGGAGGTCTACCTCTACAGCCAGTTTGAGACGGCGGACGCGCAGCGGGTCTTCGCCTGCTTCGACCAGCCCGACCTCAAGAGCTGCTACACCTGGCACGTGACCGTGCCGGCGCACTGGCAGGTCATCTCGAACATGCCGGTGGCCACCGCCGGACCCGGCCCGGTGGAGGCCACCCGGACCGTCCACCTCGCCCAGTCGGTGCGGATGAGCACGTACGTGACAGCGCTGTGCGCCGGGCCCTACCACCAGGTGCGCGAGGTCCACGACGGGATCGACCTGGGTCTGCACTGCCGGGCCTCGATGGCGCAGCACCTGGACGCCGGGGACCTGATGCTGGTCACCCGGCAGGGCTTCGACTTCTTCCACGAGCAGTTCGCCATCCGCTACCCGCTGGCAAAGTACGACCAGGTGTTCGTGCCGGAGTTCAACGCCGGCGCGATGGAGAACTTCGGCTGCGTGGTCCACGCCGAGCAGCACTACGTCTTCCGCTCCCAGGTCACCGACTACGAGTACGAGAACCGCGCCAACACGATCCTGCACGAGATGGCGCACATGTGGTTCGGCGACCTGGTGACCATGCGCTGGTGGGACGACCTGTGGCTGAACGAGTCGTTCGCCGAGTGGGCCTCG
>DASSUC010000170.1:0-69688 GCA_035707405.1 Micromonosporaceae bacterium | reverse complement strand
CTGCCCGTTGAGGATCGCCGGCACGATGAAGAGCAGCAGTACGGAGAACGTGACGGCCAGCCCGGCCAGCGCCCGCAGCCCGCGCCACCGGCCGAAGGCGACCACGGCGAACACGAAGGCCAGCGCGAGCGCCAGCAGCGGTTTTGACCGCTGGTGGTCGATGATCTGGTAGGGGCGCCCGCTGAGGGAGTCCGGCAGGAACAGCACGACGACATGGTCACCGGCGCGCAGCGTGGGCGCGCCGGGCCCGCCCGGGATCTCGGTGTCGACCCGCTTGCCACGCTCCGGTCCGTTGGTGAGCTGGACCGCCACGCTGCCGCACCGGAACGTGCCGGCGAGCCCGCCCGGCGGCGCCCCTTCCGGCCGCGGCGGGCATGGTTGCTCCGCCACGGTGACCACATCGGCGGTGAAGCGCTGCGGGCGCTGTTCCGGGTCCCGCTGCTCCGCGGCCACACCGCCCGGCCAGAGCCAGACGAGGGCGGCGACGGCGACCAGCGCCACCGGCACCAGCACGGCACTGACCAGCCGTACCGCCTGCCGTGACGCCGGGGTGGGCGGGTGCGGGGCGTGGCCATGGTGACCGTGGGCATGATGGGGGAGCCCGTCGAAGGCACGTTGCCCGTCGCCGCCATGGCCGTGCCCGTCGCGGCCGTGGGTCTGCCCGTCGCCGCCCTGCCCGTCGCCGCCCTGGCCGTGGCCGCCCTGGCCGTGGCCGTTGGGGCCCTGGCCGCCGGGCCCAACGGTGGGCTGGTAGGTGTCCCGGCTATGGCGGACATGGCGGCCGTAGCCGTGCACGTACCGAGCGGACCGGTCATCAAGGTCGTCAATGTCGTCACCGGTCGGTCGGTCGTCGTGGATCAACATAATCTCCTGTTGCGGGCGCGCCGAGGTCTACTACACCTCGGGCCGAACGACGCGCCGCTGACGGTAGCAGCTCGACCCGAGGTCACCAGCCCGTCAGGTGCGAGCCTGGCCGGAGCGCGCGCGGCCGAGGGCACGCGCGCGGCGGGCACGCGCGCGGGCGAGGGCAGCTGCGGTGCCGGCTCCGGCTGCGGCGAGCGCCGCAGCGGCAGCAACCGACCAGGCGAACCCCGCTGTGCCCGGCGTCATGGCGTGCGCGCCGAGATGGGCGTAGACGGCGGTGCTGGGCACGATGCCGAGCGCGGTACCGGCAAGGTAACGGCGCAGCGCTATCCCGGTCGTGCCGAAGAGGTAGCTGGCGAGGCCGAACGGGGCGACGGGCAGCAGCCTGACGGTGAGGACGCCGAGCGTGCCCCGGGCGGTCAACCAACGGTCCACCGCGACCGCCCGGCGGCTCGTGGCGATGAGGTCGCGCCCGAGCCAGCGACCGGCGGCGAACGCGCCGACGGCCCCGATCACCGCGCCGGCGAGCACGTAGGCCGCCCCGGCCACCGGGCCGAACAGCACACCGCTGGCGGCGGCGAGCACCGTGCGCGGCACCAGCGCCACCGACAGCAGCGCCGCGGCGGCGACCGCCAGCAGGGCGGCGACGCCCGGGCCGGGGGTCGCCGCAGCCGCGCTGAGCGCCTCCGGCGACGGCAGGCCGGTGCCGTACACCGCGGCGGCCGGCCCACCGATGAGCACTACCAGGGCTGCGAAGCGCAGGCGGGGCCGGCGGTACGCCATGCCTCGACGGTACCCGGGCAGGTAGCTGTGGGCCGGCGGGTGCCCGTGCCGCGCCCGCAGGGCCGCGGGACCAGTGACCCTGCCGGCAGGGCCGTTCGGCTATTACCCCCGGGGGGTATGTGCTGGACTCTTGAGGCGAGAGCGAGAGCGAGGTGAGGTTGTCATGAGCTCCACTGCAATGGTCACCGCCCCGGCCGGGGCTGCCGGGCCGGTCGCCGGGCCGGTCACCCGGCCGGTGCTGGCCGCACGGGGCATTGAGAAGGTGTACCGGCGCGGCGTGTGGCCGCTACGGCGGACGCTGCCGGTGCTGCGCGGGGTGGACCTCGTGCTCTACCCGGGCGAGGTGGTCGGCCTGGTCGGGGAGAACGGCTCCGGCAAGTCCACGCTGATGAACGTGATCGTCGGAGCGCTCGCCGCGGACGAGGGGACGGTCACCCGCACCGGCCGGGTCGGTTACTGCCCGCAGCAACCGGTGCTCTACGCCCGGCTGACCTGTGACGAGCACTTCGAGCTGTACGGCCACGCGTACGGCATGACCGCCCGCCAGATGCGGGAGGCCCGTGCTGGGATCTACACCGCCCTGGGTTTCCAGGCGTACGCGGGCACCCGGGCCGACCAGCTGTCCGGAGGCACCCAGGCCAAGCTCAACCTTGGCCTGGCGCTGCTGGCCGACCCCGACCTGCTGCTGCTCGACGAGCCGTACGCGGGGTTCGACTGGGACACCTACCTGAGGTTCTGGGACCTGGTCGTCCACCGCCGGGCCCGCGGGCGCAGCGTGCTGATCATCAGCCACTTCGTCGTTGACGAGCAGCGCTTCGACCGGATCCTGCGGATCCACGACGGCAGGGCGGTGCCGCGATGAACGCCGCCCTGGCGCTGGTACGCCGGTTCCTGGCCGACTACGCCCGCAACCCGGTGAACCTGCTCCTGCTGGTGCTGGTCCCGGTGGTGTTCGTGCTGGTCGCAGCGGGGTCGCTGGTGGAGGCGGCGAAGCTGCTCGGCGGTGCCGGCCACGGTGCCGGCGTGGCGACCGCGACGGCGGGCTGGGCGGCCGGGTTCCTCGCCGGTGTCGCGATGTACTTCCAGGCCTCGGCGGCGCGGGACGCCGACCGGGCGCTGGTGCTCGCCGGCCTGCCGGCCCGGCGCCTGGTGGCGGCGCGGCTGCTGACGGGCCTGGGGCTGGCCGTGCTGGCCAGCGCCGCGGCACTGGCCGCCCTACAGCTGCGGGCCGGCATCGACGACCCGGCGCGGACGGTCGCCGGCACGCTGATGTTCGCGGTCATCTACCTGGGCATCGGCGCGGTGGTCGGGGCCGGGGTCCGCAGTCCGGTCAACGGCACCGTGCTGGTCCTGTTCGTGTGGATCCTCGACGTGTTCCTCGGCCCGACCATGGGCACGGGTACGGACAAGGCCGGCACCCGGCTGCTGCCCA
This sequence comes from Micromonosporaceae bacterium, assembly GCA_035707405.1. Classification (GTDB taxonomy): domain Bacteria; phylum Actinomycetota; class Actinomycetes; order Mycobacteriales; family Micromonosporaceae; genus DASSUC01. The sequence continues at coordinate 66,609 of DASSUC010000170.1, read as the reverse complement.
CACACTTCGTGTCGCTGTGGATGACCGACCTGCCGCTGCACCACGGCGGCCGCCTCGGCGACCTGGGCGTCGCGCTGGTGTGGACGGCCGGGGCCCTGGCGCTCGCCTTCGCGGTCACGGTGGTCTCCGTGCGGGTGGCCGGGCGCCACCGGCTGCGCGCCCGGCCCGGCTCGGCGCGGGACCAGCTGGCCGCGGCGACCCGGATGGGATGGCGGGACTGGCGCCGTAACCCGGTGCTCTGGCTGCTGCTGGTGGCCGTACCGGCGGTGTTCATCCTGCTCGCGCAGGCCGTCACGCCACACCAGCTGACATCGATCGTCGTGGCTGAGGATGGGGTACGCGCGGCGCGGGTGTTCGACGTCTTCGACCTGCACGCCGGCACCATGGCCCCGGTCGCGGTCGCGTCGCTGGCCACGCTCGCCGGCCTGTTCGTCGTGCTCGACACCGGCCCTGGGGACCGGCGCCTGGCCCTGGTGGGCCTGCGCCCCGGGATCCTGCTGGCCGCACGCCTGGTCGTCGTCGGCGTGGCCACGGGCCTGGCCACGGGGGTGTCGCTGGCGGTCACCGCCATGGTCTTCGAACCGCGCCGGTGGGGCTGGTACGCCGGGGCCAACGCGCTGGTCGCGGTCACCTATGCGCTGGTCGGCGTGCTGGTTGCGCCGGTCTTCGGGCGGGTCGCCGGGGTGTTCGTCGCGTTCCTGGTGCCGTTCGTGGACGTCGGCATCGGGCAGAGCCCGATGCTGCGGGGCGAGCCCGCCGCCTGGGCGGAGTACCTGCCCGGCTACGGCGCCTACCGGGTGCTCGTCGACGGCGGCCTGACGGCCGGCTTCGACGAGACCGGGTCGCTGCTGCTCGCGATCTCCTGGGTCGCGGCGCTCGCGGTCGCCGCGACCGTCCTGGTCCGGCGGACCATCCGGCCGACCTGGTGAGGTGCGGCGCGCTGCGCCGATCTGACCTGTTTACATCGTTGTAGGCAACGTTGTAAACATGCTGCATGAGATCGCCATTGATGTTGCGAGCTGTGCTGGCCGCGGCCATGACCGCCGCGAGCGTCGGTGCGCTGGGCGTGACCGCGCCGGCCGGGGCCACGGCCACGCACGGTGCCACCTACACCAACCCGGTCACCGCCGGGGTCGCCGACACCTTCGCCGACCCAGCGGTGGTCCGGGGCGGCGACGGCTTCTGGTACGCGTTCGGCACCAGCGACCCGCTGCGCGCCGGCGAGACCGAGCACCGTCTCCTCCCGATCCTGCGCTCGGCCGACCTGGTCCGCTGGGCGTACGCCGGCGACGTCTTCTCCGCCGCGAACCGGCCGGCCTGGGCGACCGCCCGGGGCATGCTCTGGGCCCCCGACATCCGGTATGTGGCCGGGCGCTACGTCCTCTACTTCACGGTCACCGACACCGTGCTCAACGAGGGCGACGACTCGGCGATCGGGGTCGCCACCGCGCCCACCCCGACCGGCCCGTGGACCGACTCCGGCGCCCCGATCATCGCCCCGCGCCCGGCGCCGTTCGGCGGGTTCCTGTGGACCTTCGACCCGGCCCTGCTCACCGACGCCGCCGGCCAGCACTGGCTCTACTACGGCTCGTACTTCGGCGGCGTCTTCACCGTGCCGCTCACGGCGGATGCGCTGCACGTCGCCGGGGCGCCCACCCAGGTGACCATCGACAACCGTTATGAGGGCGCCTATGTGGTCCGCCGCGGCGGGTACTACTACCTGTTCGGCTCGTCGGCCAACTGCTGCGCCGGCCCGACCACCGGGTACAGCGTCTTCGCCGGCCGGTCCACCAGCCCGACCGGGCCGTTCGTGGACCGCGACGGCATCTCGCTGATGACCTCGCGGGTGGGCGGGACCCCGGTCATCCAGCCCAACGGCAACCGGTGGATCGGCACCGGGCACAACGCGGTCGTCACCGACCTGGCCGGCCAGGACTGGCTGGTCTACCACGCGATCGACAAGGCCGTGCCCTACCTCAACGAGGCCTTCGGCATCAACCGCCGGCCGATGCTCATCGACCGGCTCGACTGGATCGACGGCTGGCCCACGGTCCGTGCCGGCCGGTGGGCTTCGGAGGGGCCGCAGCTGGCGCCCGTGACCAGCGGCACCGGCCCGGCCCGGCCGGCACCGGGCCTCGCGCCGCCGCCGGGCGTCGGTCAGGTCGACCCGGCCTACTCCGACGACTTCAACGGCGGCCAGCTGGCGCCCGGATGGACCTGGGTACGCCGGGACGAGCGCGCCACGCTCACCGGCGGCGCGCTGCGCTGGCCCACCCAGGCCAGCGACCTGGTCGGCGGCGCCAACACCAGTGCGGTCCTGCTGCGCGACGCGCCCGCCGGCGACTACGTGGTCGAGACGAAGCTCGGCATCGGCCTCGGTGTGGACACGGTCCGCAACTACCAGCAGGCGGGCCTGGTGGTCTACGCGAGCGACGACGACTTCGCCCGGCTCACCCACGTCGCGATCTGGAACACCCGGCAGATCGAGTACGGCCGGGAGCTGCCCTACGCCGGCCGGCTCTCCTACGGCGGCATGGTCGAAGGAGCACCGAGAGAGACGACCTGGCTCCGGCTGGCACACCGGGTGGACGAGGTCACCGGCGAGCACGAGTACCGCTGCGGCTTCAGCCGTGACGGCGTGCACTGGACCTGGGGCGGCACCTGGACCTTCCCGTCCGGTACGCCGCCGCGGATCGGCCTGGTCTCGCACGGCGGCGACAACCCGCAGGCGACGGCGCTGTTCGACTACTTCCGCGTCTACCGCTGACCGGTGCCTCCGCGTCTACCGCTGACCGGCCGACCAGGCCTGGCCAGCCATGGCGCAGCCGGCCGCAGCCAGGTGCGAACCGTGGCTGCGGCCGGCACGCTGCGCTCATCCGTCCGGTGGACGGTCCCGGTCTCCGCTGGCCGGCCGGGCGTCGGCGTATGTCCAATGTAGTGGGTGGGCCGGGTCGGGGTGGTAGGCGCAGGCGCTGCCCGTGGTGACCGTGGCCGCCAGGATCACGCCGAGGCCCGGGTCGCTCGCCGTGATCTCGTCGATCGCGCGTTTGATCGCCTTGCGTACGGCGGTGCGCGCCCGCTCTGCGGGGGCGGGGAAGGCGCGGGCCCGGCCCCCCTTGCCGAGGGCGTGGCGCAGCTCGTCGAGGAGCGCGTCGCGTTCGCGCTGCAGCTGTTCGCCGCGCGCCTGGTCACCCCGGGCGTCGGCGCTGGCGAGCTCGTCGTCGAGCTGCTGGATGCGCCTGCGGTAGGCGGTACGGGCCTGGTCGTCCAGCACGGCCTGCCGAAGGCCGGCGGCGAACGCCGGGCCGGTCGGGTCCGCGGCGAGCTCCAGCGCGGGTATCGACCGGCCGGGGTGGGTGAGCAGCCGGGCCAGGTAGTGCATGCCGAGGTGGTCGGCGACCACCGCCTGCCGGCCGGCGAGGCTCAGCGTCCAGTGCCGGTGATGCCGGTGCAGCGTCGCCGACTGGCTGGTGAGGCCGTCCAGGCGCCGGCTCCATGCGGCGGCCCGCCCGGTCAGCTTCATGGCGTCCGCCTCCGCGCACGCCTCACCGAGCAGGGTCCGGGCGCGTGCGCGGTCACCCGGCCGTTGCCGCTGCAGCAGGGCCTCCGCCAGGTCGGCCATTGCCACAGCGGTGACGGGGCGGTTGCCGAGCAGGCGGTTGGCGGTCACCGACCGCTCCAGGTGGGCCACGGCGCCGGCCGGGTCGCCGAACGTGAGCGCGGCCACGCCGAGCACCCGCTCGGCCGAGCCGAGGCAGGTGACCGCCAGCGACGGCCGGACCGGCAGCCCGGCGTACGGGAGGAGCAGGTCGTACGCGTCCCGGGCGAGGCCGGGGTCGGCCAGCGCATGGGCGGCTTCGACGATCGCCAGCATCCCGGCCAGCCAGGTGCTGGACTCGGGCAGGTTGGCCAGCCCGGGTGCGGTGAGCCGGTCGAGGGCGGCCCGGGCCCTGCGGGCCTGGCCGGTGCGCGCGGCCAGGCTGGCGACGGTGGCCTGGAACGCGAACTCGGCCGGGTTCAGCGTAGGTGAGCCGGCGACCTGCTCGACCGTCTCCAGGACCTCCGCGTCGCGCCCCTGCAACCAGCGGATCGTGGTGAGGTGCGCGCCGAGGAAGCCGAGCGCGTCCGCGTCGCCCACCTCGGTGCCGAGCTGGAAGCAGCGGTACGCGCCAGCCTCCGCCTCGGCCAGCCGCCCGGCCCGGATGAGCAGCATCGTCCCCATCGTCTCGGCGATGTAGCGCAGGCTCTGGCAGCCGACGGCGTCGGCGTGCTGGTGCAGCTCGGCCAGCGCGGTCTCGGCCCTGGCGTCGCCGAGGTGGAACAGGTCCACCGCGCGCCAGCACAGCCCGAGCAGCGCGAGCATGCCCTCCCCGGCCGGGGACGCGACCGCGACCAGCTCGTCGGCGAGGGCGAGGCGGGTACGGGTGTGCGCCGGGGTGAGCAGCGCGTGGTGCACCAGGGAGAGCGCCTCGGCCAGGACCGTGCCGTCGCCCAGCTGGCGGGCCTGGTCGAGCGCTGCGAGCGCCGGGGCCACCGGGCCGCCCTGGTACACCTCCTCGGCGGCCAGCCGGGTCGCCAGCCGCTGGCGCAGGTGCTGCTCGCCGGCGGGCAGCCCGGCCAGCGCCCGCCGCTGCAAGCCCGCGACCCGTTCCCGCTCCAGCCGGTTGCGGTGCTCGTTGACCCACATCCCGCCCAGGCCCAACGCGGCGCGCGCCAGTGCCACGCCGTCGTGCTCCGCGGTGGCGGCCCGCGCTGCCCGGTCGAAGAGGTCACGCGCCTCGGCCAGCCGCCCGCACCGCAGCACGGCTTCGGCCCACTCCACGAGCAGGGGGGCCACCGGGTCGGGCACACCGCTGCGTTCGTACGCGGTCACGGCCGAGGCGAGCAGGTCGGCGGCTGACTCGTACCCGAAGTTGTTGATCATGGTTTGGGCGGCCGCGCGGCATGCCGTGACCGCCCGGCGGGCGTCGGCCGCGGAACGGGGCGCCCCGTGCAGTGCATGGTGGGCCAGGCGGACGAGCCGGTCGGCGCCGCCAGCAGTGGGGCCCGAAAGCAGGTCGGCGGCCCGGGCGTGCGCGTCGGCCTCGCCTGCCGCCGTCAGCCGGCGCAGCAGCGCCTCGCGGACGAGCTCGTGGGTGAACGAGAAGCTGTCCCGTCCCCCGGCCGTGACCAGGCCGGCCGGCGCCGCCTCGGCCAGCACCCGGTGCACCGCGGCCGGCGTGGTGCCGCCGATGGTCGCGGTCTCGCCGACCGCGGGCGTGCTGCCGAGTACGGCGGCCCGACCCAGCAGGTCCCGGGCCTCGTCGCTGAGCCGGTCGACGGCCCAGGCGATCGCGGCTCGCACCCCGGCGCGGGACGGGGGTCCGCCTGCCGCGGCGGAGGCCAGCACTCGCTGGAGGTGCAGCGGGTGCCCACCGGTGAGCTGGAACAGCGTCCGTGCGAGATCCCCGTCGACCGGCTCACCCCGCGCCAGCAGCAGCGCCTCGGTCTCAGCCAGGTCGAGGCAGCCGAGCGCGACCAGCGTCGCCTCGCTCCCGGCGAGCTGCGCCGGCCCGGCAGCCCGCGCGGGTTCGGCGGCCTGCGCGGGTTCGGCGGCCTGCGCGGGTGGTCCCCCGGCACCGTCGTCAGGCCTGGTCCGCCAGGTCAGCAGCAGCACCAGCGACCGGCCGGCCAGGGTCCGGGCGATGAACCGCGTCAGCAGCATGGCGCCGGCGTCGCCGGCGTGCATGTCGTCGATGACGACCAGCACCGGGGATCTCGCGCACGCCGCGTCGACCCGCTCCGCGACCGCGGCGAAGCGGGCGAAGCGTTCCGGGTCGACCGCGGTGCCGCCCTGGTCGGCGGCGAGCAGCCGGGCCGCCGTTGCATCGCCGAGCGCGCGCAGGATCTCCTGCCACGGCCACAACGGCGGCGCGCCCCCCGCCGCCCAGCAGCTCCCCCACGCCACCCGGTGCCCGTGGCGGCGGGCCCGGGCGGCGACCTCCCGGCAGAACCTGGTCTTGCCGATGCCCGCCGCACCCGCGACGAGCACCAGGCTGCCCTCGCCCGCTCCCGCCTCGGCGAGGGCGCCGTCGAGCACCTGGAGCTCCCGTTGCCGGCCGACAAAGCGACCAGGACGCGGCGAAAGATCCGCCACGGGTGACAGTGTGCCACGCCACGGCACGGTCACTCCGCGCATGTCACGCAGCTGTCAATAAGCGCGTGACCTGCGTATCCGCGGTCTGCGTACCGGATGGATGTGAACCCCTGGAGGTCGGAAGATGTCCCTTTCCCGCCGGTTGCTTGCCCTAGGTGTATCGACTGCCGTCGCGGTGGCCCTCGCCGCCTACCCGGCGGCCCCGGCTGCGGCCGCCGTCACCCTCCACGAGCTCGCCATGCGCTGGGCGCCGATCCACTACCAGGACACGGACAGCTCCGACTACGACGCCGACTACCTCTCGCCGGTGAACTTCGACGGAGAATGGCAGACAATAAACAACTGGGAGAACCAGGACAACTCGGTCAGTAGGCTGGCCGGGACGGCGTACTACTCGGTGGTGGAGACCTCCACCCACTGGTTCCTGGTGTACGCGTTCTACCACCCCCGGGACTGGACCGAGTTCGACCCGTTCGGCACCGAGACGCACGAGAACGACATGGAGGGTGTGCTGCTGACCGTACGCAAGAACAACTCGACGTACGGCCGGATCGAGGCGATGGTCACCGCGGCGCACAACGACTTCTACTCGTACGTGCCATCGGGCGGCTCGTACGGCAGCGGCCGGGAGACGGTCGACGGCACGCTGCTGATGCGCAGCTACAACGGCTATGCCCATCCGACCACGCGTCAGGAGGCCAAGGGGCACGGCGCCTACGCCTGGAACGGAGCCGACTTCCCCGGCGGCGACGGGGTCATCTACTACCCGTCGGGCACCGGTGAGGTCCCGGCCGGCGGCAACGACCGGTCGGTGGGCTACCGGCTGGTGAACACGTTCGCCAGCAGCGGCCTATGGTCCCGGCGGTACGACAGCAGCACCTTCGCGAGCTGGGGCACCTTCTGCGGGGACAACGGGGTGGACAACGCGGCCAACGCGGCCTGGGGCTGGGACGACGAGGACGACGGAAGCGACCTGCCCCGCGGCATGCTCGCCACCGACCCGGCGTACCTGGTGGCGGTGTACTTCTCGGGCGAGAGCCCGTTCAGCCTCGCCTACACGCGCAACGCCTACCGGTCCTGAGCCGGCCGTCGCCCTTCGGCTCCGGCGGTCGTTGGACGCATACGGGTAACCCGCCCGGCGTGTCGTGCCCGTAGGTGTCCAACGATCACCACGCTGGCGGGGGGCCGGGGGGCTACTGGTGGTCGTCGAGCGCGGGGCCGGCCGAGTAGCGGATCCTCGCCGCCTTCGTCAGGCCGGTTACCTCGAGGACCAGGGTGACCACCGAGTCCGGGGTCAGGACCAGCTCGAGACCGTCCCCGGCGTAGTCGAACAGGACGGCGACGCCGGCGCTGTCCAGGAAGCTCGTGCCGGAGAGGTCGACGATGAGCGGGCGGCCGTCCGCGGCCTGGAGCGCCTCCCGCAGCATCGGCGCCGTCGCCATGTCGACGTCGCCGGTCACGGTCACCCTGTTGCCATGCGGTGTGGCCGAGAAACTATCCATCACCGTGGATCTCCTTCACCAGGTGCACGCTGGTTCCGAGTGGGCCGCCGTCGATGGTGACCACATCCATCAGCGCCTCCATCATCATCCGCCCACGGCCGCGCAGCCCAAGCGCTGGCTGCGCCAAAGGCTCGACCCACGAGCCGGTGTCCCGCACCACCGCCTCCAGCCGGCCGGCGTCGACCGACATCCAGACAGTGACCTGCCGGTCCGCATCGAACTGGTACGCATGCTCGATCGCGTTCGTGCACGCCTCACCGACCGCGACCAGCATCGCACCGGCCGGGCCGGCGGGGACTCCCGCGGCGTCCAGCCAGCGCCCCACCTCGGCCCGCAGCCGTCGCAGCTCGCGCGCCTCGGCCGCGATCGTCACGGCGACCGGGGCCACCCCAGGATGGCGGTAGATCAGCAGCGCCACGTCGTCGTCGTAGCCGGTGTCGGGCAGGGTCGCGGCGACGACCCGGTTGGCCAGAGCAGAAGGCTGACGCGCCGCGGTCCCTACCGGGGCGGTTCCCAACGCCACGGTCCCCGCGGCCGCAACCGTCCCCGCGGCCACCGCCGCCACCGCGCGGGCCACCCCGGTCCCCAGCCGCTCGCCGCGCCGCTCCACCAGGCCGTCGGTGTAGAGCAGCAGGGTGGAGCCGGCGTGAAGCCACACCGCGTCCTCCGGCCGGATGTCCAGCGGCACCGTGCCGAGCGGGAACGACTGGGCGCCGTTGAGCAGCTCGCTGCCCCCATCGGCGTGCGCGAGGACGGCTGGCGGATGCCCGGCGGACGAGTAGCGCACGTGGCCGCTCACCTTGTCGACGATCGCGCAGAAGACAGTGGTGCAACGGGCACCGGGGATGAGCCGGGCGAAGCCGTCCAGCGCGGTGAGGACCGCACCCGGCCCCTTCGCCTGCAGCAGCAGCGCCCGGCAGGCGCTGCGGAGCTGGCCCATGACGGCCGCCGCGGGCAGGCCACGGCCCACACAGTCACCCACCACGACGCCGACCCCGCGGTCGGACAGCCGGACCACGTCGTACCAGTCGCCGCCCACCTCCAGCGGGCGCACGGCCGGCTCGTACCGCACCGCGAACCCGGCCGGCAGCTCGGCGGGCCCGAGGATGGAGCGCTGGAGCGTGAGTGCGACGGTGCGCTGCGCGTCGGACGCCTTTGCCCGTTGTAGTGCCTGGGAGACCGTGCCACACAGGGTGAGGAACTGGGCCCGGTCGATGGCCGGCACGTGCCGGGCGGGCTCGAACCGCAGCCAGATGGCGGTGGGCGGCAGGGCGCCGACCAGGGCGCCGATCCCGTGGACCCGTCCGGCGCCGTCCGGGTCGACATGGATGCCGTGGCCGCGCACCGGGTCGCCCAGCGCCCGGCAGGCTGCGTCGGGCACCTCACCCCGCCCCAGGAGCGCAACCGCCTGGCCGTTGCCGTCGCAGGAGACCACGGCGGCCTCTCGCGCGTCGAACAGCCGCCGGAGCTCGTCCAAGGCCGGCGGAGAGCACCTCGGTCACGTCGCCGGCCTTGGCCAGCCTGGTGGCGAGCCGGGCCAGCGCGGCCTGCCGGTCGGCGGCGAGCAGCTCATCGGTGATGTCGCGCAGCGTCCCCGCGTAGGTCCGGCGTCCCGTGTCCGGGTCGCGGACCGAGCTGAACAGCGCCTCCACCCAGATCCGGTGGCCGTCCGCGTGACGGATCGGGAAGCGGGCCCGGCCGCCGTGGCTGGCCAGGATCTGCCGCAGCGCCTCCTCCGCCTGGCGCCGCTCGGCCGGCTCGGCCTGCGCCTGCGGCCACCAGGGGTACGGCGGCCGCGCCGGCAGGTGCCCGGCATCCGCCCCGACGAGGTGGCGGAACGCGTCGTTGACCTCGATCACGGCGCCGCTGTCGTCGACGATGCAGAAAGCCTCCTGGAGCGAGCCGGTGACCGCGGTCCGCCACGCCGACTCGTGGTTACGCAGCCTGGCCAGCTCCAGGTTGGCGCGTACCCGGGCCAGCAGCTCCACCGACGAGAACGGCTTGACCAGGTAGTCGTCCGCGCCCGAAGCCAGGCCGTCCACGGCGGACTCCTCGCCGGCCCGGCCGGACAGCATGACGACCGGCACCAGAGCCGTACGCGGGTCGCCGCGCAACGCGGTGAGCAGCTCGAAGCCGTCCATCCGCGGCATCATCACGTCGGTCAGCACCAGGTCCGGGCGGACCGAGTCGAGCCGCTCCAGCGCGGCCTGCCCGTCGGTCGCCACCTCCACGTGCCAGTGGGGCGCGAGCAGCGTGGTGAGGAAGGTACGCAGGTCGGCGTTGTCCTCCACGACCAGGACCGTCGCCGCGCCGGGGTGGACCGGACCGGCCGGCGGTGGTGCCACCTCCGGCAGCCAGCGCGCCGACTCCTCCACGTACCCCTGGCTCGCCACGGGCGCCCCGGACCCCGCAGTCGAGGGCGGGGCCTCCCCGAAGGGCTCGCCGTACGGGAGCCGCACGGTGAACGTGGAGCCGGCACCGGGCTGCGAGCGCACGCCGACCGTGCCCCTGTGCAGCCCGGTGAGCTCGTTGACAAGGGTGAGGCCGATGCCCGCACCCTCATGCGAGCGGGCGTCGCTGCCGCGTACCCGGTGGAACCGCTCGAACAGCAACGGCTGCTCGTCGGGCGGGATGCCGACACCCGTGTCCGTGACTGCCAGCACCGCCTGCCCGTCCTCGTCGCGCAGCGTGAGCCGCACCTCGCCGGTGAGGGTGTACTTCAGGGCGTTGGAGAGCAGGTTGACGACGATCTTCTCCCACATGTCCCGGTCGACGTAGGCCGTACGGGGCAGGGCCGGCGCGTCGACGACGAACCCGAGGCCGGCCCGGTGCAGGGCGAACTCGAAGGACTCGGCGATGCCCCGGGTCAGCACGGCCAGGTCGGTCGGCTGGGGGTGCGGCTGCATCCGGCCGCTCTCGATGCGGACCACGTCGAGGATGTTGTCCACCAGGCGCCGCAGCCGCGCCGTGCTGCGGCGGACGATCTCCAGGCGCTCCCGCTGCGGCGGCGGCAGCGGATCGCGGGTGTCGGACAGGCTCTCCTCCACCGGGCCGGCGATCAGCGTCAGCGGCGTGCGCAGCTCGTGGCTGGCGTCGGAGAAGAACTGGGTCTTGACCTTGTCGATCTCGGCCAGCGCGGCGGCCCGGTGGCGCCCCTCGGCGTACGCGAGCGCGTAGGCCAGGGCCGTCGACACCCGGTCCGCGACCAGGTGGAGGAACCCCTGGTACGCCGTGTCCAGCTCGCGGTACGGGCTGGCACCCACCACGAGCACGCCGACGGGCTGGGTCCGCCCGCTGACCCGCAACGGCAGGACGAGCGCCTGGTTCACGGGAGCGGGGCCGAGGGGCCCGTCGACCCGGAAGGTCCCCGGGTAGCGGTCGGCGAGCGCGCTCACCAGCTCTGCTCTTCCGCTCTGGGCGGCCCGCCACACCTCCGGCATGCCGGTCACCCCGGACGCCCGGTCCCGCGCCAGCTCGCTGCCCTCGGCGACGCCGGCCGTCGCGACGAGCCCCAGGTCGCTCCCCTCGGTCATCAGGTCCGTGCGCAGGTACGCCAGCACCACCGGAAAGTCCGTACGCCGGCGGGCCAGTAACCCGACCGCCGCGCGGCACGCGTCGTCCGCCGTGTCCGTACCGGCGACCGAGAGCGTGCCCAGCTCCCGCAGCGTGTCCAGCCGCCGGTCACCCAGCACCCGTGCGGTCACGTCGGTGGTCGCGACGAAGATCCCGGCGACCGAGCCGTCCTCGCCGCCGACCGGGCTGTAGGAGGACGTCCAGTAGGTCTCCTCCAGATACCCGTGCCGGCGCAGGAACAGCCGCTCGTTCTCCGAGTAGGTGGCGCCCTGACCGGCGAAGACCCGATCGGCCGGCGGGCCGAGCACATCCCACACCTCGGCCCAGCACTCCGCGCCCGGCTGCCCGACCGCCGCCGGGTACTTGTCGCCCAGGACCGGGGTGTACGCGTCGTTGAAGATCTGTACGAGCTGCGGCCCCCACCACAGCAGCATCGGGATCCTTGAGGGCAGCACCGTACGGATCGCCGCCCGCAGCTCGGTCGGCCACCACTCCACCGGCCCGAGCGGCGTGGCCGCCCAGTCCTTCGCCCGCAACGCCGCCCGGGTCTCGCCCGGCCCGGCGAAGAGGGTCTCGGCGGACCAGCGCGGTCTCCTGCCTCGGCCCGGTCGCTCCTCCATCCGCACTTCGGCCTCCCCGCGTGATCAGGATACGAGACAACAGAGGGCCTGGCCTGCCGACGGCCACGCCGGGAATGCTCCGGGACCGCGATGGATGCCGTACCTCAGGTGGGTCGCCGGCGGTACGCCGGCGCGGGCCAGAGCGGCGGGAACGGGGTTGGTGCTCATCTGGCCGGCTGGACAGGGCGCGGCGCAAGGCCTTCACCGCTGTACCGATAAGCCAGGCGATGAGCCCGGAAGCGACCTGCGCGAGTATCTGTTCGACAATGGCGGCGTGCATGACCCGACCTTCCTTGATGGAGATGGGCACCGGCCCAGCGGTGCCTTGTCCCGATCATCAGGCGGTCAGTTGTGCAGCGATCTGAACGTCGCCACAAGGTCGTCTGAGAGTCAACCCGCCAGCTCGTGCAGGCGCGCCGCCAGCTCTGCCGCCTGAGGAGCCCGCAGCTTCCGGTAGTCGTCGAGGGCTCGGGACCAGTGCCCGCGCGCCCGGTTGACGTCAGCCGCGTCGGCGGCCAGCTGCCCGAGCCGATGATGGGCGCGCGCCCGCTCGAACACGCTGCCGCACCGCTCGCTCGCGGCGAGACCCTCGGTGAACGCGTCGGCCGCGAGTGCCCGCTCACCGGCCTGCTGGTAGGTCTCGCCCAGCCCGTTCCACGCCATCGCGATATCCAGCCTGAGGTCGAGCCGGCAGAACACGGCCAGCGCGTCGCGCAGGTCCGCGACGGCGTCACTGGTACGGCCGAGCGCGGCCTTCGCCAACCCGATGCCCCGTTGGGTGATCGCTGCGTTGCGCTCCAGGCCCTCCCGCCGGTAGTAGGCAAGGATCGGTTCCATCTCCACCAGGAACCCGGCGTACTCGTGCCGCGCGAACAGGTGCCACGCCAGGTTGGCCCGTGCCGTGTGCTCGCCCTGCGCGTCCTGGGCCTGCGCAAACAGCCGCCGCGCGTGCTCGTAATGGCCCGCTGCGAGGTCGTGGTGACCCTGCTCAAGGTGCGCGAGCCCGAGGTTGTTGACGACCGTGGCCTCGGCCCGGACGTCGCCGCAGCGGCGGGCGGCGACGAGGGCCGTCTCGTGCGTGACGACCCAGGGCTGCCAGCTCTTCGTCAGGAAGAAGTACCCACGCAGGGTGCATGCGAGCTGCCAGCAGGAGGCGTCCAACCCCGCCGACCGGGCCGCCAGGACGGCGCCGGCAAGGTTCGCCTGCTCGGTGTCGAGCCAGGCCAGGGCGCTGGCGTAGTCGATGAGGGGCGGCAGCGGCGCCGAGCCGTCGATGACGTCAAGGGGAATCCGGTACCGATGGGGCGTGACGAAACCGTCCGCGAGCTCGGCCGCCCGTAGGTAGTAGTCGATCGCACGGCGTACGGCACTCGTCCGTTCCAGCGGCGGCAGCAGCTCGGCCGCGTACTGCCTCGCGAAGGCGGCGACCAGATCGTGGAAGCGGTAACGGTCCTGGGCGTACCCGATGAGCAGGTTCCGCTCGACCAGGCTCTCCAGCTCTCGCGCGGTGTGCTCCAGGGACTGGCCGGCCGTCGCCGCAGCCGCGTATGCGTCGAAGTCCACCGCCGGCTGCGTGGCGAGCAGCGCGAAGGTGCGACCTAACGGATCCGGCACCCCGGTCAGGGATATCCGGAATGACGCGGCGACGCTGCGGTCGTGGTCATCCAGCTGCGCCAATGCCCGGTGCGCGTCCGACAGCTGGCCTTCCAGGTCCGCGAGGCTGCGCCGGCTGCTCCGGTGGCGGCTCGCGGCGATGCGGACAGCCAGCGGCAGCCGGCCGCACCGCTCCACCACCCGGCCCACCGACCCATCGGGGTCCGGCTCGTCCCGTAGCCGCTCCGGACCGGCCACCAGGCGGAACAGCTCGACGGCTTCGTCATGCCCGAGGACGTCGAGGGAGATCGGGTACGCGTCGTCGAGCGCGGTCAGCCGCAGCCGGCTCGTGACGACGACGGCGCAGCCCGGCGCGCCCGGCAGCAGCGGTCGCACCTGTCCGACACCGCATGCGTTGTCGAGCACCACGAGCATCCGCCGGTCGGACAGCAGATCGGCGAAGAGCGCCGCGCGCTCGTCCACATCGGACGGGATCGCATCGCCGGACATACCGAGACGGCGGAGCAACCGATCCAGCGCCTCCTGCGGTGCCAGTGGTGGATGCCCGTCGGTGTACCCATGGAGGTCGATGAAGAGGACCCCGTCGGGAAACTCGTCGGCAAGCTGCCGGGCAGCCTGTACGACGAAGGCGGTCTTTCCCGCGCCGGCCATCCCCGAGACCACAACAATCGTTGCCCCGTCGCGGGCGGCCAGGAAGGACCTGATCAGGGCCAGCTCCTGGGTACGTCCCGTGAAGAGCCGGTCGGGTCGCGGCAACCCGGAGGCGGGCCTGGGTGGCCCGCAGTCCCGCCCGGCACCACCCGGCGGAGCGGTAAGCGTTGCCGGGGTCCCCGCGCCGAGCCCGGTGCCGTGCAGCGTCCGCCGGAACGCGGCCTGCAGCTTCTCGCCCGGCTCCAGACCGGACACCCGCACCAGGTGCGCGCGGCTGCGCCGGTACACCTCCCCGGCCTCCTCCCGGCGACCCAGCGCGGACAGCGCGTCGATCAGCAGCGCGGCGGCGACCTCCCGACCGGGCTCGTGGCGCAGGTGGTCGGTGAGGAGGTCTACCACCTGCTGGGGTCGCCCTCGGGCCGCCTCGGTCGCGGCCAGTGCCTCCACGGTGGCACGGTGCTGCCGGAGCATGTCCGTCCGGAAGTGGTCCAGGCGGTCACCGGTGTCGCCGAGCGGCGACCCCCGCCAGAGGTCCAACGCCTTGCGCAGAAGCACTGCCGTGCCGTCCAGGTCCTGGTGGTCGCGGGCGAGCCGGGCGTCGGCGACCAGGCGCCGGAACCGCCGCCAGTCGACCGCCTGGTCATCGATGACCAGGCGGTACCGGCCCGCAGCCGCCTCCAGCGCCGGCTGCCCCGGCGTTGTCGACAGCGTTGCGCGCAGCGCCGACACATAGTGGTAGACGCTCGCTCTGGTAACCGCGCCGGGGCTTCCCCACACCCAGGAGATCAGCTCTTCGGTCGTGGCGCCCGGTTCACCCATGAGCAGCAGGGCGGCGAAGAGGGCCCGTGCGGTCGGGCCCCCCAGATGGACGATCCCGCCTGCGCTCTCCACCTGTACCGGACCCAGCAGCTGTACGGCCAGGTCGCCGGTTGGGGGATCCGGCAGCAGCAGACGCTGCTCCCTCTCCCGGGGCCGGACCGCCCGGAGGCGGTGGTACCGGTTCAGCTCGGCCAGCTTCTCCGCCAGGCCACGGGCGCGGCGGATCTCGTCAGGGTCTCCGCGCAGGGCCTCGGCGATCTTCGCGGCAGTCGCCGGCCTGGGCGCCTTCCAGCCGCTGAGCACCTCGCTGACGTGGCTACGCGACAACCCGGTGCGCAGGGCCAGCTGTCCGTGGGTGACTCCGCTGGTGTGCCGGAGCCGCCGGAACAGGTCGACGAGGTCCTTCGCCGGTCCTGGCGGCAGGTCGGGCAGCCCGCGAGGCGCGCGTGTCATGAGGCCTTCGCCGAGGTTCGCCCGTTCCCGTACCGGTGGGGTGCCGAGGTCCGCCGCGACCAGCTCTGCTGGACCAGCTGTTCGCTCGGGTTCGCTGGCGAACAGCGCCCGTCCGGTCCGCCGGTCAAATGTGAGGCACGGCCGGTAACCGGCCCGGCAGAAGGGAAGGGGGTGACGGGACAATATGGAGCCGCACGGTCAGGTGTTCGTGTCGCTGGCCCAGTCCACCGCGACGGACATGGCCACATTCTTGATCCACTTCTTCTCGGTGCTGATCTCATGGTGCTGGTGACAGCTGGGCCAAGCCTAATGTCCCGTACGTGACCGACGCACCCGGCGAGGGGACCGGTAAGGGCCCACCCCTCCGCCTCAGCGCGGTGTCACTTTTCTGGCAGGTGACAGCGCGGCCGGCATCTTTCCGCAAAACTGTCACCCAGCGCAGCTACCCCGCGTCCGGCGGTGCCATCAATATGACGGCCAGGCTGGCCGGCTGGTACCTTCCGGCGCCGCGGTCCATCGCCTGCACGAGGCACCCGTATATCTGGGGGAATCCTGACGTGGTACCTGGAACGGCTCGCCAGGTACATATGATCGACTTGCCGACCGCGCCATTGTGACGGTAGCCGGGGCAACATCCAGTCGTTATCTCACCGAAGACTTTGAAGTTTGACGTGGTTACCCGCCCCGGCCGGCGCCGCGGGTTCCCCCTGCGTACACCGACAAGGAAAAAGGCTATGACGAAGAGCGAAAAGGGTGCGACATTTGTGGCCGTCAGCCTCGCTGTCTCCCTGGTGGTCGGCGTATGCGCGGCCGTCCGCTGGGCCGGCTCCAGCGCCGTGGCCCTGCTCGTGACGACCGCCTTCCTGACCACCGTCATGGTGGTGCTCTCCGGCTGGGTCGCCTACCGCACCTGGAAGGCGCACGACCAGCCGTCGCCCGCGCCCCCGGCCGCGACTGGTCCGGCGCTGGTACCGGTCCCCGACGGGACCACTGAGATGCCACCGCTGGAGACGCCCGACCCAGCGCCCACACAGCGGAGCGTCACCTGGTACTGCATGTACCCCACATCGAGCTACATCGAGTGGAACGTGGCCGGCTACCAGACCTTCACGGCCACGCTGGGGATAGCCGACGACACATCGGACGCGTTCGGCGCCATCGCCAGCATGACCTTCTACGACGAGGACGGCCGGCAGCTCACCAAGCCGATCGACGTGCGGATGGGGCACCCCCAACCAGTACGCATCCCGCTCGCCGGCGTCGTACACCTGCGCCTCACCTGCTCCGGTCGGGACGCCAGAACAAACGAGACACGCGGGTTCCGCAGCAGTCTCGGCGACCCGGCCATCTTCAACGGATGAGCACGGTCGTGAGCGCTGGTGACTACGACGTCTTCGTCTCTCTCGCCGGTCCTGACCGGGCGGAGGTCCGCGAGCTGGTCGATGAGCTGCGGAATGAGGGACTGCGCGTGTTCCTCGACGAGCGCGACATCCCGTACTTCCTCGGGATCACCGCCGAGATTGAGGCCGCGCTGCGCGGATCGAAGGCGCTGCTGGCCTACTACTCGAAGGCGTTCCCGCTGCGAGCCGCCTGCCAGTTCGAGCTCACGGCCGCGTTCCTCGCCGGGCAGCGGGAGGGTGACCCGGCACGCCGGCTCATGGTGGTCAACCCCGAACCGACCACGCACCATCTACAGCCGGTCGAGCTCGCTGACGCGCGCTTCGTGCTGATGCCCGCACCCCGGGACCGCGCCGCGATGGGCCGGACCGCCGCCCGGGTCGCAGCACGCGTGCGGCAGCTGTCCGGCCGTATCGGCGGGGTGCCGTTCACCGAGAGACCGCACCGGCACGCTGGTGCCCATGGCTTCGTGGGCCGCCACCGCGAGCTGTGGGCGCTGCACAGCGCACTGAGTGAGAGCAGCTTCCCGCTGACGCAGGCCGCCATGGCGGGACCGGCGGCCATCCTGACCGGCCTGCCAGGCATCGGCAAGACCGCACTCGTCTCGGCGTACGCGTGGCGCTTCGGCGCCGCGCACCTGGGTGGTGTCTACTGGCTGAGCCTGGCGGCGAGCCGTCCGCACGAGGTACCTGCGCGCTTCGCCGCCGCACTCGCCGCAGCCGGTGGGCCGGCGGGTGAGGCCGTGGCCGGCGTGGCGCCGGAACGGGTGCCCGGTGTGTTCGCGGATCTCCTGGCCAGCCAGGCGGAGCCGAGCCTCGTCGTCGTCGACGACCTACCCCCGGATCTTGACCCGCGTACCCTGGCCGCCTTGGTGCTCGGGGGCGGCGTCAAGGCCCGTACGGTGCTCGTGACGAGCAGCGCGCCGTACGACGCGCCGGTCCGGCGGGTGGAGCTCGGTCCGATGTCGCTCCACGACTCGACGATGCTGCTCCATGGCTACCGCCAGCCGGACACTCCGGACGAGGCGGAGGCGCTGGAGCGTATCGCCGGCCGCCTGGACGGCCACGCGTACGCCTTGCGGCTCGCGGGCAACCAGGTGCGGGGCAGGCAGGACCTGCTGTCGTACGTCCGCTACGCCGACGGGCTGCACGCCGACCTGGGGTCGCTCCGGCCGGTTGTCGTCGCCCTGTTCCGCGACGCACTGTCCACACTGGATGTGACGCAGCGTCTGGTGCTCCAGCTCTTTCTCGTGTGCGGCCCCGGTGAGGTGCCCGCCGGATACATCGCCCAGGTCCTCGACAACCTCCATCCCGATGGCCGGCACGACGTCGGGTCAGCCCTGGTGAGCCTCGGCGACCGGTCGCTCGCCACGCAGGTCGGGCCGGCGTGGAAGGTGCACGCGCTGGTACGCGACTCCGCGCTGGCGTACCTCGAACCCGTGGTGCCGGAGGTGGACGTAGCCAGGGCAGCCGCCGCGGCCGTGCTGGCATCGCCTGCCCAGGAACGTCTCATGGGCCACGCCGGGGCGCTGTCGGAGCGGCCGGACCTGCCCGACCCGACCGTCGAGTCCTTGCTGCGCCTGGTCGCGGACCACCACGGCGCGCACGGTGAGGCCGTCCTGGCTGCCCCGTTCCGGCGACGGCTGGCCGACCGGCACCCGACCGACCCGGCCGCGTGGGTCCGATCCGCGCAGACCCACCACGCCGCGGGCCACCCCGAGGCGGCCATAGCGGACGCCGCACGCGCGATGGCGCTCACCGACGACCCCACCGTGAGCTTCGCGTGCCGCCGGGTCACCGCCGAGTCGCTGGACGCGCTCGGCCGGTTCACCGACGCCGACCCGATCTGGCAGGAGCTGGTCTGGCGGACCGAGATGCCGTCGATCGCGCTTCCCGAGCGGCTGGCCACCCTGGTCGCCTGGCTGCGCAGCATGCGGATCCGCGGCCGGGGGATGCGCGTGCGGCAGGAGGCGGAGAAGCTTCTCCGCCAGCACGGTGAGCGTCCGGATGAGGCGTTGTTCCACCATGTGCAGGGTGCCCGGCTGGAGCTGGCCCGGGCCCAGCTGATGACAGACGACCAGGGGTCTGCCCGGGACAACGCCGGTCTGGTCGTGAGCCGGTATGTGCAGCGCGGGCTGGCGCTGCACAACCAGGCCCTGGACGCACAGCAGGTCTTCGCCGAGGCGCAGCTGGCGCTGCCGCTTTTCGAGCTGCGCCCCGACCGGGCGCGCTGGTACCGGGCCGAGCAGTCCCTGGACGAGCTTCAGGAGAGGCTCCGGCGCTCCCACGGCCGGCGCAACCTGGCCACCCTGACCGCGACCGTCGCCCACGCCCAGGCGCTTGTCGCACTCGGCAAGCCCCAGGTCGCACGCGAGACGCTCACCGTTGCCCTGCCCGACATCGCCGAGCGCTGCGGCGGCGGTCATCCTCTGCACCATCAGGCCGCCTTCCTGCTCGGCCAGGCACACTCTCAGCTGGCCATGCGTGACGAGGCCAAGCGCTGGTACCGCTGCGCCTTCGAGGGCCTGCGAGACCTGTTCGGGGCGGACCATCCGCACACCCTGGCGGCGCAGCTCGAGCTCGGCATAGCGATGAAGCTCACCGGCGAAGGCGCCGAGGCCAGCAGGATCTTCGCCGCGGTGCTCAAGGCCGTACCGCGGACCGTCGGCAGGAAGACAGACCTGTACGGCCGGGCGCTGTTCGCCCGGCTCCTGACGGTTCTGCCGGCGCCGGTCTGGTCCTGGCTCTCCGGCCCGCCGAAGCACCGGAGGACGACGTGAGAAAGCCCTACCTACCCGGTATCGGCGCGGTGCCGGGAGTCCTGCTGGATGCCGGCTCAGGCACGGGACTGCTGACCACCCAGATCGCCGGCTCGGGCCGGGTGGTCGGGATGGACCGGAGCCCCAGCATGCTCACCCGGGCAGCCAGGCGTCCGGGCCAGTGGCTGCTCGCCGACGTACGGCGACCGCCGTTCGCCCCGCAAAGCCTCGGTGCCGTGGTCGCGGCCAACCTCGTGCACCTTGGTGGCCGGCCATACGAAGTGGTCGAGGCGCTGGCCAGCCTGGTGCGCCCGGGTGGACGGCTGCTCCTGTGCTGGCCGTGCGACAAGACCGGCGCCATCGCCGCGGCGCAGATTCACACCCATGCGGTCGTCCTCGATGGGTTGCAGCACGTCGTCGTGCTCGCCCGCCCGCCCTGTCCCACCGGAGGGGAGCTGATGAACGCTCCACCGGCCCTGCCCGCCGGCGCGCGAGCCGCGACCGGTGGCGGCAGCCCGACATCCTGCCTTGACTCGAGATCCCGGCGCTCGAGTCCAACCCGGCCGCCGACCGGCGGCGCCTATCTCAAGGGGAGATCAGCAGTGAATGAGCAGGTGGCAAGACCAGGTCAGTTGACATGCATCAACGAAGAGTGTTCGCGGGGCGGGCTCTTCCAACCCGAGTCGACGACCCGGTGCGCCGAGTGCGGCGGCCCGGTGGGGCGCGTACCCCCCGATGGGCGCAGTCCCGACCCGGCGGTCGCGGGCATGCCGGGCACTGATGCGGGCCCGAAGCGCAGCGGCAGGCGCCTCGCCACCACCATTTCGGTCGCCATCGGGCTGATGCTGGTGTTCTTCGTCGTCCGTAACCCGGATGTGCTGCACCGGCTGACCGGTTCCGAGTTTGCGACGGGTGACTGTGTACACGTCCAGCGGCGTCTCCTGGACCACGAGATGGAGCGCACGGAATGCACGCGGAGCCGGCTCGGCACCAGTGTGGATGACCTCGTGTACCGCGTGGAGTCGGTGCAGGACGGCAAGGATGGGTACTGCCCTGGCGGCCCGGGCCGGATCACGTTCTCCAGCGAGCCGGAAGACATGACGTACTGCCTCGTCCTCAACTTCTAAAGCAGCGGTCACGGGACGGCCGACCCCTGGTGAGCGTTCTGCGGTCATACCCTCCTGCTCACTGCGGACTGGGCCCCGGAGGGGCGTTTGCTGGCAGTGGCCAACCAGCTGACCGCGCACGTGTTGAGGGACTCCTGACCTTGTCCGGCTGCTGCGCAAGGGTGTGGACCGCGGCTTCCGGGGCGAGGCGGTGCCGCCGTGTGTTCCGCGACCGCTCCCAGCAGGGCGAGCGCCCCGGGACCGCCCGTGCTGCTGCCTGCCCACCAGGGTGAGGGCCTGGTCGGTACACTATGCCCTTGCGCCCTCGTAGCTCAGGGGATAGAGCAACGGTTTCCTAAACCGTGTGTCGCAGGTTCGATTCCTGCCGGGGGCACGCAAAGCATCACACACAGGTTTGCCGGGGACCGGAGCTGCGGCTCCGGTCCCCGGCTTTCGTGTTTCTGGGTGCTGGTCGACGATCGCCTCGACGGTGGCGGCGAGGGTGGGCGCGGTGTCGCCGGTGATCGTGACGCGGATGGCGACCTCTTTGGTGAGCGCGTTGTAGCGCATGTCAAGGTGGAAGGCGTCGTAGATGCGCCGCTGTTGATCTTCTGGGAGTCGGACCAGGTCGACCTCCTCCTCGGGGAGCAGGTCGAGGAGGCCGATGTCCACTGGCGCGGCCATCTGCTCCTCGCGGACGGTCTCGGCGAGAAGCTGTTTTTTCATACGCTGCTCGGCGACGGAGATCGCGAAGCGGGTCTGGATCCCGGCGCGCCATGCCTCGTACACGTCCGGGTCGCCGGATGGCTTGAGGCTGGCCAGTTCCTTGATCAGGTTCTCCTGGCTCTGCTGGAGTTCGGCGATCTCGGCGATCAGCGTCGCCTTACGGGTATAGACGGCAGGATCGGCGGCGGTTGCGGTCACTGATGCCGCCAGGAGGATCTTGCGGCTGCTGCCGAAGACACGCTGGGCGAAGAACTGGCTGAGTGGTTCGGTGAGTTGGTCCTCGCGGACTAGGACGTGGGAGGGATGCCCGGGGAACCACGGCAGGTGGGCGTGGTTCTTGGCGTTGGGCGTGCATCGGTAGTAGGTGTATGACCTTTTGGTGCTGCCGTAGGTGCGCCGGCTGCACAGGTCGCAGCGCAGGTATGAGCGCAACAGGTAGGTGCGGGCGGTGCTGGGGTGCCGGTTGGGGCCAGACTCGGAGCGGGAGCCCTTGCGGAATCGGCCGATGGTGCTGGCCGCTGCGAACATTTCCCGGGTGACCAGGGGTTCGTGGGTGGGCTTGGGTGACCAGACCCAGGCGGTGGGCGGGTTCACGCGGCCCTTGACGTTACGTTCCTTCCGGGGATTCTTCCGGCGGTTCCACACCATGTAGCCGGTGTGCTTGGGGTTGTCGAGCACCTCGCGGACGTTGTTGACGGTCCAGGCGCCGATGCGCCGCCGGCCGTTGCCTGGAATCGGTTCCGGCGGCGGGTAGCGTTTGGGGTCGAGGTTGAGCCGGTCGGCGATGGCCTGGTAGCTGAGGCGGTCCAGTGCTCGCCACAAGAAGATCTGGGTGACGACCGGCCCGCGGAGAGGGTCGGCGATGAGTCGGTGTTTGACTCGCTTGCCCTCTCGGGTCTTGCCCTTGACTTCGAGTCGCACTTGCTTGGCGATGTAGCCGTAGGGCGGCTTGCCGATGTTGAAGCCCTGGATCGTGTGTTCCTTGAAGCCGCCCCAGGACAGCTCCAGCATGTTGAGCACGTACCACTCGGAGATCGCTTGCTTGATCCGCCGGGTGAGGGTGGGGGTTGCCTTGCGGAACGGGGCGGCGCCGTCGTTGAGGCTGGGGATCGCCGAGCGGTCGATGCCCTCGTCGGCGGCGAGCAACGCGACGCCGGCCTGCTCCAGCTCGTACTCGATCTTCGTGCTGAGGTAGGTGACGCGGGCGATGCGTTCGATCGACTCGCAGACCACGGCGACGAAGCGCCGGTCGGGGCGTTTGGCTTCGGCGAGGAGATCGGCGATGCCCCCGTCGCGGGGGATGGGGATGTCGAACTGCTCGTGCGCGGTGCCCATGCCGCGGTTCTCCATCGCGGTGCGGCCGGACTCGACGTCGTAGAACTTGGCCACGATGACGAACCCGTCGGGCAGCGCCCGGCGCGAGGACTCCAACTGGCGGGGCAGGGACAGGGTGGGGTCCTGCGCGTCGTCGGTGGAGGTCCGCCCGAGCCACGCGACCGGCACGGCCGCGCTGGAGAAGACTTCGGGGACGTTCTGATCGGCGACGACGCGCAGCCAGTCCAGCAGGCTGACCTCGTCGCTGTTGTCGGCCGGTGCGGCCACGTCTGGTGATGCCATGAGGGGCTTCCTTTACCTTGCTCCTAGCAATCCGCCGGGTCGGCCGCGTCGTTCAGGTCGGGGCAAGTCGGATGGTCGATGCCTTCCTCGGCGACGAGCAAAGCGACGCCGGCCTGCTCCAGTTCGTGTTCGACCTGCGTGCTGAGGTGGCTGAGCCGCGCGATGCGCTCGATCGATGTGCAGACCACGGCGTGGAACCGCCGGTCGGGTCGCGCGGCTTCGGCGAGAAGGTCACCGAGTCCGCCGTCACGCGGCAGCGACAGCTCCAGCCCACTGCGGCCGATGCCGCGCTCCTGCGGGGTGAGGCGACCGGAGCCGATGTCGTAGAACGTGGCCACGATCCTGTACGCGGGTGGAAGCGCACGCCGGGCCGTGCCGAGTTGGTGAGCCAGCATGGTGTCCGCCTGCTCGTCCGTGGCGACGCGGCCGTACCAGCCGGCCGGTATCGAGCCGGCTGCTGTGGAGGCAGGCGATTCTTCCGCGGGCGGCTCGGAAGGGGGGCTGCCCGTACGGGCGGCTGCTGGACTGGCGCCGAGGCCCCGCTGCTCCATCATCGGTTCAGGTGTCCGTGTCACAGCTGTCGCCTTTCGGTTTGGGGTTGTCGGCGAACCATTGCAGGGCCTCCCGGACCACTGCGGCCTGTCGTCTGAGCAGTTCCTTGGCATCGGGGCCGTCGACGACGACCAGCTCGATGCGCACCCTGAGCGGCTCCGCGGCCGGCCGTCCCTGGCCCGGGGCAGGGTACTTTGACTCACCTGCGCTTGGCGAGGCATTGTCGTCGCGACCTTCGACGACGTGCGGTGAGTCGCCATCGGGGCTACGGCGGGGGGGGGCGCGTCGCGACGCGCCACCCTCGACCGGTTGCGAGTCGCGGTCAGTCATCGCGCCTCGCCCTCGCGGCGAAGACCAGCAGGTCGATATGCAGGACCTGGCCGCCGGTGCTCGTCGCGGCCTGGCTGGCCGCGTGGGTGGCCTCGGCAACGGTTGCGTAATAGAGGAACTGGTCGCCTTCGCCGGGTGCGCTGACGGCCACGATCTGCAGCACGTGCGTGAACCCGGCACCCTCGGCGGCGGTGCGCAGGGCGTGTTCCTGGTCGGCGAACGTGGTGCCCGGCCCGGCGGAGTCGCTGGGCCGGACGGCGGCGATCACGCAGGCGTCGCCGCTCATCATGAGCCGGCAGGCGGTGAACAGGTCGCCGAGGCGCTCCACATGGGACGGTGGTGCGTTGCGTGGCCACCGCAGGGTGACCAGGCTGACCGGCTGGCTGATCTGGTCGAGGTCGGCCAGGCGGGCGGGTGCGGTGAGGGCCAGGTACTCCCGGCCCGCCGCGGTCGCCGCGCCATGCAGGTACGCATCCTGGTCGAAGTCGACGACGGTGTCGCCGTGGCGGGTGTAGACCAAGACGAGTCGCTTAGCGAGTCGCGAGGCGAATCCCGCGCCGGGCTCGCTGTCCGGTTGGTCGTCGTCGCGGTCGTCGAGCCGCCACACGGTGATGGGTACGTCGCCGGCGACCCGAGGTGAGTCGTCGCGGGTCGCGGCCGGGTCGTCGGTCTGGGTGAGCCGGTGGTCTGGTGGTTGCGGGTAGCGATCCGAGTGAGCAGTCATGGGGCGGGTGGCCCCCGCGCCCGGCTGGCCGTGTTCGCACGTACCAAATGCCCAACAGCAGCTCCTCCGGCCCGGTGTTGGCGGGGCTGTTACCCAACACGTCCCAACAGTTGGCGCAGTGTTGGTGGGTCGCTGCGCCCAACACCGGTTGCGTTGCCCAACACGTGCCAACAGCTGGCGCGTGTTGTTGGGTGGCCGCGCCCAACAGCGACGGTGGTCCGCCCAACAGGTGCCGCGGCGTGGCTGTTGGGCGGACAACAGATTTTGATCATGAAGGAGTGTTGGCGAAGTCGGCGACGGGCGCCGGTCGAGCGACTGTGTTGGCGGAGCGGGTCAGGCAGGGCCGTCGCGGCGAACGTTGGCGATGCGGGCGTGCAACTCGCCGACGATCTCGGCGCCCGCGGCGTCGAGGTCGGGGCGCCGCCGCCGGTAGACGAGCCACGCCACCAACGTGACCAGTAGGTATAGGACGGCGACTCCGGCGGCCACTGCGTCGAGGATCCAGGCTGCGTTCACCAGCGCCGTCCACGCGGCGGGGATGCGGCTGCCGATGACCGCAAGGATCCCGGCCGCCGCCGCGGCGACAACGAGGCCGAACGCTACGTAGACGGCCATCTGGGCGAGGCGTCGGCGGACGTGCGCGGTGTGGTCGGGGCGGTAGACGCGCGGCGACATACCAGCCAGTGTGCCGCCCCCGCCGCGCGCTTGCGCCGCCCGACACCACGCGACAATCTTGGCGCCCAACAGCAGCCAACAACCCGGTGACCTGCACTGTTGGCCGACCGACGGCTCACGGCAAGCGCGCCCACAAACTGTTGGCTGTTGGCCGCGCAACCCCCCTGACCTGCACCAACACGCCACGCCCGTTGATCTTGTTGGTGGGCGGTGTTGGGTTGGCGTGCGCGGATGGGGTCTCGTACCGCAGCGCGGTACCCGACCCTTCCGCGAGGCTGACATGTCTACATCAGACTGGCCGTCGTCGCCGCTGGACGCGGCGCAACGCGCCTTCACCCTGCTCGTCCAACCACCCAGCCACGTCGGGTTCGACGGCCGCGGCTTCGATGGCCTGCCGGACGAGATCCTGCCGCTGGACGGCCTGCGTGACCTGCTGCTTTCACCCAAGACGGGCGTCGAGGTCCGCGACGCGGTGTGGCGGGAGCTGGTCGTGCGGGCCCGCCGCGACGGCCCCGCTTGGGTGGTTGCCGCGGTCGGCGTGGCCATGCCCGGCCTGCGCCGCATCGCTGGCATGCTGGCCGCTGGCTGGCGCGGCGACACCGATGACCTGGACTCCGAGCTGATCGTCGGCTTCGTCGCCCGGCTGAAGACCATCGACCTGGACGTGCCACGCATCTGCGGCCGGCTCATCGACGCCGGCTTGCGTACGGCGCGCAAAGCCCGCGACGCCGACTCCGACGCCCAGCTCATCCACGTCGAGGCCACCGGGCCGATCGCCCCGATCCAACCGTGGGACCACCCAGATCTGGTCCTCGCGCGGGCGGTCGCCGCCGCGGTCATCGACGCCGACGAGGCCAACCTCATCTCTGCCACCCGGCTGGACAACGCCACCGTGGCCGAGGCCGCCGACAAACTCGGCATCGCAGCGAGCACGGCCAGCGCCTGGCGGGCGAAAGCCGAACGGCGCCTCGCGGCGGCGATCTCGGCCGGGGAGCTCGCGTTCATCCCGTTGCGGCCACGCCGCCGCCGGGCCAACACCTCCACCAACACAGCCAACGGCGCAGCTGTTGGGCGGCTGTTGGGTGCCATCAGTACCGCAAGCGTGTTGTTGGCCACCCAACAGCAGGCCTTCGGGGGCAAGACATCGGACCGAGAAGCGGCCGGTGTCGGCGCCCCCGGGATCGGGGCGCGGCCGGCCTGAGTGGCCGTGTTCGCACCCGATCACCCACGGCTGGAAGGAGCGTTGCTCCCACGGCCCGCCCCGGTTCCCGGTGGCGCACCTCAACCCATTTCATGCCCCGCGCGCGGGGCGGGAGGTGCCCACCATGATCCGCCGCAACATCTACCGGATCGCCGCCGTGGCCACGACCACGCTGGCGGTCCTGGCCGGGGCGGGCCCAGCGTACGCGGCAGAGCCGCAGATCCTGGCCGCCAACGACCTGCCCACCATCATCACAAACATCACGACCTGGATCGTCGGCCTGCTCATCGGCGTCGCGACCCTCTTCCTCACCATCGGCGGCCTGCGATACCTGGCCGCTGGCGGCGATCCCACCGAGATCGAGAAGGCCAAGTCCGCATTCAAGTCGGCCCTGATCGGATACGCCCTCGCCGTCCTCGCACCGATCCTGCTCGCCGTCGTGCAGGGCTGGATCGGGGGCTGACATGGGCGGCTGGCTGGTCGACAAACTCATCGAGGGCATCCTCGACTGGTTCGCCAAGACCATCCTTGGCGCCCTGAACGCCTTGTGGGACCTGCTGTCGGCCACCGTCTTCGTGAGCCCTGACGTGACCCAGCTGCCACAGGTCACCGCGTTCGCCAGCACGTCGCTGGGCATCGTGAATGCCTGCTACGTGCTGGCGTTCCTGTGGATGGCCATCTTGGTGATGGGCCGCGACACCATCCAGGCCAAGTACGGGCCGGGCGAGCTGATCCCACGCCTGATCATCGGGCTGATCGGCGCCAACTTCGCCATTCCCTTGTGCTCCACCATCATCGGGCTGGCCAACGCGTTCACCGCCGCGTTGACCAGCCAGGACATCACCGCGCCGGGCTCGATGCAGCAGCTTCGCGCTACCACGATCACCGCGATCGACGGCCAGACCGGCGCCAACGCGGTCAGCTTCCTGCTGCTGCTCATCGGCCTGCTGATCGCGGTTCTCGTGGGCATCCTGGTCGTACAGTGGATCATCCGGCTGGGGGTGCTGGTCGTCGCGGTCGGCATCGCACCCATCGCCTTGGCCCTGCACGGCACACCGCAGACCGAAGGCGCGGCCAAGCTGTGGTGGCGCACCATCCTCGGCACGCTCGGCACCGTGGTCATCCAGGCCGTCGCGCTGCACACCACGCTGACCATCTTCCTCAATCCCGACACCAACCTGCCGGTGCTGGGCCTGCCCCTGCCAGGCGGCGACCCGGGAGCGGTGATGAACCTCCTCATCGTCGTGTGCCTGCTCTGGGGAGTGATCAAAGTCCCGGCGCTGATGCGCCGCTACATCACCCAGACCCGGCCCAGCGCCATGGGCATGATCCTGCGCGTCGTGCTGGTGCAACAGCTGACCCGCGGAATCTCCCGCGCGTTCAGCTCCGGCCGCGGCGCCGCACGAGCCGCGCCGGTCGCCCGTCCCGCCGCTGGTGCCGCGTCCGGTTGGCCTACCCGTTAGGAGCTGTCTTCACCATGCGCCACAACGAACCAGACACCAGCCCTCGGGCCCGCATTCCCGCCGACGTCGACACTCCGGACAAGATTGTCTATGGGTTGACGGCGCGGCAGTTGGCCATCCTGGCCGTCGCCGGCGTCGCCGGGTACGGCATGTTCAAGACCGTCGGGCCGCTGGTCCCGCAACCGGTGCTCATCGCCATGCTCATCCCGATCGCCGGTGCCGCTGTGGTCCTGGCGCTCGGGCGTCGCGATGGCCTGTCGATGGACGTGTGGCTGCTCTCGGCGATCCGGCATAGCCGTGGTCCGAAACGGCTCGCGCCCGCCCAAGCAGACGGGGCCGAGCCGATGCCGGCGTGGGCGCCCGGCACCGCGGCGCCCGTACCACCGATTCCGGTGTTGCGGCTGCCGTCGCGTGCGATCGCCGAGTCCGGGGTCATCGACACCGGAAACCGGGCGGTCGCCCTGGTCGCCTGCACCACCGTCAACATCGGCCTGCGCACCGGCGACGAACAAAACGCGCTGATCGGCGCGTACGGTCGGTGGCTCAACAGCCTGGCCGAGCCCGTGCAGATCGTCATCTCCGCCCAGCGGGTGGACCTGTCCAGCCACGCCCAACGCATCGCCGATGCCGCCGACGCGCTGACCAACCCGGCCCTCGCGGAGGCGGCGCATGACTATGCGGCGTTCCTCGACGACCTCGCCGCACGGCGGGACCCGTTGTGGCGCACCGTCACGATCGCGGTCACCGCCCACGGTGAGAAGGGCCGTGACACCGAAGTCCTGCGCCGCGCCGAGCACGCCGCCTCCGCGCTGTCCGCGCTGGGCGCGCAGACCGCCGTCCTGGACGGCGCCCGCGCCACCGCCGTGCTGACATGCGCGGTCGACCCGTACACCCCCGCCGACGTCACCTGGCCCCGCGCCAGGCCCGACGCCGTCATCACCGGACCGGGAGCCCTCTCATGAAACTGCTCTCCAAGAGACGAAATTTGAACAGCGCCACCGCGAGCCCGGCCGACACGGCCGGGCTCGCTTCGTTTGTGGGCCCGGCCGCGGTCGAGAACATGCCCCGCCATATCAAGATCGGCGACGGCTACGCCGCCACACTGATCGTCACCGGCTATCCGGCGGAGGTCGGCGGTGCGTGGCTGGACCCGCTGCTGGCGTGGCCGGGCCGCCTCGACGTCGTCGTCTACATCGACCCGCTCGCCCCGCAGGTCGCCGCCGCCCGGCTGCGCCGGCAACGGGCCCGGTTCGAGAGCAACCGGCGCGGCGACGCGGAGAAGGGCCGGCTCGCCGATCCGATGACCGAGGCCGCCGCCGACGACGCGGCCGAGCTGGCCGACCGGATCGCACGCGGCCAGGCCAAGCTGTTCAGGGTCGGCCTGTACCTGTGTGTGCACGCACCGACCGTCGCCGAGTTGGAGGAGGCGGTCGCGCACGTGCGCGCGACCGCCGCCTCGGTGCTGCTGGACACGCAGCCGGCCACCTGGCGGCAGCTGCAGGGCTGGCTGGCCACCTTGCCCCTGGCGGCCGACGGCCTCGGGATGCGGCGGGTCATGGACACCGACGCCATCGCCACCGCGTTTCCCTTGGCGTCGGCGGACTTGCCGGCCCCGCTCCCCGGCGAAGCCGGGCCCGCCGGCGGCATGCTCTACGGGCTCAACCCCGACAGCAACGGCGTGGTCTGGTGGGACCGCTGGTCGCAACACAACGCCAACAGCGTCGTCCTCGCCCGCTCGGGTGCGGGCAAGAGCTACTTCGTCAAGCTCGAAGTGCTGCGCTCCCTCGCCGACGGCGTGCACGTCGCGGTGATCGACCCGGACAACGAGTACATCCGGCTGGCCGAGGCGGTCGGCGGCGTCACCATTGCCCTCGGCGTGGGCGGGGTACGGCTCAACCCGCTGGACATTCCACCCGGTGACCGCCGCCCCCAGGCCCGCACCTACCGGGCCCTGTTCCTCCACACCCTTGTCTCGGTGCTGTTGGGTCAGCAGCCGCCTCCGTCGGAGCGGGCCGCGCTGGACAAGGCCATCAACGCCGCGTATGACGCCGCCGGGATTTCCAACGACCCGGCCACCTGGCGCCGACAGGCGCCGCTCATGCGTGACGTGGCCGCTGCCCTGACCGAACAGGGCAGCGAGGCGGCCGAAACCCTCGCGGCGCGGCTGACCCCTTGGACCACCGGCTCGTTCAGGGAGATGTTCGACGGCCCTACCACCACCGTTCCGCAAGGGCAGATGGTGGCCTGGTCCACCCGCCACCTCGCCGACGAGCTGCGCGCGCCCGGCATGCTGCTCGCGCTAGACGCTGTCTGGCGCGATGTGGACTCACCGGCGGTGTGGTCGTCCAACCCGCCCCGAAGGCTGGTCTTCGTCGACGAGGCGTGGACGTTGCTGCGCGACGGCGAAGGCGCGAAGTTCTTGTCCCGCCTTGCCAAGAGTGCCCGCAAACGCCGGGCCGGGCTGGCGGTCATCACCCAGGACGTCGGTGACCTGCTCGGCTCCGACCTCGGCCAGGTGGTCATCGCCAACGCCGCCACCCAGATCCTGCTCCGCCAAGCGTCGCAGGCCGTCGACGTCGTCGCCGACGTGTTCGGGCTGACCGCCGGCGAAGCGCGGCTGCTGCTCGGCGCCCGCCGGGGCGAAGGTCTGTTGCTGTCGGGCACCCACCGGGTCAGCTTCCAAGCCGTGGCGTCGAAAAAGGAGCACCGCCTCTGCATCGGCGACCTGGAACTCGCCGACGACGACTGACCGCAACCCGGGGCACAGCTCCGGTCGCCACCCAACCCATCACACCACAAGAGGGCTGGAGCACGCCATCGGCGCGCTCCAGCCCTCTTTGCGTCTGCCCAGAAAGGCCAACCCCATGACCGCCTCCACTGTCCTACTAGGACCCTCGCTCACGCCCCCGCCGTCGCCGACACCTCCGGCGGGTACGAAGCTGCCCGGCCCGTCGCAGTGGCTGACCGACACCGTCACCGCCGCGGTCGCCTGGTGCACGCACCGGCCGTGGCTGGCCGGCGTGGCCGCCGCCATCCTCATCGCGTCACAGGTCGCGCGAGCCGTGCTGGCCCGCTGGCGGCACCGGATGATGGCCCGACACGCCAACCTGGTCACCATCACCCCGCCGCCGGAGGTGGACCCGGCCGGCACAGCCGCGTTCTGGGCCACCCTGGCCGAGATCCTGTCCACCGGCTGGCGACGCCGGCTGCGCGACGGACGCGCCCACATCGCCGTCGAATACCGGTGGACCGGCCGTCAGCTCACCATCGCCGTGTGGGTGCCCGGCACCCTGCAAACCGGGCCGATCCAGGCCGCCGTCCGCGGCGCCTGGCCCGGCGCCGCCTGCACCGTCACCGACGCCGCCCCGCCGCTGCCGCTGGACGCGGTCACCGTCGGCGGCGCCCTGGCGCCGACCCTGCCGCCCTGGTACCCCCTGGAAACCGATCACGACAACGACCCGATGCGCACCCTGATCGCCGCCGCGTCGAACCTGCACTCGGCCGAGTCCGCGTGCGTGCAACTCCTCGCCCGCCCCGCCAGCACCCGGCAGATCCGCCGCCTACGCCACGGCGTCCAGGCGCTCCGCACCGGGAAACCCCCGCGCGCTCTCCTCGACCCCGCCACCTGGCTTCGGGTCGCGCTCGACGCAGGGCTGGAACTGTTCGGCCCCACCCGCCGCACCGCACTCCACAACGCCAACCGGCCCGCGCCGCTGCCGAGCGGCGACCCGCAGCGGGAACGCGACGGCCGCGCCGGCATCGACAAACTCGCCGGCCCGCAGTGGGAGGTCGGCATTCGCTACGCCGTCGCCCACACCAACCCGCGCAGCAGCAAACCAGCCGATCTGCAACCGCGGCTGGCCACCCTCGCCCACGGGGTGGCGTCCGCGTTCGGCGTGTGGACCGGGCGCAACCGGCTGCGCCGACTCAAGCTCGCCCACCCCGCAGCGTCTGGACGAGCACACCACCCTGACCACCCATCAGCCACTTCGAGGAGCACCTGCGGTACGCGGTCAACGAGATCCGCCGCCAGCAACCAGCGTCGCTGTCCGACGTGGACACCAGCCTGTTCACCGCCAAACCGCAGGCCTCGCTGGTCCGCTCCATCGTGGAGCACCTGCGGGCGGTTGGTCCTCATCGACCCCGACCAGCCGGAGGGAACCACCCTCAACCCGCTCGCCGGCGACGACCACGACCTGGTCGTCGACAACGTGGTCTCCATCTTCGGCAAGATCTTCGGCAACCGGTCGCCGTCGCCCGACAATTCCCTCAGGGGAACTCTCTACCGGGGAACCGGTCCATGGTCGTGCTGCGTACGACCGACACGCCTCGTACCAACTCCTTCTCTCACACACTGATCGACATTTCCCACCGGCTTCGTCCCCGCGACTACACCATGAGGCGTGACCGAGCAGCTCCTGGACCTCGTCGATGCTGCCGCCGGCGTCCATCAGGTTGCTGCCGAAAGCGTGCCGCAGCTGGTGCGCAGACACCGACCGGGACAGCCCCGCCCGCCGGCACAACGCCGCGATCAGCTCACCGATCGCGGCCGCGACGGCGCGGAGCTGACCACCAAGGCGTACGCGGGTGCGATCGCGTTGTTCCTGCGCTGGTGTGCGCGTACCGGCCGGGACTGGGTGGCCGGGGTGGAGCAGCTGGGACTGTTCGTGGTGTGGCTGCGTCACGCCGGCCCACGCCCCGTTGACGTTGTCATCGCGACGGATCACGTGCAGGTGCGCCCGCGGCACATCACAGCCCAACGCCCGCGAGTCCAGCAGCAGATGCACGTCGCTGCGGCGCAGCCCGGCCGCCTCCCCGCGGCGCAGCCCGGCCCGGGCCAGCAGCAGCACGATCAACCGGTCCCGGGCGTTGCGGCAGACCCGCAGCAACGCGACGATCTCCTCGTCGCTAGCCCGGTCCACCCTCGACTCCGGCACCCGTACCCGGTGCCGGGCCCGCAGCCGCCACGCCATCCCCACCTGCTCGCCCCGCACCGGTGCAGGTAGGTCC
Organism: Micromonosporaceae bacterium; assembly: GCA_035707405.1. Lineage (GTDB taxonomy): Bacteria > Actinomycetota > Actinomycetes > Mycobacteriales > Micromonosporaceae > DASSUC01. Next base: position 33,681 of record DASSUC010000170.1, on the reverse strand, counting down.
AAGTCGTCGGCCAGCTCGTACACCACCGTCAGCAGCCGGCCCGGCGCCTGCCCGGCCGTCACCGCATGCGTCACCAGGCCACGCACCGCGGCCAACACCGCGTTGACCCGCCGCGCCCCCCGCGCCGGCCGGTGCGGGTGCGTTCCTGGATGCCCAGCAGCAGCTGGGCCACCACCAGCGGCGCCAGCCCACGCAGGCTGGTCTCGCCCGGCCGCGTCGACGCCGACTGCCGGGCCCGCCAGGCCGTCTCGTCCAGGCCGGGGTCATCCCGGCGGGCCTGCCACCACCGGTGCTTGTGCGCGTGGCAGTACGAGGCGGACGGGCCACGCCGCTGCAGCGTGCACGCCGGCACCGCGCACGGCGGGCAGGCCGGCAGCGGGCGCACCCTCGGGTCGGTGAGGAACTGCTCCCGGGGCAGCGGCAGCGTGCGCCGCCGCTGGGTGCGGTGCGCATCGCACAGCCCGTCCACCATCCGTAGCCGTTGGCAGCCGGGCACCGCGCATCGGCTCGGTCTGGTTCGCCGCAGCGGCGGCAGGTCGGCCATCGCCTCCTCGCCCAGCCCGTGCGCGGCCAGCCGCTGCTCGCAGCCGGTGCAGACACACGACGGGCGGCGGGCGGTGTTGTCGCAGCCGGGCACCCGGCAGACCGGCCGGCCGAGCAGCGGATGATCCGCCGCCGGGCGCAGCACCATCGCGGCGGAATCCCAGCCCGCCTCGACCAGGAAACCCGGGTCCACCAGCGCCATCACCGCCGAGTTCGACAAGGCCCGGATCACCCCGTACGCGTGGCGGCACACCTACGCCCAACGCCACGCCGACGCCGGCGTCCCGGTAGATGTGCTGCGCGAGTTGATGGACCACCGGGTGATGGACACCAGCAAGCAGTACTACCGCGTCGGCGAGGCCCGCCGCCGCGAGGCCGTCGACCGGCTGGTGGCGTTGCAGTTCGACCGGCACGGCAACCGGATCTGGCGCGACGCCAAAGCGTTGCTGGACTCCGAACACGCCCGCCGCGCGGTCGGTGAGGTCGTCGTCCCGTTCGGCGTGTGCGCCGAACCGTCCAACGTGCAGGCCGGCGGGCACGCCTGCCCCTACCGGTTCCGCTGCGTGGGCTGCGACCACTTCCGCACCGACGCCTCCTACCTGCCCGACCTGCACGCCTACCTGGACGACCTGCTGCGCAACCGGGAACGGCTGCGCGCCGCGGTCGACATCGACGACTGGGCCCGCGCCGAGGCCGCCCCGTCCGATGAGGAGATCACCCGGATCCGGCGGCTCATCGGCCGCATCAGCGGCGACCTCGACGCGCTCACCGACGCCGAACGCGGCCAGATCGAGCAAGCCATCACCACCGTGCGCCGGCACCGGGCCGTCGCCCTCGGCCTGCCCAAGGTCCGCCCGCCGCTGCCCGACCTGCGCCCCGGACGCCCCGCATGAGTGGAACACCAGCCGCCCGGCGAACCTCGGCGGCGGCCGAGGGACGCAGGGCTGACTCTGACCGCCGCCGGCAACGCGTCATCAAGGCCCTCAACCAGGCCATCGCCGACGGCACCGAGATCAGTGTGGCCGGCATCGCCCGTGCCGCCGGTGTCGACCGCACCTTCCTCTACCGCCACCGCGACCTGCTCGCCCAACTGCACGCCGCCGAAACCCAACCCCGCCACGCCGCCGGGATCGGGCCGGTCGTCTCCCGAGCCTCCTTGCAGGCCGACCTGCTCGCCGCGCACGAACGCGCCGCCCGCCAGGCCACCCGCATCCAACAACTGGAGAAACGGCTGTCTGAGGCTCTCGGCGAGCAGGCCTGGCGCCAGTCCGGCCTCGGCGCACCCGACGACACCGACGCCCTCAAACAGCGCATCGTCCACCTCGAACAGACCGTCGCCGACCTGCAACTGCAACTCGACGAACGCGGCGATGAACTCGCCGCCGCCCGCGCCGCCAACCGCGAGCTCATGCTGCGCGCCAACATAACCAACTGAGAACTCGCCGAACCTTGGAACCGGCACGCGGCCACAAAAGTCGATGACCAGTGTCCCGGAACCCTGCACACTGGGCCGGTGGTGGAGATTTCGGCCCGGCTGCTGCATCGAATCCAGCTCGACTTCCCGCATCACGCCGACCTCGTGCTGAACAGGCTCAGCGCACTCGATGGTCTGGTCACGCAGTCGCGTCAGGACGCCGAGCGGATGCTCGCTGCGGTGGTTCGCTGCGCGGCGGGCCGGCTGGACCACCTCGATCGGGCTCTGGCTCTGGCCCGACTGGACTGGCGTGACCTGCTGGTCGCCGCCGACCTGGCCGACGAGGCGTGGCCCGCCCGCCTGTCCGAATGGCTGGACCCCGGCACGCGGCCGGACACGGCCAGCCCCGGCACGCGTGGCGAACTCGCCGACGGCGACGGACGCCGCTGGCAGGTCCGGCGGCGGCGCCTGGACCTGCGCATCGTCAAGCGGCTCATCCGCCGCCCGGAGGTGGTGGTGATGCTGGGCGAGTCCGGTGGCTTCAGCCTGCGTGTCGTTGCCGCCGGCGGGCGCGACCAACTGTGGGAGACGGTGCGGCACGCCTACGCCGGTCCCGGCGGACCGCAGCCGGTAACCGGCGGCATCGACTACATGGGATACGAGTTCACCCGCGCCGACGGTGACGACGACACGGTCATGTTGTATCTGGAACAGAGGTGCTGACACCGGGTACGAGGCATGGCTCGAATCGTCGAGCGACCGGCCGCGGTCCGGGTCGCTCACACCAAGCCCGTGCTGAGGCTTCGGTGGTATCGATCCTGCTCTTCCGCGAGGGACGCGACGGCGGGCCAGCAGCCGACTACGGCTTGGTCAGTCCCGCATGTAGTGGTCGCCGAGCGTGTCGTCGAAGCGGCCACTGGCGCGGCAGCAGCGCCGGAAAGCGCCGCCCAGAGCCACACGGGCAGGGGTCCTTGCCGCCGAGCTTCTCCACCAGTTCGGTGTCCTCGCCGACGACCCGATGGCCGCGTTTGACCTGAGTCTCGCTAGAGGGAACCCCCGGCGGCGCTTGCTGCTCGGCTCAAAAGGACGCCTCAGCGTCGTGGTCGCGGTGCATGACGGCCTCCTCCACTTGGCGGCAGACGCACGCGACCATACGCAGCACGTCACATCGCCGCCACCGGATTCCTCCGACGGTCAACGCGGCCAGGTTCGCGCCGAAACTCCTACCGGTGCGGCGGATGGCCTTTCAGCGACGACGACGGGTCCCGCACCCCCGATGTCAGGCAGCTGGGCGGCGATCGCCCGCGCCTGCTCGCACGCCCCGTCGCCAGTATCGCGGACCCACCAGCCCGGTCCCCGCCGCAACACGTTGCCGAACAGCGTCAGGACCAGCCCACGCTCGAAATCCGCTGCCGGGCAGCGCACATCACCCACCAGCGGACCTTCGTCACGTTCACCACCAGTAGCGGCCGTTCATACCGCGTCCGGCAGTCCCACTTCGGGCGCCGGGTCGCCGAGGCCGGCCAGGTCGGCAAGGCGCCGCGGGGCATCACCGGCACCGGCGACCAGCCACACCGCGTCGGCCGGACCGTCACCGCCGCCCAGGCTGTCGCGGGCCGCCGTGGCCACCGGCACCACCGTTTGCACCTCGTCGAGGATGTGGTGCAGGTGCCGTTCCCGGCGCGTGCTGGGCAGCCACAGCAGCACCGGCCAGGCCGGACCGCCCTGCCTGACGTGACCGGCATAACCGGTCAGCTTCGACACCAGGATCAAGAGCTGCTCACCGCCGGCGTCCCATTCCAGAAAGAACGCCACCCGCCGGCCGCCGTCGGCGAACACGCCGTGCCCGTCGGGACGCACCGGTGAGATCACCGTCGTGCCAAACGCACCCGGCTGCGCGCACCGCTGCTCCGACCACCACCGCTGCAGCCAGGCACCCGAGTGGGTGCGGGCATAGCCGGCCAGGTCCGTGAAGAACTGGTTGACCCCCAACCGGTGCGCCAGGGTGCGGCTGGTCGCGATGCGCCGCATCCGGTCCACCGTCTCCCCGCGCCGAGGCGGCGTCTCGCCGCGGCTGGCCGCCACGATTTCGGCGCCAGCCTGGTCGAGCACGTAGTGCCACGGGTAGGAGCCGCCGCCGGCCCGCAGCGGCCTAAACCGGTCCACCAGCCCCAGCCGGTGCAGCTTGAGCAGCCGCCGCTGGGCGAAGTCCAGCGACCCGAACAGGGCATGACAGATCTGGAACGTGGTCAGCACCTTGTGGTCGGCCAGCCAGTCCAGCAGCAGCCGGTCCCGGCCGGTCAGCTGCGCTTGGACGCGAAGTACGCGGTCGCCGCTGCTACGCATAGCATCCACCCCCTGGAGAGAGACCCCTGAAGGTCTTTCGGGGTATCGGGACGGTCGACTCGCGTCGGCTGCACGCTGCCAGTAGTCCGGATCCCGGGGGTCGGTTCGAGTGTCGGTCCCTAGACGGACGACCACACCGACCCCAACACGTGCCACGACACCAACCCCAAGCCGGGATCAACGCCGATCGCCTTGTGGCACAAAGGCCCAGCTGTGACAGAACACAGCCGCCCGGCTGCCATCGACATGCGCAGCTATCAGGGCGTCCCTTATGGACGGTCAGCCTGCGGCGAGCGACGACGCGATCGGGTGACACACCGCCGACGTGCTTGCACCACACCTGTCGCGGCAGATAGCGTTCGGGCATAAGCCGTTGAGCTGCGCAGACAGGCAGATCCGGCGACCGGTACGAACCTCGACCCCCGGAGAACTCGGTGCCGCGGTCCAGCTCCAGGTGGAATCCCGTGCTGGCCCGCCCGTCGAGCCAGACGCCGTGCCCGTCGGGGCCGCGCCGATCCCGCTGCGGTCGCAGGTCATCGCGCCACTGTTGTCCAGGCTGCGATCGGTGCTGCTGCGCGATTTCCCGAGGCGCACGTTCGGCGCCCCGCAGAGCTCGTTCGACATGCGGCGCGTCCTTGACGGCGGCATCTTGTTGGCCCGGCTGCCAAAGGGCCAGATCGGCGAAGAGACGAGCCGGCTGATGGGCTCATTCGTGCTCGCCTCGGCGTGGCAGGCGGCCACCGGACGGATCCGACTTCCCGAACCCGATCGCCGGGACGCCTGCGCGTACGTCGACGAGGCGCACAACTTCCTCCGCTGGCGCACCCGCACCCGGCTGCTGTACCTGCACGCCGACGGCAACACCCTCACCCTGTCCGCGACCACCGGCGACGAGACCGCCAGCGTGCCGCTTTCCGGCGCGGTCTCCGACGGGTGGTGCGCACTGCCCCCCGACACCGTGATCAAGGCACTGACGGCGATCAAACCGGCCGGGAAGTCCGCCCAGACGGCCACTGTGACCCTGCACGGCGAGGCCGACCGGCTGTACCTTTCCGTCGGCGACGGTCCCGCCGTCGGGCTGGACACCGACACCCCGCAAGGGGACCCGGCGACCGTCGCCGCGCGACCGGAACCGCACGAGCAGCCGCTAACCTGCGGCCCGGTCGCCGACTGGTGCGATCTGGTCGGCGGCGTCGCCACCGCCGCCGGCCGCGAGGCGACCCGCCCCGACCTGGCGGTGGTTCGGCTGCTCCGCGACCACCCGCAGGTCGTGCTGATGGTCGAGGCGACAGACGCCTACCGCATCCACCGCGGCACCTGGGCCGATCCGCACGGCGAACCCGTCGACGTACCGATGCCCGCCGACGCGGCCCGACGGGCCGTGCGGCTGCTGCACACCCTCGACCCGGCCGGGCAGGTGCGCGTGCACACCGACGACAGCCACGTGGTCTGGCGCACCGACCGGGTACGACTGGCCGCCAAGAACGGCGGACGTACCTTTCCCAACCTGGAGAAGATCCGCGAAGACGTCCTCGACGACGCCACCAGCACCTTCAGCGTCAACCGCATCGCGCTGGTCGCGGCGTTGAACACTGCTCACGACCTCCCCATCGGTCCGGGCAGCCCAGCCTCGCGCCATCCATGGACCGCCCGGGTTGACCAACGCGCCCGCGGGCCCACGACCCACGACGACCCTCTGCCCTCCCGTGCGGCAACCACTCGCTGCGCGGCCAACCCCACCTGTGGGAGGAGCCATGGTGGAGCACCATCAGCCGCCGAACCGGCGACCCAGTCATGTCCCCCGGAGCGCCGCCGTGCTACATCCGGTGACCGCGTCCGGACCCGCCCGTCGCGCTGACGGGCAGGTCGAGCAGCTGGTGCTGGCGCACCTGCGCGCCTACCCGCAGCTGGACTTCAGCCCCTACGAACTGGCCAAGGCGCTTCGCCTCTCGCACGGCACCGTCCGCCGGCACCTGCTCCGGTTCGCCGCGGCGGGACTCGTGCGGCAAACCACGCTCAAACCCGCTCGGTTCCAGATCACCACCTAACAACAGTCCGCGACACAGCGGGCACCCACACGGTGCCCGCACCCGCGGGACGCCACGCCTACCAGGCCTCAGCGTCCCGCACTGGGGCGCTGGGTCCTGCACACATCTGCAGGAGGAACCCCATGACCTCGACCAATCGCCATCACGACCCGCGGGCAGGTGCGGCATGAACCTCATCCGCAGCGGCAACACAGCCGGGCACAGCCGGGCCGCCGAACACGCGGCCTGGGTGTTCTACCTTATCGCCGCGCTCGGCTCCACCATCGGCCAGATCTGGGTCGGCGTCGAGACGCCACCCTGGCCCGCGCAGCTGGACTGGTGGTGGCGCGCGGCGATGGTGACACCGTTCGCGGCCGTCATCGACCTCGGCGGCGTTGTCACCTCCGCGTTCGCCGACGCCCGCCAGCGCCTCGGCGAAGCCGCGTACGGCTGGCGCATCCTGTCCGCCGGCTCCGTCACCACCGGGGTCGGCATCAACATCATCGGCCACGCCGACGTGCCGTACCTGGCCGTCGTGTTCGGCGGCCTGGGCACGTTCGCGTACGCCGTGTGGCTGATGCACGCCGCCGCCCGTCGCCGCGACGCCCTGCGTGCCGCGGGCAAGCTGGCCGACACCGCACCTGTCTACGGGTTCGCCCAGTGGCGGCGCGAACCCGCCGTCACCCGCCGCGGCCGATCCCTCGCACTGGCGCACGGCTACAGCCTGCACGAGTCCCTCACCATGGCCCGCCAGCAACTACGCGACGAGCAGCGCCGCGCTGCCCTGGCCCGACACGTTGAGACCCTCATCCGGTCTCGGCACTCCGACCCGGTCCGGGCGGCCATCGCCGCCACCACATTGGACATCGACGCCGTCGCCGCCGAGCTGACCGCACGCGCTGATGTGGCCGGCTGGGCGCGGGTGATCGGTGCTGACCTGCTGCCCCCGCAGCCGCCGCCCGCCGACACCACGAGGGCAAACCCCGCCGGCGGCGAACTCGCCCCAGGCGCGGCAGCGCCGTCCAGCACGGCGCCGATGCCCCGCACCGACGTGCTGCGCCGAGTGCCGACCAGCCAGGACGCCTACGACCGGTGGCGGCAGCTGTGGGCCGAACTGGCCGACAACCCCGACATCGACGCACGCGAGTTCGCCAACCGGCACGGCATCTCCGTGCGGCAGGTCCAGTGGATCCGCAGCGTCGGCGCCACCGGACTGCTCAACTCCCCGATCCCACCAGCCGTGCGGCTCGCGCAGCTGGCCAACGCCAACGGCCACCTGCCGCACGAACCGATTCCCGCCTCGTAACCACCGCCGGACGGGCCGGCCACCACGACGTGGTCGGCCCGCCCGCGTTCGAGGCGGACCCCCACCAGCCTGTGCACCGCCCGGGCCAATCCACCGCCTCGAAAGGACACACCCGTGGACAGCACCACGACACACACCACCGGCGGCCAGCCATGACCGGCCGCGCCGCATACCTGCTGGTGGCTGCCGTCGTCGGCAGCGCCATGCTCTGCGTCGGCGGGCTCATCGGTCTCGCCGGCGGCGCGTCGGCGTGCGCGCCACGGCTGGACCCGTCCGCCGCCGCGTCCGACGAGCCCACACCCGACCTCGCATTGGGATACGACAGCGAGCAGCTCAACAACGCGGCCATCATCGTCTCCGTCGGCACCGGCCGGGGCATACCACCACGTGGCCTGATCATCGCCGTGGCGACCGCCTTGCAGGAGTCATCGCTGCGCAACCTCGGCGACCTCGGCGAGGGCAACGACCACGACTCGTTGGGCCTGTTCCAGCAGCGGCCCAGCCAAGGATGGGGCACCCCCGAGCAGATCATGGACCCGGTGTACGCGTCCAACAAGTTCTACGACAAGCTGCTCACCATCCCCGGGTGGGAGCAGCTGCCGGTGACCGAGGCGGCGCAGGCGGTCCAGGTCAGTGCCTACCCTGACGCGTACGCGAAGTGGGAGCCCGACGCCACCGCGCTGGTCGCGCTCACCGTAGGCATGTACGGCGGCTGCAACGGCGGCGACGGCATGTCCGGCGCCGGGGAAGCCCTGCCCGCCGACTTCACCCTCCCAACCGACACACCGCTGCCTGCCATGATCGCGATCTGGTGGGCGTTGCAGCAACTCGGCACTCCCTACACCTTCGGGGGCGACTGCACCGACCCGCACTCCGGCAACCCGGCTAAGCAGTGCGACTGCTCCAGCCTCGTCCAGCAGGCCTACCGGATCGGCGGGATCAGCCTGCCCCGCGTCACCGACGACCAGCAGCACGCCGGGACACCCGTCGCCGGCCTCGCCGACATACGCGCCGGAGATCTGATCTTCATCCCCGGCAGCGACGGGACGATGAGCGACCCCGGCCACGTCGGGCTCTACATAGGACAAGGACTGCTGATACAGGCACCCCACACCGGCGACGTCGTAAAACTGACCAAAGTCGATGCGTGGGCAAACCAGATCGCCGCCATACGCCGCGTAGTCGCCTGATCCCGTCCGTCGTAAGGCTCCGCTCGCGCGGCCCGCCTTGCTCACCCCGGCCGACCGGCCCAGCCAGACCTGACTCGCCGGCTGCCACACCACATCCCTGTTGAACCCGCCACGGGCACCGCAGCAGCTGCCGGCCCGTGACGGGCCTCCCAGCGCGCGCCGTGTCCGTCCATAAAGGACGGAGCAATCTGTTGACCATCCACCACTCTGCCCTCGGCTCCCGGCCGACGGGCGACCGTAGCGGCGGCCCGCCTACGAACACCGACTCAGGTGTTGCCGCGCTGGCCGCCGCGGTCATGGACGAGCTCGCGGACGCGTTCGCGACCATGGACTGGGCGGAGGACGAGATCGCGCGGGCGATCCGCCGGCACCCCGACCATACCGACGCCCTGTACCACTCGTTCGGACTCATCCGGCCTCGTGACATCGGACCGGGCATGGGTTCCGAGTTCGTCTACCGCGCCCATGCGGCCGAACTGCTGGACCGCGTCGCTGCCGGTGCCGACACCCGCCCGGCCACCGCGGCCGAACTGTGCCTCGTCTGCTGCGAGGCGAGCCTGCGCGCCCCGCTGCACGGCCCCACCGCTGGCGTGTACTTCCGCATGTGGCTGCGGGCGTTCCCCGACAGACCCATCACACCGGGCCAGGCCGACGAACTGGTCCACTACGAGAAGCTGTACGGCACCCAGATCGACGACCTGGAACAAACCCTGCGCCAAAAGGCCGCCGATCCCCGCCGCCAGCTCCGCGACATCGACTGCGCCGGCAAGCACCACGGCACACGCGTCGCATGCCGGTACGCGACCACACCACCCGTCCCCACACCGGCCGTCGCCGACCACGCCACCGCCAACGGGCGGGCTGCCCGATGAGCGACGACACCGGATACACGCCCATCGACTGGCACGCCGCCGCCGCACGCCAGCACCGCCACAACATGCAGCTGCTGCTCACGGCAGTCGGCGCCACCGACATCCTCGACGACGAGGAACGGCGCTTCCTGTCCAGCGTCGCGTTCAACGGCGGCACCCGGGAACTGGCCTCCCTCCTGCATAAACTCCAGAACCCCGGCAGGCAACGAACAGCAGCCCTCGCCGGCACGGCTTCGGACCTGCTGTCGCAGTACGCGCTCAGCCTCGCCTGGGCCTGCAGAGCCTGTAGCCGGTGCGGCGACGCGTCCGCACCCCGGCTGACCGAAGTACGGGACGTCGACGGCATCCTGCTGGTACACGGGCGCTGCCGCGTCTGCGAGTACCCGACCGACGAAGTGTCTTGGCCGGCCGCCGTGCCCCGTACGATCGAGGAGCTGCTCCTGCGGGTGCAGCTGCTCACGCTGGCCGCCGAGGAGAGCGAAAGGGTGCTCGCAGTCCTTGACGATCTGCTCCGGCTGCTGCGTGAGACCACCGCGGCCGGTCGCTTGTGGACGATCTTCGTCGACGAGCCGGGCCGTCTGCCACGGCTGCACGGTCTGTACACCGACCACGCCGTCGCCGACCAGCGGGCCGAGCAGTGGGAGACCGAGCATCCCGACGCGGCGATCGCGGTGTACCCGGTGCATCTGCCGGCGTACGCCGCGGGCGAGCACCTGACCTCCTGATCCAGATGGCCTGGCCCCGGCCGCAGGGCGGTGCTGAAGCCCGCCCCACCCGCCCGGCAAGTAACGCCGCCGGCGTTGCGTGGTCCGATCCCCGGCCGTCGAGGGCAGCCGCCCTGGACGCGCAGTCCCACCTCGTGCCCACGGGCGGGCTGGGGCTGCGGTCCCAGCCTGTCCGCCGCCACGTGGCGGAGACAGGAGGGCCATCCCATGGCCATGACAGCCGAGGAACGCGAACCGTTCCTCGAACGGGACCACGACGGCCGGCACCCAGGAGTCACGATGACCACCGACTCGACCGGCGCTACCGCGCAACCGGCGGCTGAGCCCGCACCGACCATGTTCACCGAACAGCAGGTGGCCGACGCGGTCAACCATGCCGCCGACGACATCCTCGACGCGGTCGAAGCCGGCGACGAGGGGCTTCGCGACGCGATGAACCTGATGGTCAACGCCACCCTGGCGTACCTGACCGGCAAGGCGCAGAACCTGCAAGACGTCGTGGAACAGGGCTACGACGCCGACTACCCGACCGTCTTGAGCTGGATCGAGGCGGCGGTCTGATGAGCTGGTGGGACGAGCAAGACGACCAGCGTCGCGCCGCGATCAGCGCGGTGCTGGACGCTGAGCGCGGCCGAGAGTACCTGCGCTACGCCAGCGGTGACCGCGGCTTCGCGGCGTGGCTGCTGGTAGCGGATGCGATCTGCACCCGCCGGCTCGCAGTGTCCATCTTCGACATCGCCGACTGGGCCTGGCGTGACGCCTACGACTCCGGCGAGAAACCAGGCGCCGCGGTGCGTGAGGCGCTGCAGGCCGATGACACGTTCGCGGTGCAGGGCGGCGAGCAGTGACGACGCCGACAACCAGCCACGTCGTCGAAGTCAACGGAGTCGCGGTGTTCGCCACCGGCCGCGGTGACGACTGGTGGGCATGGTTTCTCATAGCCCACAGCACCACCGGCCGCATCACCGAGGTTGCGGTCTGCCTCGGCGGGGCCATCTGTCACGTCGCCTGCGACAGCCGCGAGCATGCCGCACGGCTGGCCACGTCCATAGCACGGACTGCCCAAGTCAGCGGTGAAGACGCGGGCTATACCGCGCCGTAGAGACGCCTGAGCACCGCACTGGCGCCGCACCGGCCGGCCCAGACAGAGACCGCGCGGACGACGCTGATCCGGTTCATCCCAGCCCGCTGACGGCGAACAAGCCCACGGTGCACCCGATCGAGGCCGGGCGATACCGCAACGGTGTGGCCGCGTGGCCATGCCCGTATGCCGCCGCTCTGCCGCCCAGGCGTGGACGCAACGCAGCGTCCCCTTTCGCGCGGGCCTTCCGCCCACGAACACCCCATCGACAACCCCGCGAATTGCGCGCGCGGAGGTTCTGCACATCCGACACCGAGAGGAGTCCCAGGAATGAAGTACCAACCCCAGCCGCCAACCAACCCCGTCGGTTCTCGACACCGGCGGCGTCCGGACAGGAGGTGACCGCGTGATCATCACGTTGGGGTTTACCGAGTCCGACCGCACCGGCGGCTACAGCAGCTTCAGCGACGGCTACCGGATCGGCTCCATGCAATCGTCGGTCACCATCGCGCTGGAAGGCGACGGCAGCCACCTCTCCGCCCAGCAGTGGGCCGAGGCCGTGTTCGAGGCGTCCAACAACCCCGGGCCCTCCAACAACCCAACCGTGACCGCGATCCAGCACGCCCTGGCCGAACAGGTCCGCACACCGCTGCGCTCGCTGTCGGTGGGCGACACCGTCACCGCCCACGGCCAGCTGTGGGCCTGCGAGCCAGCCGACTGGCGGCGAGTGGACGGCGGCACCGCTATAGACGCGGACCTGTAGTAGTACCTACCCCGTCATTGAGGTCGGCGACACCATCGAGCAGTGGCCGACCGTCTTGATCAAGTTCGGTGACAGGACCGCCGTCATCCAGTTCTGCGGTGTCGGCGCCGACGGCGACGATGCGCACCTGAGCATCGACGTCCACGCGTTCGTCGCCGAGCAGCTGGCACGTGCCAGCGTGTTCGGCATGGAGAACGGCCGGCGGTACCACGCCTTCGACGACACCACACCCGGAACGTCCCACGGCCGGCCAGCCGTCCAGGGCATCACCGTCCTGATCGGACGGCAGACCACTCGCCACCACGAGGGCTGACGCCGCCGGCAAGGGTTGACACGATCGGCGCAGCCGGCCCTCGCCGAGAGGCCGGCTGCGCCGACTGGGACCAGCTCGCGCGCCTCGGCCTACACCTGACGGCACTAGCCGACCACAAACGCACCAACCTCACTCACGCCAACGGCGACGAACCCTCCCCGTAGCAGTTCCGGTGGCGCGGTCACCGATGTCGTCCACCTCGGCCCGTGGTGGCCGCCACAATCCGCCGCGTTCACCCACGCCTCGCACCAGACCGCGACCGTGACCGTGACCCCCGCGCGGGCACGACCGGGCAGGCGACCCAAGGCCACCACCACCACCAACCGACCACAGAGGAGCTTCAGCATGCCCACCATCGACCCCGTCGACCGCCCGCGCGACGTCCCTCCACGTGAACCGGCCGGACGTTACTTCGGCGATTTGATCCCGCTGGTGCACAGCGACCTTCATGTGCCGCACCGCAGGCTGCGGGTCACCGCGCTACACCAGCTACCCACCAGCGACGGCGTCGCGTTCACCGCCGAGCTTCACCTCGACACCACCCCGGTCGGCACGATCGAGAACGACGGCCACGGCGGCGCCACCATGTTCTGCAGTCGACGTCCGGACCTGTGCGGCTGGCGGCACATGGAGCAGTTCGTCGCAGACTGCCGTCGTCACGACGGCGAGCGCGCCGACGAAGAGACGGTCCTCATCGCCCTGGTCGACGAGTTCGACCTGGCCGGAGAGATTGAACGAGCTGCCAAGGCGGGTCTGACCCTCATCCGGCTGATGGATCCGCAGGGGTGGTGCCTGATGATCCGTGCTGTCGCCGCGGTCAACGCCACCCGGCTGACCGACCTGGCCGTCCACCTGAGCAACGATCCAGCCGCGGTGCCCGGCGAGATCTGGCAGATCTGGACCACTGGCGGATGGCATCACGTCGTGACCCTCACCGACCCGCGAGCCGACCAGCACGAGTCTCATCCAGGGGAGCCCTCGACGTGAGCGAAGTCCTGTTCCTGTTCAGCTGCTTCGCCTGCAGGCGTCTCGCGTTCGCGTGCCCGGACTGCGTCACTACCGTGCGCGTCGATCCGCACGCCGGCCTGCCGATCGATCTCGCGATCGTCGACGGGCGACCCGTCACCATCGAGCCGACCGAGGCGTCCCGTGCCCGCAGCCGCCCCGAGCCCATCTGCGACCACTGCGTACGGCGCCGCAACGACCTCTACCCGGAGCGCGGCGTGTGGATGACTGCCGGCGAACGCCACCGCAGCGCCCACCTGTAACACCACCCAACCGGACGCCCGAGTGTGCGAGCCCGAACTCCACGCGCAGGCCACCACCAGCAGCTGGCCGCCTGCCAGCACCTGGCAAAACAGAGCCTCCCAGCCCGATCCTCACGCCAGGGCAGGCCGCTGATCGAAGCCCTGTGCGAGCCGGACAACCAATGACAGTCCCACATTCAGGTCCCGCCCGATTCTGCATGCCAGTCCCAGGCGGGACCTGTGCGGCCATGCCAGCGGTCCATCACCGGCTCACTCCACACAGGAGGGGCAACCCTCAAGGAGGTTGACACGCCATGAACATGGCGCGCGAGCTGTACTTCAGCGCCACCATCATCACCCTCGACGGCACAGACACCAACGCCTACGGCGAACCCTGCGAGCCCGGCCAGGGCTACAGCGAACAGTCCGGCCACTGGGACCCGGACCGCTCCTACTGGCGGGTGCACGACAGCCGAGACGACGTGCGACCCGACCTGTACCCGGACCAGTCCGAGCAGACGCCGGCGCAGTGGCTGGCCGACCGATTGGGCGAGCGTTTGGGCAACATCGACTCCTACGACCACGGGCACTCGTTCTACGCCGCCCATGAAGCCGTGCATCCCGGCACGCTCGCCGACGCGCAGGGACCCGAAGGCGAACTGCTGTCTACCATCCGCATGACGCTCGCCCGCGGCGGGACCACGAAAGGGCAGCGGACCCTGACCGCCGCCGGGCACGCCTACGGATTCAGCGACGACGAACTCATCGAAGCCGCCGCGCTGCTCGGCATCGCCGATCTGCCATCGGGCGAGGCGATGGCCGGCGACATCGTCGAACGGGTGTGACCGCTCGCCCGCGGTTGGCCGGGCTATCCGTTCCCACGGGTGCCCGGCCCCCCGCCGGGTGGCACCTCACGCGACGCGCCCGCACGGCGCGACAGGATGTCTTTTCTGTCTCCAGGAGGGTTACTGTCCGTGCCTGTTGGATAACTGTTCGCGTGGCCGTGGTTACCAGCAGCTGGGCCGACCAGCTGGGATGGCTCGCTCTCATGGGCCCGCGACGTCGGGCGGCTGGGCTCTACGGTTGGCGGGCGCGCCTCGACCGAATGGGAGTCCACACGCGCGCGTCATCGGCGCATTCGTCGAGCGAGCCCGAACAGTAACGCGCAAACACACACACACACACATGATCGATCAGATGGCGGCAGTCATGCCGATGCCCTGGATCGCCGACGCCTACCGCACGGGCACCCTCACCGACAACCCACACATGATCGTGAGAAGTGGTGACGGCTGGCACCATCACGTGCGACTTGACCATGGGTCCATCAGAACGGAACTGGAATGCCGAGCTCCGCCGCAGCGCGGGCCACCCAAGCGGCCTCGCCGTACAGATCGGAGGCATCAGGCTCGGTCGGCCGCGGCTGCGGAAGTTCTGAGTCGTCCATGTGCGTCATTGTCCACGCCTGGCGGGGATCATCGTGACGTCACGCTCTGCTGCCACTGCTGGAGCACGTCTCGCCCCAAGATGCTCGGGGCGCCGGCGCGCAGTGTCCGACCGGCGACGAGCTTGTCACACATCTCCCGGAGCCGCTGCGCTCCTCGGGCCGGCCACCCATGCGCGAGAACCCAGCTGTGCACGGCCTCGGGATCCAGCGGGTAGCCGCCCTGGTGCAGCGTCGTCAGCACGTTGACGGCATCGCGCTTGTCGAGGACGCCCGCAAGGTTGTTGGCGTGGTTGACCATCCCAGTCAGCGCTTCGAGGCCCCGCTCCACCACCGGATCGAGCGTCGCCAACGCGGGAAGCACTGCCGCCGTACCCAGCCGGGTGGCACCGGTTCTGGCCGCCCAAGCGGCGACCTCGTCCAGGGTGCCGTGCGGGATGACACACAACGCGCTCACCCGGCGGTCCTCGGCCAGCTCGTCGAGAGCATCAGTGTCCGGCCACCCGGCCAGCACCGGGCCGCCCGACCATCGCATGGTGCTGCTGGTCTTCCGGGTCATCGAGGTGTGCCTCCGGGCGAACACGACCAAGTCCGGGTGCTCCATCAGCGCCGACCTGTTCGGCGTCCACACCAGGGCCTGTCGGCCGGGCTCCAGCTGTCCGTGCACCCAGGCGATCGCGGCTCGGATGGCCTGCGGGTCCTGCTGCGAGGGCGCCGTCAGTGCCGTCGGATACCTACCATTTGTCATGCCCGCCATGATGCCGGGACCCTGCGACAAAAGTCGGCAGGCCGCCCGCCCTTTCCGGCACGTCGTTGCCCCGCGCTCCCGCCCGGTCGGCTTCTCATCTGCGCTCGGAGGCAGTGACATCGCCAGCCGCCCGCTCGGTCGTCCTCCCCGACTCCGACGGTGACCCGTCCTCCGCGACAGAGTTGTCCCGGTCGGTGAGGAGCCCCAAGAGGTAGTCACCGTAGCCCGTGATCTCGTACTCCGGCTCGATGCCGCCGCCCTCGGGTGTGTGATTCTCGCCGACCTTCCACACCAGGCTGTTCCGCTCCAGAACCTGGAGGGCACCCCAAACCGCCTCCGACAAACCCGGATCAGCGGCTGCAATGCTCCATGGGTACCACCTGCGGACGGTCTGTGGGTCGACGCCATGATCGGTTGCCCATCGGATGAGATGCGGGGGCGTCAGGCTCATGATCCGCAGAAGCCGCACGTGGACCGGATCAAGATCGGCAATGACGCGGGCAGTGGCGAACTGGTTGTCGACCTTCGTGCCGGTCTCGTCCGCCGCGTTGGCCAGGATACGGCTGAGTGCCCGTCGCTTGTCACGCAAAGCGCTGTCCTGCGCGATAGCCAACACCCGCGCCAGCAGCTCTTCATGCTGCTCATCGCCGACCAGCTTCTGGATGAACTCCTCGAAGTCCTCCTCCGTAGTGGCCCCGGCTTCGCCGGCCGCATCGGCGAGGGTTTCGGCGGCGTACATCGTCCTCCTCCGAAAGAACCGGCCATCCAGATAGAGCAGCGCACGCTCAAGCACCGGTGTCAGAGCCGCCCCAGCTAACGCGCCCCCTGGTCCTGCCACGGCCAGACCCACCCCGGCGCCGGCCGCTCCCGCGACGGCACGGACCGCAAGATCCCGCGAACCGTCATCACCGACTTCGCCTGTCATTACTCCAGTATCGACCTTCGCGCACACCCCCGAACACGACCAGCTCCAGATATCGCAGCTCCATCCAGCGGCGGTGGTTCCCACCGGTACGACGCGCGCAGCCGGTTCGTCGTTCCCGGAGCACGTGCGGCTCAGCCGTGGCCGCGCTCGGTACTTGACCAGAACGCGGGGAAACATAACAAGACTCGACCAGATCGATGCCATCACGCCCGGCAACACGCCGTACGTTCTCAGCTTGGGTGGCACATGTGCCTGCCGTATGCCAACGCGGATGAGAACATGTCACGGGCTATGAGAACCTACAACCCCGGCACGATCGTCACCGCGAGGACGGCGGCCAGCATGCCGGGTCCATGGGCGATGTGGTCGCCGCGCTTAAGCCGCCCGGTCAGCACCATCGCGGCTGCGCATAGCGAGGTGAGGGCGAACCCCAGCAGCATGCCGATCGGGATGGTCGCCCAGCCGTGCCACCCGAGGACGAGGCCAGTGCCCAGGGCCAGTTTGATGTCCCCGGCGCCGCCGCCGGCGATGATCGCGAGCAGGAGGTAAAAGGCCGCGCTGGCTGCGGCACCGGCTATGGCGCCGACGCCGTTGGCCAGCCGGTGGTGCCATATCGCGTCCACGGCCAGCAGTGTCGCGACGGCGGTGAACACGGGCAGCGTCAGCCGGTCCGGTAGTCGGTGCACCGCGAGGTCGACGAACGCGAGCGCGGTACCCGCGAAGGCGAACACCAGGAACGCGACCAAGACGAGCGGGTCGGTGGCCGTCCATGCCAGCAATGCCGCTGCGCCTCCGGTCGTGGCCTCCACGATCGCGGCCCGGGGCCCGATCCGGTCGCGGCAGTGCGGGCAGCGTGACCGCGGTGACCAGGCGTAGGCGAGCCGGGAGGTGATCACTGGGTGTTGGCAGTGAGGGCAGACCGTCCGCCACGGCTGTTGCGGCGCAACACCGTGGATGAACACCTGGGCGCGTACCCATCCGGCGGCGAGGACACCGGCCGCTGCGACGTCGGCCACAACCGGCGGTGTCACGGGTTGGCCAAGTCGCGGAGCAGGTTGGTGGCGAGCTGTTCGGTGCCGGGATCGAGCTCGATGCCGGCGTCGTCGAGCGAGCGGCGCAGGACGGTCAGCCGGTCTCGGACGGCGTCGGCGTCCCCGACCTGGGCGGCGGCATGCATGGCGCGTCGTGCCAGCTCGTCGCAGAGCGGGTCCAGTTCGCAGGCTATGTCGGTGTAGGCGCGGGACTGGTGCGGGTCGGTGTCGACGAGCAGCTGCGCCGCCTGGGCGTAGATCTTGACGGTGCGGCGGCGGGTGTGCTCGCGGTCGGTGTCGATCCATTCGTAGTCCATGCCGTCGGCGAGGCCTCCGCCGATAGCGCCGATGGCGGTCTGCAGGTGGGCAAGCCGGGCCGTGTCGTCGTCAGCGGCGGCGACCTGGGCGTACTCGTCGAGCACGGTCCACCAGTCGACTCGGAGCAGCGCCGGGTCGAGGTGGTAGTGGCTGCCGGTGTTGACGACGGGGTCGATCTGTTTGCGGTTCTTCTCGTTGCCGTCGCCGTCCTCGGTTGCCGGCGAGGGTTGAGCGACAGTGCGGATGACGCCGCGCAGGTTGCCCACACACGTCGACAGGCGTTCGGCAGCGCGGCGCGGTGTGGCGTCGCCCCAGATTGCTTCCATGATGTCGTCCAGCGATGCGCCCCGACGGTGCACGGCGAGGTACACCAGCAGTTCCAGGCTTTTGGCCCGCAGCCCGCGCACCGGCGTGCCGTCGGTGCCGAGGATCGCCGGGGAACCCAGCACGCGCACGGAGACGACCCGGACGCCGGTTGGTGTTGACGGCCGGTCCGGCGGGGTGGTGATGGCTGCTCTTGCCGGCGGGGCGGTCTCGTCGCCGCTTTCCGCCGCTGGCGATGGCGCCGGCGCGTCGTGGCCAGCCGGCCCGGTCGGTGCTGGAGTGTCCTGGCCTTCCGGCACTGTCGGCGCTGGCGCACGGCGGGTGGGTGCGGCGTCGCCGTGTGCTTCGCGGAGCATGGTGAGGATTTCGCTGGTGGCGGCGGTGTCGAGTACCGCCACCCGCTGTCCGTCGCCGCCGGTGGTGCTGCCGTCCGGGGCGACGGTCAGCGTGGTGCCGTGGGGCCAGTCGCCGATCAGCGTGGTGCCGATCTCCACGGCCTTGCCGAGCCGGATCGCGGTGGCCAGCCGGGTGTGCCAGCCCTGCTCGGGTACGTCGGCGATGAGCAGCAGCTGCGGCAGCGGTTCGGCCAGTGCCTCGGTCGCCCGCAGCGCGGGCACGTCGGTGGCCTCGCGGTCGGCGATGATCCGGCTGCGGCGGATGATTTCTTCCTCGACGAGGGTGAGGGCGTCGGCGAAGCTGGGCGCGACCGTCAACCGGTGCATGGGGCCGAGGTCGACTGCGGACACGCCGAGCAGGGTCGCGATGGTGGCGGCCGGGACGATGGCCTGGCCCTGGGCGTCCGGGTCGTCGGCGTGGCCGGAGGCGAGGGTGGCGGCCAGCAGCGCTCGGGCGGCGTGAAGGGCGGCAGGCCCCGCAAGGCCGAGCCCGGCGCAGAAGGGGAGGGTGCCGACGCCGGCGAGTTCGGCGCCGGTGGGGCCCACGGGCGGCAGCGGGGGTTTGACGTCGGCAGCGGTGTATTGACGTACCGTCGGGCCGGGCTCGGGCTTGTGGTCGAGCAGCTCGGGGGTGTGGCGGCGCAGGGTCTGCCGGATGTGGGTAAGTGCGCCGAGTGGCGGGTTGAGGTCGGGGTCGTCGAGGACCGGGTTGGTGATGGGGGTCGGCTGGTAGTGGTGGCGGCGGCGTTTCCACACCATGGCCGCCGCGTACAGCAGCCCGAGGCCCAAGCCGGCGCCGATGAACCCGCCGGCGATCTCGATCCAGCCGGGCATCCCGGACGATGGGTCATCCTCATCGGCCGCTGTTGACGACCCGGTCGGTGTCGCCGAGGCGCCAGGGGAGGCGGTGGTTGAGCGGCTCGGCGTCGCGGAACCCGATGCGTTGGTCGACGGGGCGGGCGTCACGGCCGTTGACGGTGTGGGTAGGGCTGGTGGCGTTGGCAGCACGCCACCGCCGGCCGGCGCGGTCACGGTCGGCGTCGGGGTCGCCGTGGCGGTGGTACTGGTCGACGGCGTCGGATTCGCCGACGGGGCCGGGCTGGTGGTGCCCGACGGGGGTGTCGATTCCGTGGGCGGGTCGGTTGGCCGCGCGCCGGGTGGGGCTGCGGCATCGGCGGGCAGGGTCAGCACCCATCCGGGGAAGATCAGGTCCGGGTCGCGAAACGTGGTGCGCCCGGAGACGTGCGGCCAGTATTTGCCCTTGTTGAGCTCCCAGATTTCCGGCCATCGTTGCGGGTCGCCGAGGTACTGGTCGGCGATGCGCCACAGCGACTCGCCTTTGACCACCTTGTGTTCGTAGGGGCGGCCGTCGATGAGGACCGTGACCGAGCCGACCGGTTTCAGCGCCACGGCGTTGACCTGTGCCGCGGGGGCGGACGTGTGGACCGCTGGCACGACGACAACGGCCGCCGCAGGGGTGGAGGCGCGCGCCGGCGGTGTGAAGGTGGAAGGCGCGAGCGCCGGGGCGGGTGCGGTCGCGACGATGGTGGCGGTGAGCCCGGCGACGAGGGCGGCGGCGATGCCTTGGGTTGGGGCCAGCAGCCGGTAGCGGGGGGCCTGCACGCCGCGGATGGACGCGGCCAACTCCACCACGACAGAGACGATGAACAGCGCCCAGAGCAGCCACAGCAGGACGGACAGGCCGTCGATGAGCGTGGCGTCGGTCATCCAGTCTCGGCTGGTCAATGCTGTGCGCAGCTCGTCCGCTGACGGCATGCGGTCCGGCAGGGGCGAGCCGAGGTAGTGCAGCTGACCGACCGGGATCCCCACCACCAGCGCGAGCAGACCGGCAGCGCTGGCCAGGCGGGTCAATGCCCGCGCCGCGAATGTCCACATGCGACAGCCTCCGCTCCCCGGCTATCCGGTGATCGGCGCCGCGGTGGCGGTGGCACGGACAGTGAGTGTGTTGATGCCCAGGACCGGGACCAGGATCCCGGGTCGGGTCACCGTCACGGTGACGGAGACTTGGGTGGGCGTAGCGGTGATGGTGCCGGTCTCGCCGACCTGGGCCAGAAACGCGGTCGCGGCGGCCTGGGCGCCGGCCGGGTCGATACGCACGAGCCCGTTTTCCCGCAACGCGGCCAGGTCGAGCTTGTCCGCGCCGGCGCGGGCGGCCTGCTGAGCGATGTCGGTGGCGTGGCCGCGGGCGCTCATCGCGTTGCCGCCTTCGATCATCGCGCCGGCGAGGACGAGTACGACCACGATCAGGAACAAACCGAACACGGTCGCCGAGCCGCGGTCCTCGCCAGCCAGTCGCCGCAGACGACTCCACAATGGGCGCGGGACGTTCTGCCGGCTGGCGCCGCGGTCGGGTGGAGGCCCCTTCGGTTGGCCATCGACGGTATGCGGACTCTGGTTCACGGTCACGCTCCCTTCCCGGTCTGCACCGACGTCGTGGTCCGACGGCTTCGCCCGGTGGTGTGCGCAGTGGGCTGGCCTGACGTGGTCACCGGTCCGCCCGCCGTGAGTGGAGCTGGGCGAGGTCGCGGCGCGCTTGGTCCCGCTCGGCGTCGATCCACGGGTAGTCGCTGTTCTCCGCGAGGCTGTCCAGGGCCTCACCGATCGCGTACCGCAACTCCGCGAGGTCGGTGCCGTTGGTACCGGTGCTCGCGGCGCGCGCGCACCCGTCGACGGTCTGCCACCAGTCCACCGTGACGATGGCGGGGTCGAGGCGGTAGGTGCCGCTGGTGTTGAGGACCGGCTCCACGCGGGTGTCGCCGTCGTCTGCGCCTTGCGCGTCGCGGGATTCGCGGACCTGACGGATGATGCTGCGCAGGTTCGCCAGGCAGGTCGACAGTCGTTGGGCGGCACGCTCCGGTGCCACGTCGGGCCAGATGGCCTTGACGATGTCGGCCTGGGCGGCGCCGACACGGTGTACCGCCAGGTAGACGAGCAACTCCATGCTCTTGGACCGCAGGCCACGCACCGGGCTGCCGTCCGCGTCGAGGACGGCCGGCGTACCCAAGACCCGAACGTCGACCGTAGCGGGGTCGACGCCATCCTCATCTGCCGGGTGGCCCGGCATGTCGCTGACGGCCGACTGGCCGGCTCGGCGCTCGTGAGGCACCATCGAGCCCTCCGGCCGCGCTCGGTCAGCGAACGAGTCCGGCTGGTCGGCGCCGTCGACGCTAACGGTGACACCGTGTCGTGCTCCCAGGCGGATGGCCGGAATGCTCACGGGGCCGCTGTTGTCGTCCGCCCGTGAGCTACGCCCGTTTAGGTGCGCGGGCGGCGCGTCGGTCCGCGGCATCCCTACCGTCGCCGCCGTGTCGAGGCCGGCGTCGTCGGTCGCGTCCCGCTGCGGCGCGGATGGCAGACCACGCGACGGCAATCGAGTCAGCTCGCGGTGCCCGTCCTGGTCGGGCTGCGGGCCGGAGAGCGGTTGGGCGTCGCCGTCGCGGTGCTCGGCCAGCCAAGCGTGCGCCGCGAGGACGGTGTGATCGTCGCGGCCGTGCAGCACCCGCTCGGCGGTCAGCTCACTGCCCAGCAGGGCGGTCAGCCCGTCGTAGTCGGCGCCGCCGCGCAGCCGCCGGGCCACCTCGTCCATGTCGAAGGTGAGCACGGCGATGTCGGCCATGTCCTTGCCGACCGCTGCTCGGATGCGGGTGCGCAGCGCGTCGGCGAGGGCGGCGTTGCGCTTCTCACGGCGCATGGTGATCAGCGCCGCCTCCAGCGACCCGTACAAGCCGAGCTGTGGGTACGCCTTGGCGAACCCGCGGGCGCGACGGGTGACGAACGGGTGACGCAGCCAGTGGTCCCAAAGCTCGTAGGAGGGTGTGGCGGCGGCCAGCTGCCCGCGGGCGCGGAGCCGGTCACGGCGTTTGTTCTCTACATCCAGCCACCAGGCGACGAACCCGAGCACGCTCATCAACGCGAAGAACCCGCCGAACAGCACGCTTGCGTGGGTGAGCAGGTTGAAGGTGGCGGCGGCGCCGGCCACCACGGCACCGAGCAGCCGGGACAGCGCGGCGTGCTCGCCGAGACGGCGGCGTACCTCGGCGTTGGACAGGAAAACGATCCCGCCGAGCTCCAGGGCGAAGATGCCGCCTATGGCGACCGGCCACGGCAGGCCGAAGCGGGTCATCGCGCCGGTGGCGGTGCCGTACAACGCGACCGCGAGAACGGCGGCGTAGAACAGCCGACGCATGATCGCGGTGCGGCGGACCGCGGCGGCCAGGTCGCCGTCGAGGTCTTCGGCCACCGCAGAATTGCTGCCGCAGTCCAATCTCGACAGTCGCTCCAGCAGCTCCGGTTCCAGCGACACGATCATGCGCGTCCCGCCGACCCGGCCGAAGGCCCGACAGCGGGCCCGAGAGTGACATTGCGGAAGGTGTCGATGGGCGCTGTCGAGGTCGATGTGGCGGTGAAGCTGCCTGGGATGCCGCTCATCCGGGCCAGCGTGGACAGGTCGACGGTGCAGCCGACCGAGACGGTGACCGACCCGCCGCGGCGCCAGCGGCTGGTGTCGGTGGTGACGGTCAGCTGGGCGCAGGTGATGGATCGGCCGGCCAGGTCGGCCTCGGCGGCCTGCCGCGCGGCGGTCGCTGCGGCGGGCGCGCTGCGCTGCAATGACGCGGCGCGGGCGGCGGCGGCCGAGGCGGATTCCAGGTCCAGACGGGAGATCGACAGGTTGAATGCCGCCGCCACGATGATGATCGTCAGCAGCATCGCCGGCAGTACGAACCCGGCCAGCTCCACCGACACCGACCCGCGATCGGCGCGCCGGGCCAGCCTGATGGCCAGGTGTAGCCATCGGCTTTGGAGTGGTCGGGCAGGCATTCCTAGTTGATCCTTTCCACTGGGGTGTGGACGGTGGCGGTCACCGGCGGCCGGAACCCCGGGATGATCGAGATGGCGGTGCCTCGGACGGTCACCGTGACTGTGGTGGTGCTGCGGGTGATGGTGACTTGGGGGTTGTTCAGGGCGTTGCCGACGGCCGAGGTCAGAATGGCGTTGGCGTCGGCTTGGCCGTCGGCGACGGTGCCGCCGTGCACCCGGGTTGCCTGGGCGGAGTGGCTGGCGGTGTAGTGGGCGCCCAATGCCGCCATGCCCCACATCACGACCTGGATTCCGACCAGCAAAGTCAGCAGCATCAGCGTGGTGTAGCCGGCGACCTCGACGGTGGCCGCGCCGCGGTCACCGCCGAGCCGTCGTCTCCGCGTGGGCTTCACGGTCCCGCGGTGAAGCCGATGCTGTAGCTGATGTTGTTGAAGAACGTCTTCAGGTCGTCGCGGAAGATCACACCGACGGCGCCCACGATGACGATCATCACGGCGACCCACAGCATGATGTCGACCGTCTGCGCGCCCCGGTCGGGTTCGCGGCGCAGCGCCAGGATGGTGCTGACGAACAGTCGGGTGACAAGCTTGTTCACGGATGGGTACCTCCTCCTAGTTGTTCAGTCCGGCGCTGATCGCGCCCATGGCCGCGTACAGCAGGAAGATCAGGTAGCCCAGCCCGAACAGCATGATTGGGATGGCCATCTGGGCACTGCGGGCGCGGGCTCGGCGCTCCATGTCGGCGGTCGTCCTGGCGCGCATGGTGCGCGCGACCACGGCCATCGTTTCGGCCACCGGGGCACCCCCGGCGGCTTGTTCGGTCGCGGTGGCCAGCTCGGCGAGTTCGTCGACGCCGATCTGCCCGGCGAGGTCGCGCAGCGCGGTCCAGGTGTGCACGCGTTGCCGGCCCCGGGTTTGGGCGGCGGCGGCCAACTCGCGGCGCAGCCGCAGGGCCGCCCAACCGGACAGCTCGTCCATGGTGTCGTCGAGGGCCTGCTCGACACCGGCGCCGCCGGCCAGCGCGCCGCCGACGAGATCCAGCAGCGTGGATAGGGTTTCGCGCATCTGGTCGCGGCGGGTCTCGGCGGCGGTGTGCAGCCGGGCATGGGTGTAGCGCACGGCGATTCCCGCGCCGAGCAGCGCCAACCACAATGGCAGCTGCCCGCCCAGTCCCCACAGCACCGGCAGCAGGCCGAGCACCAGCATGCCGGCGACCACGATGACGATCTGCTGGGCGAGGTGTTCGGCCGGGTCGCGGTCAAGGATAGCGAGGTCCTTGCGGGTCCGGTCATGGGGAAGCCCGAGTTTACGAAGCGGCGCGGCCAAGGCCATATCCAGGCGGCGGCGACCGGTGACCGGCCGTGCCGGGGCTCGCGACAGTCGGTCCAACACGTCGGCTAGGGCGGGCCGGGGTGGGTTGAACCCGGAGACGAGCAGCGCCGATCCCGCTCCGGCTACTGCGCCGGCCATGACCATCGTGGTGAGGGTGTCGGTCATGGTGTTCTCGTCTCGGGTTCGTCCTTGAGTACCCGGGCCGGTTCGGGGATGCGGGTCAGCCGTTGCAGCCACACCGCGGCCAGGGTCCAGATGCCGCCGACGAGCAGCAGCACCACCTGGCCCGCCGGGCTGTCGAACGGCTCCAGCAGCGGGCGGTTGAACACGTACAGCCCGACCCCGACGACCACCACGATCAGGATCACCAGCCGGGCCGAGGTCTTCGCCTCGGTCCGTTCGGTCTCCACCCGCTGCATCGCCGCTACCCGTTCACGCACCGCATGGGCCAGCCAGCCCAGCTGTGCCGCGAGGTTGCCGGTGTGGCTGCCGGCGGCCTTGCGCAGCGCGGTGGCGACCAGGTCGGCGGAGTGGTGATCGACGTCGGCCTTGAAACTGGTCAACGCCACCGGCAGCCGCACTCCGGCCGCCAGGGCCGCGGCCAGACCGGTGGCCTGGGCGTGCACCGGCGGCTTTGTCAGGTCGGCGGTGTCGCGGATGGCCTGCTCGATCCCGGCGTAGGAGCGCAGGCTGCCGCGCAGGGCCTCCGTCCACGAGGCGATGGCCTCCAGCTTCGCCAACGATGCCGTTTCGGCCCGGCCACCGCCGAGCATCGACGGTGCGGCGAAGGCGAACACCGCCGCCAGCAACGCGGCGACCGGCCATCGGGTGACCGCAGCGACGACCGCGCCCACGGCGACCGCGGCGGCCAATCGGTACCCGTTGCGACCGGTGACCAAGTTGCGCAGCCGCGAGGCGGTGTCGGGCCCGTCGGGGCGCTCGACACGCCGGACGCCGGTGGCCACCAGCCACACGCCAAGCCCGACCAGCAGTCCACACAGGACAGAAACGCCGACCATCGTTTACCAGCCCCCACCCAGGACAGCCGGGTCGAAGCCGACGTCGAGCAGCCTGTCGATGGTGTCGTCGCTGAACCGGCTGGCCAGCGCCGCCCGCCGGTCCGGGCCCGGTTTGAAGATCTCGTTGGAGCGGACCTGATGCGGGTCGGCGTCGACGACCTCACGCACACCGGTGACCACCCGGTCGCCGTCGGTGGTCTTGCCCAGCTGCACCACCATGTGCACACCGCCGCCGATCAGCTGGTAGGTCACGTCGAACGGCAGCTGCTCCTTGGATTGGCGGGCGTAGCCAGCGATCTTCTTGAACGCCTCCCTGGTCGATGACGCGTGGATCGTGGTCATCGACCCGTCGGTGCCCTGGTTGAGCGCGTTGAGCAGCGGGATGACCTCCGGACCGCGAACCTCGCCGACGATCACCCGGGACGGGTTCATCCGGGTGGCCCAGCGCACCAGCTGGGTCATGTCAATGCCGCCTTCACCCTCGATGTTCGGGTCACGCGGCTGCATCGGCACCACGTCCGGGTGGGCCGGGTCGGTGTCCAGGCTCAGCTCGTACGGGTCCTCGACGGTGATGATCCGCTCGTGTGACTCGATGGCGGAGCACAAGGCGCGCACCATCGTGGTCTTGCCGGTGTCCATGCCACCGGAGATGACGATGTTGAACCGGGCGGCCACCAGGGCCCCGAACAGGTCGGCCATCGCCGGGGTGATCGAGCCCAGGCCGGCCAGCTCGGGCAGGGTCAGCTGCATGAACCGGTGCCGGCGGATCGACACGCACACGCGCTCGGTAACGGCCATGACCGCGAACAGCCGGGCACCGCCGGGCAGGCGCAGGTTCAACCGGGGAAGGCCCGGATCGAAGCGGCGCTCCTGTACCCCGAGGCTGGCTGCGACCTTGCGCAACATGTCGGCCAGCTCCTCATCCGAGGACGCGACCGGGCCGACCCGCACCCGCTTGCCGTTGCCGCCGGCGTAGGTGACGAACACGTTCTCCGCCCCGTTGACGTCGATGTTCTCTACGTCCGGGTCGTCGATCAACGGCTGCAGATCGCCCAGGCCGGTGAATGCGTCCAGCAGCGAGCGGCGCAGCTGCTCCTCGACCTCGGCGGCGATCGGCTTGTGCCCCCTCGCTAGAGCGGCCATCGTGTGGTCCCGCAGGACCGCGTCGACGAGGCGTTCCACGAGGCTGCCCCGGTCGTCGACATCGCCGCGGCGGGCCGCGGAAGCCAGCCGCTGCGACACGTCGGCGTGAAGCTGGTCGCGCAGCGGCCCGGCCGGGCGGTACGGATCGGTCACGGGGTCACCTCCGCGGGCTGCGCTGCCGTGCCGGTCGCAGCAGTGGTTGGGATGCGACGGTCTAGCGGCGCATCCGCCCGGTAGGCAACCGCGATTGTGCGGGCTGCGGCCAGCAGCGGCCGGCGAGTCCAGCCCATCGCCTGCCGCTTGCGGCCGGCCAGGATGCCGGCGCCGGCCGGGTCGTGCGGGGCGATTGCCGCCACGGGCACGTCGAGGTAGGTGGCGATCTCATCCGGCCGGTACGGGCCCGACCCGGCCAGCACCAGCCGCACCGCCGCGCAGCGTTGCCGCAGCAACGGCACACGCGCCCGCAGATGCCGCAGCTCCTCCGGCCACGGGCGGGCCACCAGCAGCAGCTCGTCAGCCTTGTCCAGGTACCCCAGCGCCGGGGACTGGGCGTCGAGCCGGCCCAGGTCGGCAAACACCGGCCGCGTCGCTGCCAACTCGCGCAGCGCAGCCGGTCCCTTCAAAGCGAACTCGGCCATGGTGGCCGCCGCGGCCTCGCCCGGCGGGGCGACGATCACGTCCACTCTCACCGGCAGCCGCTGCACGAAGTCGGCACCGTCACCCAACGGCCCGTGCCGGGCCGCGAGCACCATGCCGGCCAGGCCAGGCTCATCGTGGATCTGCCACCGACTACCCAGATCCCCACCGGCGCAGTCCAGCTCCACCACCACCGGTGCCGGCCCCGGGTGCGGCCACCGTGCCGCCATCGCCAGCGCGAACGTGGTCGTGCCAGGCGACCCCTTCACCGAACCGAATGTGAGCAGCATGCCTGCTCACCGGCTCGGGTTCTGCAGAATCAAAGCCACGTCGCCGGTCGCGGCGGCGATGCGCACCGCCGACTCGGCCGACATCTGCAACGTCACCACCGTGACACCGGCACTGTCGGCCAGGTCCACGGCCCGCACGATCGCCTGTGCCTGCGGCGGTGACGACGGCTCGCCGCCGCTGCTCTGCACGACTACCAGCACCAATACCGACGCGCCAGGCGCCAGACCGGCCGGCACCCGGCCGGTCTTCACCCCAACCGCGATCACCGCCTGGCCCGGCGGTGGATCGGCCACCGAACCCAGCTGCTCGGCGGTCAGCAGCGAACCCACCGCCAGCGGCACCGCCGCAGTCTGACCGACCACGCTGGCGCGCTGCGACGCGGCGAACACGCGCAAGGATGGATCGGGGACGATGTGCACCACGCGCAGGTCCGCGTCGGTGATCTGCGCTCCGGCGGCGATCGGTCGGGCCGTCGCCAGGACGTCTACCCCCGGGTCGACGCGCAGCCCGACTACACCGAACACGACAGCACCGAGCACCACCGCCAACGCGCCACCGATCAGCCGGGGCGCCGACCGGCGCCGCCGGGTGCCGGGGGTCGCGACCGCCGGACGCGCCGGCGGCAACGCCGCGTTGCGTGTCGTGGTCTTGGTGGGTGCCGCCGTGCTCATTGACGTGCTCCTCATGATCTGGTGTTGACAGCCGAGGCTTCGACGACCTGCACCGGAACGCTGGCCGTCGACGTGAGCGCCGGTTCGGTCCCGGACGCGCCGCCGCCGGACCAGGTCACCCGCCAGGTGATCGTCGCGGTGACGCTGTACTTGCCGCCCATGGCGTTGCGCGACGGCTCGGAGTAGACGTGTCCACAGTCCGGCGAAGCGACACTCGGGTCCGTCCCCGGTGTCCAAGCGGTGCCCCGGCCACAGGTGATCGTGTGCTTGTCACCGGTGGACCACGTCACCTTCGTCGGCGTGCCCACGGCCGTCACCGACAAGCCGGCGATACTCGCCGTCGCCGAACGCGGCGCCCACACCACCGGGTCGACCCACATCCAGGTCGGCACGAACACCACCTGCGGCACCGGCTGCCCGCCGGGTTCCGCAGAGCTGTCCGGGTTGAGACGGATCTGGGGCGGGGGAAGCCTCAGGTGCCGGATGGCTTCTTGCGCGAGTAGCTCCACGCCCGGGTCGACGCCGAACACCCGAAGGCGGACCAGGGTCGCTGGCCAGAAGTTGGTGATCGGATCGCCGCAGGAACCGACGTACCAGTACTCCGGCGGCGTCACCTTGCCGCCCAGCGCCTCCGCTGCGCCCAGGTCAATGCCCTCGGCCCGCTTGTACCAGCAGCCATCACCGCCGTACCAGCCCTTGCCGGGGATGTTGCACGGGATTGCCTCACCGCGATAGTTGCGGCAGCCCGAGCTGCCGCTACTGCTCCCGCCGCCAGATCCGCCCGGATCGCCGATTTGGATAACGCAGGCGGGATTAGTGGGATCCACAATGCAGTTCACTGGATCACCGATGTCCGCTCGCGCGGTCGATGCGGCGCTAAACGATAGCAGTACGGCGAAAACCACAACAGGAAATGACCGCAACGTACGTTTTAACATGTACCCACCCCGAATAGTGCAAACTCAGTCACCTTCCACACCCCCTCACTGATGCGCGCCACGGTCGCCTTCGCCGACCGCTTCCCGCCAGGGGTGTCCTGGTAAGGCGAGCCGTCCTTCTTCACCAGCCGCGTCTGGGAGGTGTCCACACAGTCCTTGAGCTCCACGGTCGGCGGGCTGGTGTTCGGATTAGCGGCAGTCACCGACGGGTTGAGCGTCACGTCGCCCTGACCGACCAGACCCTGCTGCTGGACCGTGGTCAAGCCCCTCACCCAGACGTTCAAGGCGTTTCCCTGGGAGTACCGGGCCAAGTCCGGGTACGCAGGATCAGGGATGCGGATGGCCTCGATGTACGCCTTCCACATCCCTCGGTACGCGTCCATCGCGGTCGGTGCACCATCCAGCCGCGTCGACGGTGAGGCTGTGGGCGACGCGGTCGATGTCGCCGAAGCCGAGGGCGCGGGCTGCTGTGGGCCGCGGTCGCAGCCGAAGAGCAACGCCGCCACCACGCCGAGCGGCAGCAGCCATTGAGCCCGAGTCCTCACGAGATGTCCTCCGTTGCGCCGAGTGGGCAGTCTGTAGAAAAGGGTCATGGAGACATTCACTCCTCCGCTACTGGCATCTGCCAAGTGGACGACGCACGCGCACGCGACACTTGCAGCCTGCGAGTGCAGCGCGGGCGCGCAAAACAGCACTTGTCCCACGCGTCGGTTGCGATCACACTGACGGCACGCTCCAAAACGACCGCACCCATTTAGGCACCTGGATGCGAACATGGACCGCGACCAGTACGACCGCATCTGCCAGGCGCTCGACTTCATCGGCATGCCCATGGCGCTGGAGGTCCTCGACGATCTCGTGCACAGCCGTTCCCCGTACAGTCGGCCCGCCGACACCGCGACGATCACGGCCGCTGTAGACTGCCTCCGCTCAGTCGGTGCGGTTTGCTCCACCGCCCAGCCGACGATGGTTGGATTCGGGGCAGTGGAACTGACGTCGCACGGTCGAGACCTATTTTGGCGATTAGTCGAGATTGAGCAAATGGCCACAGATGAGGCGATGCCGCAGGCGTCGTGAGCCGTCTTCCGGCCTAATAGCGGATTGACGGCTGCCCAAACGATCCGGCCTTTCCCGCATTTGATCACAAACTGGGTCGTGGGCCCTAACCGTTATGGCTATTCGCTTGACACCCTCTGCCACGCTCGGCTGAAGTTGACGCAGCGTACGGTCGCTATCCACCCCCTTCTCTCCCACGAGACCGGAGACCTCGGGCCGGGGGTGACCACGTGGCTTATCGGGGGGTGATCACGTGGACTTCCAACGACTCCGGGATATCGACGCCCTATTCGCACACCGGTGGGACGTGTTTGTCATCGCCAGCCTTGCCGAGGAGGGCCCCCTTCGGTTCAACCAGCTGGCCCACGCGGTAAGCGAGCACACACGGACCCGCATGATCGACTCAACTCTGGCGCGGACCAAGGACAGGCTCATCCGGACTGGACTGATCGTCGCCACCGACGACGGTGATGGGCACGCCGCGTACTCCCTAACGGCCACCGGCTGGGCCAAAGCGAAGATGATCCGCGCCATCACCGACGCACTCGCCCCACCCGACAAGCCGGTCGACGAAGGTAAGGACAACGGCGAACCCCCGTCCCGGGCGGCGTAGGCCGCGCCAAAGGTACTGCCGCCCGACTGAGCAGGGGTTCTGAAGAGCGCTTAGCCGGACGTACCGCGTGAACGAAAATGGAGAAAGCGGCACGTCAAGGAGATTGGGATCGCGCTCCCGACGTAGGTCTGGAGTCAATAACCTCGACCAAAAGCATTTCGATCAAGAATTGCAAACGGGCGTCGAGCGTGCCCCATATCGGGGCTCGCGGGTCGTCAACTCTTTCTCGCAAGTTCCTACGATCTTCGCTTCGGCGAAGCCGGCCAGTACGCCGACGAGGGCGACGCCACGATCATCGACTGTTTGAGGAATTTCATCGACCCCTTTCTCTTGCTTGGGGTGTACATGGCCCAATGCCACTTAGCGTAAGCTGATCTTCGATTAGCGTGTCATCGCTGTTGATGGCTGGCCACAGTGGACGATCGTCGGCGTGGCAGATGATGTGGTGGTGGGTGGCCGGCTGTCGGACTGGGTGTCGCTGGGGGTGTTGACCTCGTCGATGCCGCGGGACGTGGTCGATGAGGTGGTGGCGTCGACCGGACGGCAGGCGCGGCGGTCGGATGGCACGTTGCCGCCGCGGATGATGGTGTATTACGCGATGGCGTTGGCGTTGTTCGCCGATGACGACTACGAGGAGGTCGCGGCCCGGCTGGGTGAGACCCTCGCGTCGTGGGGGTGCTGGGACCGGGCGTGGACGGTGCCGACCTCGGGTGGGATCACCCAGGCCCGGCAGCGGTTGGGGTTCGAGCCGGTTCAGGAGCTGTTCGAGCGGGTTGCGGTGCCGGTGGCCGATGAGTTGACCCGCGGCGCGTTTCTGGGCCCGTGGCGGCTGATGGCCATCGACGGCTTCGACTGGGATGTGCCGGACACGACGGCCAACGCCGCCGAGTTCGGCTATGCCGGGTCCGGTGAGGCCAGGTCGGCCTTTCCGAAGGCCCGGGTGGTCGCCATCAGTGAGTGCGGCTCGCACGCGATGCTCGCCGCGCGGATCGGGGCGTACGCGGGTGCCGGCAGCGGCGAGCAGTCGTTGGCCCGCACCCTGTACCCGCGGCTTCGACGTGACTGGCTGCTGATCGCCGACCGCAGCTTCTACACCTTCGCCGACTGGTGCACCGCCACCGACACCGGCGCGGCGCTGTTGTGGCGGGTCAAGGCCGACCTGCGGCTGCCACTGCTGCGCTGGCATCCCGACGGCTCGTACCTGACCGTGCTCATCGACCCCGCGGTGCGGGGCAAGGCCCGCGAGCGGCTGCTGGCCGCGGCCCGGGCCGGCGCCGATCTCAACCCGACCAAGGCCCGCTATGCGCGGGTAGTGGAGTACACCGTGCCCGACCGTGCCGGCGACGACGAGCTGATCTGCGTGGTCACCACGATCCTCGACGTCACCGCCGCCCCCGCCCAGGTGCTGGCCAAGGCCTACCACCAGCGGTGGGAGCACGAGGGCGCCAACAACCAGATCAAGACCCACCTGCGCGGCCCCGGCCGCATCCTGCGCTCCAAGAGCCCAGACATGGTCCGTCAGGAGATCTACGGCTACCTGTTGACCCACTACGCCATCGCCGCCCTGATCTGCCGGGCGGCCACCGAAACCGACATCGACCCCGATCGCATCAAGTTCAAGCGCACCGTGCGCATCCTGCGCCGCCGTGCCACCGACCCGGCGGCCTTTCCCCCCTGACCAGCACCCACGGATCCTGCCTGCACTCATCGCCGACATCACCGCCAAACGCAACCTCAACCCCGAACGCCCAGACCGCACCTACCCCCGAGTCATCAAACGTGGACGCCACAACTCCTACCGCGTCAAGAGACCCAACGATGTCGGCACCCGCCACAGTGGACCACCCACCATCAAGCTCGCCAACACCAGCCACGTAAAGATCAACTTAGGCTAAGCGCCATTGGTACATGGCCTGGCACCGTGCCGGGTTGTCTTGGGTGTGCCTGCTGGGAGATTCCGCGGTCAACTGTCAGTGATCGCAATTCGATATGGGTGCGGCTCTTCTGAGGTGATCGTCTACTGTGGAATGACACCGCCGAGGTAGCGGCTGTTGTGGACGCGTTGTTGTTCCTGGGCCAGGTGCCAGGCCCAGTACTGGTCGAAGTCGCCGTTGCTGACCACGGTGCGCAAT
>DASSUC010000169.1:0-5377 GCA_035707405.1 Micromonosporaceae bacterium | reverse complement strand
CTCCCGGTTCCCCGCTCCCCGGTCCCTCCGGTCCCTCCGGGAGCCCCGATCCCACCCTCCCTCTGCCCCCTTGCCCCTCTGCCCCTTCTGCCCCGGGAGGCGAACCGCCGCTCGCCTGCCTCCGTCCTTGATCAAATCAATATCAGTGATATTGGGCCTATCCGGTCGAGGGTTAACCCCAATATCAGTGAAATTGATTTGATCTTGGATAGTCAGGACGGGGTCGTCCAGGACAGTGGGCCGTCTGGGACCGGTTCAGGCCGGTAATGGTCCGTCCAGGGCTGGCGGGGGCGGCCGGCAAGAGGGACGGCGGTGTCCACATGTCGCCATGTCCGGCAGGTGACCCAGCCGCTATGGCGAGGTGACCGCTCCGGCAGGCTGCCCCGGTGGCACGATCTCCGTACCGACCGCGGCAGCTAGAGTGGCAGGTGTTCCTCGGCGCCACCGCCGTCAGGCGTGGCCTGCTCACGCCGTACCAGCTGCGGAGCAGCGCGTGGGTCAGCCCGCTGCACGGGGTCTATGCCGACGCCCGCCTGGAACGCGACCACGAGCTGCGTTGCCGGGCGGCGGTGCTGCGCCTGCCACCGGGGGTCGTCATCGCGGGACCGTCGGCGGCATGGTTGCACGGGGTCGAGTTCGCCGCGCAGTACGACCACGACGTGCACCTCATCGTGCCGGCGGGCATACGGCTCTCCGCAGCCCGCAACCTGCGGGTGCACCACACCCAGCTCGACCGCCTGGAGGTTACCTACCGCAACGGGCTGGCGTGCACGACGCCCGCGCGTACCGCCTGGGACCTGGCGCGCTGGCTCGACCTGGCACGCGCCGTGACGGCGATCGACGGGCTGCTCGCCCTGGGCCGCACCACCCGGGTCGAGCTCGACAAGCTGGTCGCCGAACGCGCCGGTGTCCAGGGCATCGCCCGGGTAGCCCGGGTCGTCGACCTTATCGACGGCGGAGCGCAGTCACCTCCTGAGTCGCAGCTGCGGCTGCGACTGGTGCTGGCCGGCCTGCCCCGGCCGGTCACCCAGTTCCCGGTCAGGCTGCGGTCCGGTGCCGTCGTACACCCCGACCTGGCCTGGCCGGAGTACCGGGTGGCGGTCGAGTACGACGGCGCCTGGCACGACAGCACGGACCAGTTCCACCGGGACCGCCGCCGGCTCAGCCAGCTGGCCGCCGAGGGATGGGTCGTGCTGCACGTGACCAGCCGTCGGATGCGGGACCTGTCCAATGTGGTCAACGAGGTCAGGCAGGCGCTGCGTGTCCAGGGTTGGCCGGGCTGACGGGTCCCGGCGCGATGACGGTGACCGTGCCGGTCAGGTGCGGCCTGCCGGAGCGCGCGTCGTGCAGCGCGAACGTCCACCCGCCGTCGCCGGCCGGGGTGGCCGGGGTGGCCGTGAACGCGACCGAGGCCGGCAGCAGGATCGGCAGCTTGAAGCCGACCTCGACCTCGTACGCATCAGGCAGCCGCCCGGCCAGCGCGGCCAGGCACCGGGCCTTGCTCCACATGCCGTGCGCGATGGGCCGGGCGAAGCCGAACAGCCGGGCGGCGACCCGGGAGGTGTGGATCGGGTTGCGGTCGCCGGAGACGGCGGCGTAGTCCCGCCCGACGCTGCGCGGCACCCGCCAGAGCGCATCCGCCGGCGGCGGGGAAGGCCGGTCGGGGCGGTCACCGCTCCCCGAGGCCCCGCCCTCCCGCCGCAGGTACGTCGACACGCCCCGCCACACCTCGACACCGTCCACTGTGGCCACCGCCACCACGTCGAGCTGCCGCCCCCGGTCGTGCCGGCGCAGGTGCTCGGCGTGCACGGCCAGGTCCAGCGTCTCGTCCGCGCCGAGCGGCCGGGTCACCGTGATCCGGTTCGCCAGGTGCACCAGGCCGACCACCGGGAACGGGAAGTCGGCCCCGGACATCAGCTCCATCGCCAGCGGGAACGCGAGCACGTGCGGATACGTCGGCGGCAGCGTGTCGGCGAGCGGGAACCCGCACACCCGGTCGTAGGCGGCGAGCCGGCCCCGGTCCACGGTCACCCCCCGCAGCACCAGGGTGCGTTCCGGCACGGTGCCGGTCGAGCGCCCGGTCAGGGCCCGCAGCGCGGCGCGGCGGTAGAGGGCAGCCGGGGAAGGCAGCCGCGACAGCTCCACAGTAGACACGGAGTCACGCCCCGAGCAGGCTCTGGCCGCAGACCCGTACCACGTTGCCGGTCACACCGCCGGAGTCCGGCGCGGCCAGCCAGGCGACGGTCTCCGCCACGTCCACCGGCAGGCCGCCCTGCCCCAGGCTGTTCAGCCGGCGGCCGGCCTGCCGGACCATCATGGGCATGGCGGCGGTCATCGTGGTCTCGATGAAGCCCGGGGCCACCGCGTTGACCGTGACCTCGCGCTCGCGCAGCGCCGGCGCCAGTGCCTGCACCATGCCGATGACACCCGCCTTGGACGTGGCGTAGTTGGCCTGTCCCCGGTTGCCGGCGATGCCGGAGACCGACGACACGCAGATGATGCGCCCCCCGCCAGGGATCAGGTCCCGGGCGAGCAGGATCTCGGTGACCCGCTCCTGGCTGACCAGGTTGACCTCGATCACCGCGTCCCACGCGTCCGGCGTCATCCGCCCGATCGTCCTGTCCCTGGTGATGCCCGCGTTGTGTACGACGACGTCGACCCCGCCGTGGCGGGTCTCCACGAACTCGGCGAGCCGGTCCGGCGCGTCGGTCGCGGTCAGGTCGAGCTGGAGCGCGGTGCCGCCGACCGAGTTGGCCACGGTCGTGAGCGCCTCCCCGGAGCCGGGCACGTCCAGGCAGACGACGTGTGCCCCGTCCCGGGCCAGGACCTGCGCGATGGCTGCCCCGATGCCGCGCGCCGCGCCGGTGACCAGGGCGACCTTGGCCTCCAGGGGCGGCACCACAGGCTCCGGCAGCCGGGCCGGGCCGACCCGGATGACCTGCCCGGAGACGTACGCCGACCGGCCGGAGAGCAGGAACCGCAGCGTGGACCCGATCGCGTCCTCGCCGCTCGGGGCCACGTACACCAGCTGCGCGGTGCTGCCCCGGCCGAACTCCTTGCCCACGCTGCGTACGAAGCCCTCCAGGGCCCGTTGG
Organism: Micromonosporaceae bacterium; assembly: GCA_035707405.1. Classification (GTDB taxonomy): domain Bacteria; phylum Actinomycetota; class Actinomycetes; order Mycobacteriales; family Micromonosporaceae; genus DASSUC01. The sequence continues at coordinate 2,282 of DASSUC010000169.1, read as the reverse complement.
GCGGCCGCCTCGCGGACGCCTGCCAGCGGCGACGGGCCGGACCGGTGCCCCGGCCCGCCGGAGCGGCCCCGTCGCGCCGGCCCCGGCCAGCTGTACGCGTCCGGTGGCGTGCCCAGCACGACGACCCGACCGGAGGGGAGCAGGGAGCGGGCGTAGGGGTGGAACGTGTCGTAGAGCGTGCGGAGGCGGCTCGAGCCTGTGACGAATGTCGCATCGAAGACGATCGCGCCCAACGGCGCGTCGGCCTTCTCGACGAGCTCGCAGCCCTTCAGCGCTTCGCGGATGGCCGGGCCGAGCCGGCCCTCTCCGGCGAGCAGCACCGGACCAGGCAGCAGCGGCTGCTCGGGCTGGAAGCGGCGGAGATGGGGTGGGGTGGGTAGGCCGAGCCGCTTGAGGATCGCGCGGCCTGGGCCGGAGTTCGCGAAGCTGGCGTACCGGTCGGTCATGGGCGTAGCCTACTGGCGAGTAGGTTTAGCGCAAGGCGAGGAGCGAAGCGTGCGTCGGGTAGCGATCATCGGGGGCAACCGCATTCCCTTCGCCCGCTCCAACAGCCACTACGCGGCAGCGTCGAACCAGGACATGCTGACCGCGGCGATGGAGGGGCTTATCGCCCGGTTCGGGCTGGCCGGCGAGCGGATCGGTGAGGTCGTGGCGGGCGCGGTGCTCAAGCACTCCCGCGACTACAACCTCACCCGCGAGTGTGTGCTCGGGTCGCGGCTGGACCCGCGCACCCCGGCGTACGACATCCAGCAGGCGTGCGGCACCGGGCTGGAGGCGACGATCCTGGTCGCCAACAAGATCGCGCTCGGGCAGGTCGAGGTGGGCATCGCCGGCGGGGTGGACACCACGTCCGACCCCCCGCTCGCGGTCAACGAACGGACCCGACGCACCCTGCTGGAGATCAACGCAGCTCGCTCGATGGGGGACCGGCTGCGTGCCGCCGCCCAGCTGCGCCCGTTGCAGGTGCTGCGGCCGGAGGTCCCGCGCAACGCCGAGCCGCGTACCGGGCTGTCCATGGGCGAGCACGCGGCGGTCACCGCGCTGCGGTGGGGGGTCGGCCGGGAGGAGCAGGACGAGCTGGCACTGGCCAGCCACCGCAACCTCGCCGCGGCGTACCAGCGGGGCTTCTTCGACGACCTGGTCACGCCGTACCTCGGGCTGACCCGCGACCAGAACCTGCGCTCCGACACCAGCCTGGAGAAGCTCGCCGCGCTCAAGCCGGTCTTCGGCACCCGCGGGCCGGACGCGGAGCGGGCCACGATGACCGCGGGCAACTCCTCGCCACTGACCGACGGGGCCGCGGTCGTGCTGCTGGCGAGCGAGGAGTGGGCGGCGCAGCGCCGGCTGCCGGTGCTGGCCTACTTCACCACCGCGGAGACCGCGGCGGTCGACTTCGTGCACAGGCGCGCCGCGGGCAACGGCGCCGCGGACGAGCGCGAAGGGCTGCTGATGGCCCCGGTGTACGCGATCCCGCGGCTGCTCGCCCGCGCCGGTCTCACCCTGGCCGACTTCGACTTCTACGAGGTCCACGAGGCGTTCGCCTCCCAGGTCCTGGCCACGCTGAAGGCGTTGTCAGATCCCGGCTTCGCAAAGGAGAAGCTGGGCCTGGACACCCCGCCCGGCCCGATCGACCGGACCCGGCTCAACGTCAACGGCTCGTCGCTGGCGGCCGGGCACCCGTTCGCCGCCACCGGGGGCCGGATCGTGGCGACCCTGGCCAAGCTGCTCGCCGGGAAGGGGCACGGGCGCGGCCTCATCTCCATCTGCGCCGCCGGCGGGCAGGGCGTGTGCGCGATCCTGGAGCGCCCCGCGCCGCAGTGAGAGGAAGAATGGGGCCCGTGCCGGTCCCCAACGTGCTCGCCACCCGCTACGCCTCACCCGAGCTGGTCGCGCTCTGGTCGCCGGAGGAGAAGGTACGGGCCGAGCGCCGGCTGTGGCTGGCCGTGCTGCGGGCCCAGCGCGACCTCGGCGTGCGCGTGCCGGACGGCGTGGTCGAGGCGTACGAGGCGGTGGTCGACCGGGTCGACCTCGCCTCGATCGCGGCCCGGGAGCGGGTCACCCGCCACGACGTGAAGGCGCGCGTGGAGGAGTTCTCGGCGCTGGCCGGGCACGAGTACGCGCACCAGGCGATGACCTCCCGCGACCTCACCGAGAACGTGGAGCAGCTCCAGGTGCGCAGGTCACTGGAGCTGGTGCGGGACCGGGTGGTCGCCGCGCTGGCCCGGCTGGCCCGGCTCGCCGTACAGCATGAGGTGGTGGTCCTGGTGGGGCGCACGCACAAC
>DASSUC010000168.1:0-4970 GCA_035707405.1 Micromonosporaceae bacterium | reverse complement strand
CACGTAGATGCAGCGCACCTGCTGCACCGGGTCGCCGGAGAGCCAGTTCTGCCGCTGGTTGATGATCGTGTCGATCGCGACCGTGGTCTTGCCGGTCTTGCGGTCCCCGATGATCAGCTGCCGCTGGCCCCGGCCGATCGGGGTCATCGAGTCGATCGCCTTGATGCCCGTCTGCAACGGCTCGCTCACCGGCTGCCGCGCCATCACGTTCGGCGCCTGTAGCTCCAGCTCCCGGAAGCCCTCATTGGCGATCTCGCCCAGGCCGTCGATGGGCTCCCCCAGCGGGTTGACGGTACGCCCGAGGAACCCGTCGCCGACCGGCACCGAGAGCACCCGGCCGGTGCGCTTGACCTGCTGCCCCTCCTCGATACCGGCGAACTCGCCGAGCACCACCACGCCGATCTCGCGCACGTCGAGGTTCAGCGCGACGCCGAGCGTGCCGTCCTGGAACTCCAGCAGCTCGTTCGCCATGGTCGAGGGCAGGCCCTCCACCTGGGCGATGCCGTCGCCCGCCATGGTCACCACGCCGACCTCCTCCCGGGAGATCTCAGGCGTGTAGGAGGAGACATAGCGCTCGAGCGCGCCGCGGATCTCCTCCGACGAGATGGTCAGCTCGGCCATCCTTCATCCTCTATGTCTACGAGAGCGGGTTACTGGACTCACTTACCTGGTGCCCGCGAGGGCGTTGCGGTTCTCCGCCAGCCGGCGCGCGATCGTGCCGTCGTACAGGTCGTTGCCGACCCGCACCCGGACCCCGCCGAGAACCCCGGGATCGACTGTGATCTTCAGGCTGACCTCTCGACCGTACATTTCCGCCAGGCGCGCGCCCAAACGGTGCTCGTCGGCCTCTGTCAGCGGTTCGGCCACAGTGACGTAGGCGATGTGCCGGTCCCGGCGCTCGGCCGCCAGCTCGACCAGGCGCGTGAGCGAGCTGGTGAACCCCCGCCCGCCGAAGCCGGCCACGGCGATCTCGGCGAGGCGTACGGTGACCGGCCGGGCCCGCTCGGCGAGCAGCGACCGTACCAGCTCCACCCGCCGCGACACTCCGGCCGATGCGTCGCCCAGTGCCGCGGCGAGCCTCGGGTCGCCGATGACGATCTGGCCGAACCGGAACAGCTCGTCCTCCACCTCACCCAGCTCACCGTGCGGTGTCGAACCTGACGCCTGCGGCGCTTGACCGGCTCGGGCGGCGGAACCAGCCTGGCCGCCCTCGCCTGACGCCTTCGGCGCTTGACCGGCTCGGGCGGCGGAACCAGCCTGGCCGCCCACGCCTGACGCCTTCGGCGCTTGACCGGCTCGGGCGGCGGAAGCCAGCAGCGCGTCCACGCCCAGCCGCTCGGTCGCCTCCAGCAGCTCGCTCGGCGCCGACCAGCGCCCGCTGACCAGCGCCCGCAACAGGTCGAGCGTCTGCGCGGCGACCTTGCCTTCCAGGAGGCCGCCCAGCAGCCCAGCCCGGTCCGCCCCCTCACGGGCCGGGTCGGACAGGGCCCGGCGCAGGCGCGGCTGGCCGGTCAGCAGCCCGGCCACGGCCAGGACCTCGTCGGCGAGCGCGGCCAGCTCGGCCGAGCTGGCCTGGTCGGCGTACCCGTCGAGCCGCTCCTGCGCCGCCGCGTACGACTCCCGGCTGGCGGCCTGCATCAGCGTGACCTTCCGGAGCCGCCGGCGCCGGTCGGCTCCAGCCCGCGGTCGGTCTCCAGCTCGGCCAGGAAGCGCTCCACCGTGCCCCGGCGCCGGGCCTCGTCGGCCAGGGACTCACCGACGATGCGCCCGGCCAGGTCGACCGCGATCCGGCCGACGTCGGCCCGCAGCTCCCGTACGATCGTCTGCCGCTCCCCGGTGAGCTGGTCCCGGCCGGCGGCGATCACCCGGTCGGCCTCCTCACGCGCCTGCGCGAGGACGTCGTTCTTGATCGCCACGGCCTCCGCCCGCGCCTCGTCGCGGATGCGCGCCGCCTCGGTGCGGGCCTCGGCGAGCTGCGCACGGTACTGCTCGAGCAGCCGGTTGGCCTCAGCCTGCGCCGCCTCCGCCCGCTTGATCCCGCCCTCGATCGCCTCGACCCGGGCCGCGAACGTCTGCTCCATGCGCGGCCACACGAACCGGCCCAGAACGTAGACGAGCAGGCCGAAGGCGACCAGGCCGACCACGATCTCCTGCCAGATCGGCAGGATCGGGTTGGGCACGTGGGGCGCCTCTTCGGCGGCTAGGTAGCGCATGGGAACCTCCGTTGAAGAGGGTGGGTCCTGCCTAGAAGACGAAGCCGAAGGCGATGCCGAGCAGGGCGAGCGCCTCGACCACCGCGAAGCCGATCCAGAGGAACGGCTGGGTCAGCCGGGCAGCCTCCGGCTGGCGGGCGGTGGACTGGATGTACGCGGCGAAGATGAGGCCCACGCCGATGCCGGGCCCGATCGCGGCCAAGCCGTAGCCGACGGCGCTGAGGCTGCCCTCTACCTGAGCGAGATCCATTATTGAGCTTCCTCCTGAGCTACCGCGTGACCATCACGCGGACGACGGACGGGGGACGGTGACCTTAGTGCTCCTCGGCGAGCGCGCCCTGCACGTAGCTCGCGGTCAGCACGACGAAGACGTACGCCTGCAGCAGGATGACCATCGCCTCGAGGAACGTCAGAGCGATCGCCATCGCCCACGACAGCAGCGAGATCGGCTTGAGGAACAGGGCCTCCGCGTTGAGCAGTGCGAACCCGCCGAGCGTGAAGACGAGCAGGATCATGTGACCGGCGAACATGTTCGCGAAGAGCCGCACGGCGAGGGTGAACGGCCGCACCAGGAACGTCGAGATGAACTCGATCGGGATCAGGATCGGCAGCACGAACCACGGCGCTGGCGGGATCAGGCTGATCTTCAGGTACTTGACCAGGCCGTGCCGGCGGACGCCGACCGCCATGAACATGATCCAGCTGATGACGGCCAGCATGGCCGGGAACGCGATGTGCGAGTTCGGCGAGACCTGGATGAACGGCACGATCGCGAAGAGGTTCATCAGCAGGATGAAGGAGAACAGCGTCGCCAGGTACGGCGCGAAGCGCAGGCCCTCCGGCCCGATCATCTCCCGGCCGACGCCGTCGCGGACGAAGCCGTACACCGACTCGGCCAGCCACTGCTTGCGGTCCGGCACGATCTTCGGGTCCCGGTACGAGAGCAGGAAGAACACGATGAGCAGCGCCACCGCCACCCACACCAGCAGGGTGAACCTGGTCAGCCAGTAGCCGCCGCCCTCGACCAGGCTCGGCGGGTAGAAGTCGTGGACGCTCGGGGGGAACGGGACCTCCTCGGCGCGCACGATCGCTAGTCCGCTCACCACTTCCCCCGCCATCGCTACGTCCCCTCCATCGCTAAACACCTAGCCGCCGGACGACCAGGTAGACGCCCCCGGCCGCGCCGACGACCGCCCCGACCCCCGTGGCGATGCCGTCGGTGTCGAGCCACCGGTCGACCAACCAGCCGATGAACCCCCACACCACGATGCCGGAGACCAGGTACGCCATGGCCGTGATGCCCTGCCCGGCACCGGGCGCGGAGCCACCCGAGCCCTCAGGGCGCTGAGAGGGTGGGCTACCGGCCATAACGCGCCGAACGATATCAGTCGACGGACCCTGGCCGTGCGCCGCCCCCCACGCGGCGACACCGCGCGGGCCCCGGCCCGGTCACGCCCGCTCCCGCGTGACCGCCCCCGGTCCGGTGGCGCACACTCACCGGCGCCAGACCCGGACACGGCCGGTTCCCGGGACGTTACTCCCCGCCGGTCGGCGGCGGAAGCCGGTGTCCCCGCGAGCCCTGCCCCCCGGTGTCGACGTGCGGGATGCCACTCCTGGTCACCCACCAGATCTGCGCCCCCGTCCAGCCCACCACGCCGGTGACGATGCCCACAGCCAGTGCGCCCTGGCCGGCCCAGCCGGTGTCCAGGACGGCCATCATGGCCACGCCGAGCGCGCTGAACTTGATGACGTACGCGGCCATCCCGACCGGCAGCACGAGCTGCGGGTTGACGGTGTCCGCCCAGGCGATGGCGAGGGTCGAGAGCGTGTAGCTGCCGGCCACCACGGCCACCCCGCCGGCCACGCCCGCGGCCTGCGCCGGGCCCGCGGCGAGCCACCCGGCCACCGCGCCCAGCACCAGCAGCACGCCGCAGGCGCCGAGCACCACCGGCAGGTGCGCCAGCCGCCAGCCCATCCGCAGGGGTACGCCGGCCATCAGCGGGGGTACGCCGGGAACGCGACGACCAGGGCGGCCACCTCGGCGGCGACCTCGGCGAGGGTCGCCTGCCCGGCGGAGGTCTGCGGGTCGGCGCAGGCCGCCCGGCACACCAGGGCCGCGATCCGGCGCATCTGCGCCTCACGCATGCCCTGGGTGGTCACCGAGGCGGTGCCGACCCGGATGCCGCTGGCCACCATCGGCTTGTGCGGGTCGTACGGGATCGCGTTCTTGTTCAGGGTGATCCGCGCGGCGTCGCAGCGGGTCTCGGCGGTACGCCCGGTGACGTCGAGCGAGCGCAGGTCGACCAGGACGAGGTGGGTGTCGGTGCCGCCGGAGACCGGCCGCATGCCCTCGCCGGCGAACGCCTCGGCCAGCGCCCGCGCGTTCGCCACGACCTGGCGGGCGTAGCTGGCGAACTCCGGCTGTGCCGCCTCCCGCAGCGCCACCGCCTTGGCCGCCACCGCGTGCATGAGCGGCCCGCCCTGGGTGAACGGGAACACCGCCCGGTCGATACGCCCGGCGAGGTCGCCGCGGCAGAGGATCATGCCACCGCGCGGGCCGCGCAGCACCTTGTGGGTGGTTGCGGACACCACGTCGGCGTAGGGCACCGGCGACGGGATGACCTTGCCGGCCACCAGGCCGATGAAGTGCGCGGCGTCGACCATCAGGTACGCGCCCACCTCGTCGGCGATCTCCCGGAACGCGGCGAAGTCGATCAGGCGCGGGTACGCGGTCGCGCCGCAGATGACCAGCTTCGG
>DASSUC010000167.1:0-7233 GCA_035707405.1 Micromonosporaceae bacterium | reverse complement strand
GAGCTTGCGCTTGTGGGTGAGCGAAGCGACATCGGTGTCAAGGATGACGGGTTCCACGGCAGCTCACGCAGCGTCACGCCGACGCTCGGCATAGGTAAATGCCAAGAACTCGTCCAGTTCGTCATCTGATTCAAAGGTGTCCGCTGCCAAGTCATCTATGGAGCGAATCGGCTGGGTGTTCTTGGCCGCTAGCAGTTCCTCGACTGACAGGCGAGATCGAGCCGGCCGGTGGACGGAGCTGTTCGCATCAGGTGTGCTCACTGGGACCTCCACCGGTTTAGCGGGCTGACGCGACCCAGCGTACCTCAGCGCCGCCGCCGGCAGTCATAGCTCGGTGTTGGCTAGTCGCTCCTCTCGACCCTGGTCTTTGCATGGGTTTCTTGATGGAACTCTCCATTCTCACCCGCCAGCACGTCGCCGGTGTAGGAGCGCACGGGGTTCTGACGCCACCAGAACGAGGCCGCCACGAGGACCGGGCCGAACCCGCCCACGGTGAGCGCCAGCGCCGGCCCCACCAGCCCGGCGAAGCCGCCCATCACCGCGTCCCCGATCGCCGGCCCGCCCCGGGAGGTCATCTGGTGGAACGCGGTGACCCGGCCGCGGATCTCGTCCGGAGTGTCAATCTGCACCGCGGCGTGGCGGATCGTGGTCGCGATCGCATCGAACGCGCCGAGCAGCCCGGCGGCGAGGACCGCCAGCACGAACACCGGCGCCCACGCCAGCCCGATGGCGGTCACCCCGTAGAGCGCTATGGAGACGAGCAGGACCCGACCCTGACGGCGACTGCGCTGCAAGGTCCGGAACACCGAGTACGTCGCCAGCAGCGCCCCGGCCGACGGGGCGCCCGCCAGCACGCCGTACCCGGTCGACCCGACGTGCAGGACGTCGAGCGCGATCGCCGGGAGCAGCACCCGGTAGGCGCTCAGCACGGTCACGCAGAGGTCCAGGCCCATGAGGTTGTAGATGAGCGGGCGGCGGGTGATGTAGCGAGCACCCTCCACAATGGATTCGAACACCGACCGCCGTGAGGCAGCCGGCGGCAGCCCGGGCACCCGCAGCACGGCGAGCAGGGCGACGAGCAGGGCGTACGTCGCCGCGTCAACGGCGTACACCAGGCCTGGCCCGCCGAGGGCGATCAGCACGCCGGCCATCAGCGGTCCGACCAGGACCGCAAGCTCCCGCGAGGGGTTGAGCAGCGCGACCGCCTGGCCGATCTGGCTCCTGGGCACCAGGGCCGGGATCAGCGCCTGCCTGGCCGGCTGGTCGAAGGTTGCCGCGGCGGTGGTGAGCACGACGGCGACCAGGACGTGCCACGCCTGCGCCCGGCCGGTCAGCGTCAGCCACGCAAGGACCACCGCCACGAGCATGGCGACGCCCTGCGTCACCTGGAGCAGGCGGCGGCGGTCGACCCGGTCGGCGTACGCGCCGCCGAGCGGGCTGAGCACCAGCAGCGCCACCGCCTGGCCGGCGCCGACCAGCCCGGTGTACGCGATGGAGCCGGTGAGCTCGTACACCTGGTAGAGGTTGGCGGCGACGGCACCGCGGGTGCCGACCTGCGAGAGCACGACCCCGGCCCAGTAGAGGTCGAAGTCGCGGTGGCGCAGGACGTCGGGCAGCGGCACGCCGGCACCTCAGCCCACGGGCACGAGCGCCAGCTTGCCGGGGTCCAGCCAGAGGTAGACTGCGGTCCCCGGCGCGATCGACACGTCCGGGTTGCCCCGGGCCCGGATCTCGTGCCCACCGATCCTGACCACGTGGTCGACGGCCTCGCCGAGGAAGGCGTTGGTGAGCACCGTGCCGGTCCACTCGTTCGGCACCTCGCCGGCGCGCGAGCTGGTGCCGATCTCCACCGCCTCCGGCCGGATGGAGACGATGACGTCGGCGCCGACCGGCAGCGCCGCGGCCGAGTCGAGCACCAGCCGCCCGTCAACGGTGTCAACGGTGTACCGGTCGCCCTCCTTCGCCAGGACATGACCGCTGATGAAGTTGGACGTGCCGATGAACTCGGCGACGAACCTGCAGTTGGGGTTCTCGTAGATGTCGCGGGGGCGGCCGAGCTGCATCACGTTGCCGCTCTGCATCACGGCGACCGAGGTGCTGAGCACCAGCGCCTCGGTCTGGTCGTGGGTGACGTAGACCGACGTGATCCCGAGCTCGCGCTGGAGCCGCTTGAGCTCGTAGCGCAGCGACTCGCGCAGCTTGGCGTCCAGGTTGGACAGTGGCTCGTCGAGCAGCAGCAGGGGCGGCTCGGTGACCAGCGCGCGGGCGAGGGCGAGCCGCTGCTGCTGCCCGCCGGAGAGCTTGGTCGCCGACCGCTGGGCGAGGTCGGCGAGCTGCATCGTCTCGAGCACGCGCATCACCCGCTCGCTGATCCCCCGCCGGCCGGGTCGCTGGCCGCGCCGGCGCACCTGCAACGGGAAGGCGACGTTGTCAAAGACGGACATGTGCGGCCAGATCGCGTACGACTGGAAGACCATGCCCAGCCCCCGCTCGTTCGCGGGGACGTTCACCGCCTTCCCGCCGCCCCGGCCGCGGAACAGGACCCGGCCGCCGACCTCGATCGTGCCGGAGTCGGGGCGCTCGAGCCCGGCGATGGACCGCAGGGTCGTCGTCTTACCGCAGCCGGACGGCCCGAGCAGCGTGAACAGCGCTCCTTCGGCGACCTGGAAGCTGATGTCGTTGACCGCGAACACCCGGCCGTCCTCCTCACCCAGAGTGCGCTGGCGGCGTCGCCGGCGCTCGGGGTCGAACGTCTTGACGAGGTGGTCAACGCGGAGCATGTTGCCCTCCCGGTAACGGCCCGCGGCTCAGTCCTGGCGCAGCCCGACCCTGGCGCCGAGCTTGTACGCGAGCGTGACAAGCACGACGAGGGCGAGCACCATGACCACGCCGAGCGCCGACAGCACGGTGAACTGGCCGTTCTCGTACTGCTCGAAGATGAGGATGGACAGGACCTCGCTCCCCGGGCTGTAGAGCAGGATCGAGCTCGACAGCTCCCGGAACGAGACGACGAGGATGTAGATCCACCCGGCCAGCAGCCCGGGCGCCAGCAGCGGCAGCAGCACCCGGCGGAAGGTCTGCCCCCAGCTCGCGCCGCTGACCTGGGCGGACTCCTCCAGCTCGGAGGAGATCTGGTGCATCGACGTGACCGCGTAGCGCATCCCGTACGGCATGTACCGCGTGCAGTAGGCGATCAGCAGGATGAAGATCGTCCCGTAGATCGGCACCGGGCTACGCAGGTAGACGAAGGAGAGGGCGAGGCCGAGCACGAGACCGGGCACGACCAGCGGTACGAAGGCCAGCTGGTCGACGATCTGGCGGCCCGGGATGCGCGACCGCACCACGATCCAGGCGGCGACCGCCATGGCCGCCATCACCAGGGTGGCCGTGCCCAGGCCGAGGTAGAGGGAGTTCTTCAGCGCCGTCATGGCCTGGGACAGGTGCAGCAGCTCGCGGTAGTTGTCCAGCGACATCGTCCGGAACGCGTCCACCGATGGCGGCTGGTAGAAGCGCAGCAGCGAGGTGTAGAGGAGCACCAGCAGCGGCGCGATGACCGTGAAGACGAAGTAGACGATGACCGCCGCCCCCATCACCGGGCGCCACCTGCCGAGCTCGATCGGGTGGGGACGGAAGCCCTTGCCGGTGACGGTCTGGAAGGTTCTTCCCGACCTGCCGATGAGGTTCGAGATGGCGACGCCGATCATGGCCAGGACCAGCAGCCCGACCGCCAGCGCTCCGGCGGCGGCCAGGTCGGGCGGGTAGGTGCGCAGGACGAAGTAGATGCGGCTGGTGAAGACGTAGATGCCGTTCTGCAGCCCGAGCAGGGCCGGGACCTCGAAGCTTTCGAGGCTGCGCACGGTCATGATGAGCACGGCGGCGACGATCGCGGGCCGGGACAGTGGCAGGGTGATCTTGCGGAACACCTGCCACCGGCTGGCGCCGCACATGAGCGCCGACTCCTCCAGCGACGGGTCCATGGCCCGGAACGTCGCGGCCATCAGCAGGAACACGATCGGGGACAGGTGCAGCCCCTCGACCCAGACCATCCCCCACAGCGTGAAGACATCCAGCACCCCGTCCCCGAAGACCGGCTCGAGCACCGTGTTGAGCAGGCCGATCTCCGGGCTGGCGAGGAAGATCCAGGAGATGGTGTAGAGGATCCCCGGGATGATCAGCGGGATCACCGACGCGGCGAAGAACAGAGCCTTGAACGGTACGTCGGTGCGCACGTTCAGGTACGCCAGCGCGGTCCCGACGACCAGCGAGAGCAGTGCCGACCCGACCGCGAACCACAGCGAGTTCGCGATCATCTCGCCGATCCGCTCGTCGCCGTACGCCCTGGCGAAGCCGCTCAGGGTGAAGCCCTTCTCGTCGAAGAAGGTGCCCCACAGCAGGTAGTAGAGCGGGACCAGGGCGAGGTAGCCGATCGCCCCGGCCACCGCGACCGTAATGATCATTTTTGGGGTCGGCGGCCACCACCGGCGTCGCCCGACTGCGGTGGGCCCGGTGGCCGGCGCTGCGGACGACTCGGCCGCCACACCCTCCCCTCCTTCGGAGGCGAGCATGACGGCGTCGAGGTGAGGGCGCGCGGCGCCACCGTCTGCGGCGCCGCGCGCCCGTCCCCTCACTTGTCCGCTACCTTCTCGCCGCCGGCAATCACCTTCTCGTACCGCTTGCTCCACTCCTCACCCTGCTCGACCAGCGCCTTCAGGTCGACCGGGATGATCTGCAGGCCCTTGAGCGGGTCGTTGCCCTCGACGATCGCCGGGCTCAGGCCCTCGTCGACGAGCACCTTCTGCCCCTCCTCGAGGAGCCAGTCCGCGAAGAGCAGGGCCGCGGCCGGGTGCTTGGCGTTCTTCATCAGGCCGATGCCGTTGGGGCGGGCGATGACCGGCTGCACGTACGGCACGTAGTCGACCGGTGCACCCTTCTTCTTGGCGCGCTCGACGATATAGGTGTAGTTGGACGCCACGACGGAGAACTGGCCGGCGGAGAGCAGCTCGCCCTGCACCGTGTGGCCCCTGACGATCTTCGCTCCGCTCGCCATGTCGGCGAAGAGCTTGTCGATGTCCGCGTCGCTCTTGCCCTGCTTCTTCCAGTACCCGTGCAGCGTGAGGTACCAGTCGTAGTCGGCGACCTCCATGGAGAGCTTGCCGTCCCACTTCGGGTCGGCCAGCTCCTCCCAGGACTTCGGCTGCGCTCCGGCGGGCACGAGCTTGGTGTTCCAGCTCGGCGCGAACAGGTTGAACCGCGTCGCGGTCCACCCGTCGAACCGGCCGGCCTCGGGCACCATGTTGCGCCGCTCGCCCTCGTACCGGGCCAGGACGCCGGCGTTGTTGAGCTTGAACAGCTCGGTCGCGTTGGTCTCGACCACGTCGTTGCCGTGGTACCGGGCGTCCTGCTCCTGCATGATCCGCTGCACGACCGTCTCCGACCCGGCCCGGTACACGTTCACGTCGATGTCGAACGTGTCCATGAAGGCCTCGGCGACCGCGTCGGCGACCTCGCTCGAGAACGAGGTGTAGAGGTCGAGCGTGCCCTCCTCCTCGGCGAGCTTCACCAGCTTGTCCCGCCGCGCCTTGCCGGTCAGGCCGGCGACCTCGGCGTAGAGCTTCTCCGCGGCCGTCTGTCCACCGCCGGTGTTCTTACCCTCGTCGGTGGCGGTGGGCGAGTCGCCACAGGCGCTGGCGGCGAGGACGAGCGCGACCCCGGCGGCGAGGGTCCGCAACGCAGCTACGGTCTTCACTTGACCTCCTGACCCAGCCGGATGATCTCCGCGTAGAGGTCGTCCCACTTCTTGGCGTTGGTGAGCAGCTCCTGCTCGGGCACTGGGATGACCTCGAGCCCGACCAGCGGGTCGGCCTTGTTCGGGATGGCGCCGATGCGGAACGCGTCCTCGAGGATCTTCTGGCCCTCGGTCAGCTCCCACTCGGCGAACAGCATCGCGGCCGCGGGGTTGGTCGCGGTCTTCACCAGGGCCACCCCGTTGGGGCGTACGACCACCGGCTGGATCGGCTTACCTGCGGCGGGTCGCCAGCTGACCGGGGCGCCCTTGTCCGCCGCCTTGTCGATGGTGTGGCTGTACGACGAGACGGTGATCCCGAACTGGCCGGCGGAGAGCAGCTCGCCCTGCACCGTGTGCCCCCTGGCGACCTTCGAGTTGGCCGCGATCTTCTTGAACAGCTCGCGCACCTGGTCCTCGGTCTTGCCGTGGTCAAGGTAGTACCGGTACATGGCGGCGAACCAGTCGACGTCGCCGACCTCCATGGAGATCTGGCCGGCCCACTTGGGATCGGCCAGCTCCTCCAGGGACTTCGGCTCCTGGCCAGCCTTGACCTTGTTGGTGTTCCAGCCGACGACGAAGACGTTGAACCGCGACGCGGTCCAGCCGTTCCCTTGGCCCTCCTTGCGCACCTTGTCGCGCAGCTCGCCCTTGTAGGGGTAGAACAGGCCCTCGGAGTTCATGATGTTGAGCTCGCCGGCGTTGGTGTCGACGAAGTCGACGCCGAAGTAGTTCGCCTTGTGCTCCTGGAGCATGCGCTGGAGCACCGACTCCGAGTTGCCCCGGTAGACGCTCACGTCGATGTCGTACTTGTCCTCGAACCCTTCGACCAGCTTGTCCATGTCGGTGTTCGAGGTGTAGATCGAGAGCTTTCCTTCTTTCTCGGCGAGCTCGACCAGCGTCTTCTGGCGCTCGTCGCCGGTGAGGCCGTTGATCCGGTCGTAGACCTGCTGCGCGGTGGCCGCCTTCGCCGCAGCGTCGTTGCCGCGGGCTGCCCCGTCGCCGGAGGCGGTGGGCGAGGAGCCGCAGGCCGCAAGGACGAATGCGGTGGCCGCCATGGCCACCGCTTGAAGGGTTACGTGTTTTCGCATCGCTGCTCTCCCGCGAACTGGCGTGGGCGGGCACTGCCGGCCCAGCGACGGTGTGTGGTGTTGTCCCCCGCGTGAAGATGCCTAGCCCTGGTCCGGGTCCCGGTCGCCACGCCCCGCAAGGCTGGTGGCCGTTGGGTGCCTGGTGTTGAGCTGGTTGCGGACCACGGTCAGAGACACGTTGTCATCTCGCTTCTGGTAGGCGAGCACGCCAGGTAGATGGTCGTCGCGCACAATGCCTCCTGTGGTCTGTGTCACGACAGTCAACAGCGCCAGGGACTAAAGGTCTAATCCTTGAGCCAAGGTTTTACCGGAATGTTATTGCCCTGGCAAGAGGTGAAGTGGACCTCCTGCTAGCAGGCG
>DASSUC010000166.1:0-3172 GCA_035707405.1 Micromonosporaceae bacterium | reverse complement strand
CAATCTGACCCGAGCCCCGTACCGTCACGCTCCGTAGCGATCGCTGGGGAACCCACGGGAGTCCGCATGCCCTCTGAGTACGCAAAGTCCTTGGGCGCCCGGTTGCGCTCCATCCGCCAGCAGCAGGGCCTGTCCCTGCAGGGTGTGGAGGAGAAGTCCAACGGGCGCTGGAAGGCCGTGGTCGTCGGCTCGTATGAGCGAGGTGACCGCGCGGTAACCGTCTCCCGGCTGGCCGAGCTTGCCGAGTTCTACCGGGTGCCGGTGGCGGAGCTGCTGCCTGATGGCAGTGGCATCCGGCATGAGTCGACGAACAAGATCGTGCTCGATCTGGAGCGGCTCTACGACACAAAGGACACCGACCTGGACTACGTTGCCCGGTACGCACGCGCCATCCAGCAGCAGCGCGGGGACTACAACGGCCGGGTCCTGTCCATCCGCGCGGACGATCTGCGGGCACTCGCGATCGTCTACGACGTGTCCCCCTCCGGTCTGGTCGAACGCCTGACCGAGCAGGGGGTTCTCATCGCCGACCCGCGGGCGTTCTTCGCCTCCTCGCCGTGAGATGGCTCCTTGGCGAGGGCGCCGGTCGGGGCGCCCTCGCCAAGGAGCAGGCGCTCCTGGCCGGGGACAGGCCCTCCCGTCCGGGGGGACAAGCAACCGGGACAGGCGGTCAGCGGGTGGCGAACTCGGCGATCCTGGCCAGCAGGCCGTTGAGGAAACGCGGCGACTCGCCGGTCGACAGCGACTGCGCCAGCTCGACGGCCTCGCTGATGGCGACCGGGTCGTCGACGTCGTCGGCGTAGAGCAGCTCCCACACGGCCACCCGGGCCAGGTTGCGGTCGACCGGAGGCATCCGCTCCAGGGTCCAGCCCTCGGCGTAGCTCGCGATCAGCTCGTCGATGCGTTCCCGGTGCTCCTGCACGCCGCGGACCAGCGTCACCGCGTAGGCCAGGTGCTCCGGGCGCGGCACGGGCAGCCGCGACACGTATGCCTCCAGCACGTCGAGGACGGGCAGGCCGCGGATGTCCGCCTCGTAGAGCACGTCCAGTGCCCGCTTGCGCGCCTTGCGGCGGGCGGGCATCAGCTGCTTGGGCGCCTCCGCCATCAGCCGTCCCGCCTCAGCCGCGGCCGAGGTAGCGACCGTCGCGCGTGTCGACCTTGATCTTCTCGCCGGTGGAGATGAAGAGCGGCACCTGCACCGTCGCGCCGGTCTCCACGGTGGCCGGCTTGGTGCCACCGGTCGAGCGGTCGCCCTGCAGCCCGGGCTCGGTGTAGGTGACCTCCAGCAGGACGCTGGTGGGCAGCTCGACGTAGAGCGGCACGCCCTCATGCGTGGCCACGGTCACCTCGGCCTCGGGCAGCAGGTAGTGCGCCCCGTCGCCGACGGTCTCCGCGGGGACCTGGATCTGGTCGTACGACTGGAGGTCCATGAAGATGAAGTCGCCGCCGTCGGCGTAGAGGAACTGCATGGTGCGCTTGTCCACCGTTGCCGTGTCGACCTTGGTGCCGGCGTTGAACGTCTTGTCGACGACCTTTCCGGAGAGCACGTTCTTCAGCGTGGTGCGCACGAACGCCCCGCCCTTGCCGGGCTTGACGTGCTGGAACTCCACAACCGACCAGAGGCCGCCGTCGAGGTTGAGGACCATGCCGTTCTTGAGGTCGTTCGTCGTCGCCATACGGGTACGGGTCTCTTTCCACGAGGTTGATGCGAAGCCGCAGGAAGTTTACCCACACCTTTGACAGGAACCGGCGGTCGGCACAACACTTAACCACATGGTTAAAGGTTATTCGACGCCATTGGACCTGACGTTCGCCGCGCTCGCCGACCCGACCCGCCGCTCGATCGTCGCCCGCCTGGCCATGGGCCCGCGCACGGTCACCCAGCTCGCCGCCCCGCTGCCGATGTCCCTGGTGGCCACCAGCAAGCACATCGCGGTGCTGGAGCGGGCCGGGCTGGTCAGCCGCGCCAGGTCCGGCCGCAGCCAGGTCTGCCGGCTGCACGCGGAGGCGCTGGGCGAGGCGACCGCCTGGCTGGACGCGTACCGCAGGTTCTGGGCCGGCCGGCTCGACGGGGGTGACCGCCACCTCGCTACGGAGGAGATGTGACCCGCCCGGCCAGGTGCTCCAGCGCCAGCCGGTAGCCGTCCACGCCGAGCCCGCAGATCACACCGGTCGCCACGGCCGACACCACCGAGTGGTGCCGGAACTCCTCCCGTGCGTGGATGTTGGACAGGTGCACCTCGACGAGCGGACCGCCCAGCAGCGCGCACGCGTCGCGGACCGCGTAGGAGTAGTGCGACCAGGCACCCGGGTTCAGCACCACGGCCGCCCCCACGTCGGCCGCCTCGTGCAGCCACCCCAACAGCTCGTGCTCGGCGTCGGTCTGCCGGACGTCGATGTCGAGCCCGAGCCGCTTGCCGTTCTCCCGGCACTGGTCGGCGAGCTCGGCGTAGCTCGTCAGGCCGTAGACGTCGACCTGGCGGGTGCCGAGCCGGCCCAGGTTGGGCCCGTTGAGCACATAGACCTTCACGCCGTAGCCACCTCCGCGTACGCCGCCCGCAGCAGGTCCTCGTCCGGGCCGTCGAGCACGGACGGCCGGGCGAGCCCGTCCAGCACGACGAGGCGCAGGCGGGCGCCGCGGGACTTCTTGTCCACCCGCATCACCGCCCGCAGCCGGTCCCACGCGTCCGGCCGGTACGCCGTGGGCAGCCCCAGCGCCGCCAGCACCGACCGGTGCCGGGCGGCCGTGGCCGGGTCGAGCCGGCCGGCGAGCCGGGACACCGCGGCGGCGTAGACCAGGCCCACGGACACCGCGTCGCCGTGCCGCCAGCCGTACCCCTCGACCCGCTCGATCGCGTGGCCCAGCGTGTGCCCGTAGTTGAGCACCTCCCGCGGCCCGGCCTCGCGCAGGTCCGCGGCGACCACCCGGGCCTTGACCCGTACCCCGCGCTCCACCAGCTCGCGCACGGCGGGCCCGGCCGGGTCCACCGCCGCGGCCGGGGCGCGCTCGACGAGGTCCAGCACCGCCGGGTCGGCGATGAAGCCGCACTTGACCACCTCGGCCAGGCCCGCCCTCAGGTCGGCGGTCGGCAGCGTGTCCAGGGTGGACAGGTCACAGAGGACACCGGCGGGCGGGTGGAACGCGCCGACCAGGTTCTTGCCCGCGGCCGTG
>DASSUC010000165.1:0-3565 GCA_035707405.1 Micromonosporaceae bacterium | reverse complement strand
GTCGTGGTCACCGAAGGCGAGTCGTTTCGCATGCGGGAGGCCCGCACCCGAACAACAAGGAGTCGATCATGACCTGACATGGCCACCGGTGGGGACATTCGGTGGCCACCAACGGTGACTTTCAGATGGCCCTTGACACCGAGGAGGCACAGGGCTTCGGCATCATTGTATCGGAACCTGAGACGTCGGGAGTTGATGCCTCGGAAGATGGCAACGGCTTGGTGGAGGCAGTCGATGGCTTCCCGCTGTCGCTGAAGCGCAGCGTAGGTCAGACCGAGGTAGTAAAGGATATCTCCTTCGCCGCGCGCGTTGCCGGTTTCGCGGTAGATGGCGAGCGCCTTTTGATGGTGCGCAAGGGCTTCGTCGTGCCGCTGAAGTGCTCGAAGGATGCCACCAAGTATGTTCAGCGCCAACGCCTGACCAGACCGGTTGCCGAGTGCTTGCCAGATGTCCAAGCTCCGCTGTAGATGGCCAACAGCATGGTCGAGTTCACCGAGCCTATGGTGAGTACGGCCGAGGTAGCACAAGCTCAAGGCCTCACCCCATTGGTCGCCAATCTCGCGGAAGATGACAAGCGAGCGCAAGCGGCAGTCCAGAGATTCATCGAACTGCTGGAAATGCTGATAGACACCGGCGAGGTCGGCCAAGATGCAGGCTTCGCCACGTTGGTTGTTCAGGTGGCGGACAGCGGCTAGGCCGATGCGGTGGACGCTGATCCAGTCAGCCGACGGTTTGTCCACATCGAAAAAGTGCGAAAGCGCGAAGGGTAGTTTCCAGGCGATCTCGTACTGGCCAGCATCGAATGCTTGACCGACGGCCGCCACAAGGTTGGCGCAGTCCGTCTTGAACCAGGCTAGGGCCTGCTCGTGGGTGGTGAAGGTCGGTGGCGCGTTGTCGGTGTCGGCCGAGCCGAGCAGCGCTTGGCGGGGTTGGCAATCGAAGGTGGGTCCGCAGTCGAGGACGCGTCCGGCGACGGTGGCAGTATATAAATACCAGGCGAGTACACGGGCTACCGCGGAGGCGCGGTCGTGGTCGTTCTCGTCGGCGATGGCACGTTCGGCGGCGTAGGCGCGTAGCAGGTCATGTAGCCGGTACCGGTTTTCCCCGGCGCGCTCGAGCAGGTGCACGCTGTTCAACGCCTCCAGCAGCGGACGTACCCGCGCCGCTGTAGTGCCGGCGAGCGCGGCGGCAGCTGCAACGCTGATGTCCGGTCCGGCGTGCAGGCCAAGCAAACGGAAGGTCCGGGCGGCCTCGCCGTGCAGTTCCCGGAAGGACCAAGCGAAAACGGCCCGCATCGCGGTGGTTTCGTCGTTATCCATGGTGGCAAGCAGGTCTAGTCGGTCTTGCTCGCAGGCAAGCTCACCCGACACGTAAGCGAGCCTGACGTGCGGGCGGGCCGCAGCGCGGTCAGCGGCGATCCGCAGCGCTAATGGAAGGTACCCACAGTGCCGAGCCAGATCGAGCGCCGCGCCCGGCTCGGCGTCAACCCGTGCGGCGCCGATGATCTCGCGCAGTAAGCTGGTCGCTTCGGCCGTGGACAGCGGATCGAGGCTGATCTGCCGAGCACCGTTGCGGGCGGTCAGGCTGGGCAGCCGGCTGCGGCTGGTCACCACCACCACGCAACCCGTTGAGTCGGGCAGCAGCGGACGGACTTGTTCGGCGGTGGAGGCGTTGTCAAGGATCAACAGGATCCGCCGCCGCTGTATCTGCGTGCGATATAGCGCCGCCTTCCCGTCTACCGTCGGCGGGATCCGCTCGACCGGCACCGACAGCGCGCGGAGGAACCCGTCGAGGGCTTCATCCGGGCTCACGGGCGGGTCGATGTCGTAGCCGCGCAGATTTACATACAGATCGCCGTCCGTGAAGCGTCGCCGTACCCGATGTGCCCACTGCACTGCCAGCGCTGTCTTGCCCACGCCCGGGGGGCCGGTGATTACCGCAATCACCGTCACCTCATGTTTCTTAGCCATCCCGGGCAGGAGTGAGTCCAGCGCTGCCAGGCCCGCGGTCCGGCCGGCGAAATGCGCTGTAGCTGCTGGAAGCTGTCGCGGCACACGGTCTCGCCCAGCGGCCGGATCGTTCTGGCGGGTTCGCTGTTGCATTCGAACCTGCCACCACGCCACGCAGGTCGCGCCCACAGCCGCCAACGATCCAGCGACAGCAGACAGCGACGCTATGTCCATACGAATGAGAGTAAGCACACCAGCGACAGGTCACCCGGCTGCCGGTGCGTCACAGCACGGATCGCCGCTCAGCCGGACTTGTAGTTGGACCGCATCCCCGAAAGTAAAGATCACAGATCTTGATGTCCGAGCCGGACCAAGATCGGGCTCGTCGGCCGGCGCCTAGCCCGAGTGTCCTGGATAACTGGATCTTGAATCGGGTTTTGGCTGTTCAGCGCCAGTTTCGGATGGCTAGAAGCGTATGACCTAGTCGCCATTCGGAGCCGCAACACTCGCGCCAGGTCACGACGGTGTGGTCGAACGAAGAGCCGGAACGCGAGTATTTCATGATCGGCTACGTGTGAACTTTTAGGTCATACCCCCAAATCGGTGTTTGACCAGGGCGAACGCGACAGAAATCCCGCTAGCCAGGACAGTCGGGCTAGGATGAGGCAAGCTGGGGTCCACTATCCGCAGCTCGTTGACCTGCTCGGACGGGTTCAGGTAAGCGTCACCCCGAGCTGGATGGGCGTTAGGCGGTGACGGCGAGCGCGAAGGGGAGCACGCCGCGGACACCGGCCCGACGTAGGGCTCGCGCGGCGAGCGCCATCGTCCAACCGGACACGATGAGATCATCGATGAGCAGGACCGGCCCGGTCAGTTCGCGGCAGGCCCTGGCCACTGGCTCGGGCACGGTGAAGGAGTCGTGCAGCGCAGCTACCCGGCGGGCGCTGTTGGCCCGTCCCGCGTCCCGGTCGGCGGTGACCGGCGGCAGTACGCCGAGTAGCGGCAGCCGCCCGACTCGGGCGATGTGCTGGGCGAGTCCGTTGATCAGTTGGGCCCGGCTGCGCGAGCCGATTGCGATGATGCCGGTGGGACGGGCCGGCCAGCGGTTCTCTCCTTTGGCCCAGGCGGTGAGCGTGCGGATGACACCGGTGAGAACCTGCTCAGATGGCGGCCCGTCTGGTACATCGTCGCCGCACAGCGTGCGCAGCTGGGCACCCCAGCCCAGGTCGGTTAGGCGTGCCAGCGCCCGACCGGCGAGCGGCCGCTCGTCCTCGGGAATCCGTCCGGACAGCGCAATCCCGATCGCGGGTAGGCCGGTTGGCCATTGACGGCGCGGGGTGATTCCAACACCTACGCGGCTGACGTGGGCCTGTGCCGAGGCCAGGGCTGCTGCGGAAACGGTATCGGGCAAGAACGGGCCGGCGCACGTGTCACAGCGCCCGCATGGAGCGGCCTCGGGATCGTCGAGGCAGCAGCGTGTCAACGGCGGCCGAAATTTGGTTCTGGCTCACTTTTGTTGATCGAGGTTGGCCCCTGGTCCAGCCGCTTACGGGGCGAGGAGTACCCGTTTACGGAGCAGATCGAGCTTGGCGCGGCCGAACATCTGCCGCTTCAAC
>DASSUC010000164.1:0-10377 GCA_035707405.1 Micromonosporaceae bacterium | reverse complement strand
CGGGCATAAGTGCGATCGTCCGTTCCGAAATCCCGAAGGAGGGGCCGTGACCGTCACCGGTATTATCTCGGCGCTCATCATCGGCCTGATCGTCGGCGCTCTGGGGCGGTTGGTCGTACCCGGCCGCCAGAACATCCCGATGTGGCTGACCATGCTGATCGGCGTCGGCGCGGCGCTGCTCGGCAGCGCCATCGCCCGTGCGGCGGGCGTGGTCGAGACCGCAGGCGTGGACTGGATCGAGATCTTCATCCAGGTTGCGCTCGCGGCGCTCGGCGTCGCGCTCACGGTCGGGCTCGCCGGCCGGCGAAGCATCACCTAAGCGCTCAGGCGCGGTCTGCGGAGCCCCCGTTTCGGGGGCTCCGCACCGTGCGTAACGAGAACAGCCGAGTTGGCTCAGTCAATGTAGAACTAGCTTCATATATTAGTAACCGTCACTCGCTTGGCAGTCCGTTCCACCGCAGCTGGAAAGTCGCCGCAGGGTCAGCTGCCAGCGTGGACCTCGGCGACGACCCGCGGTGCCGACGGCCCTTTCACCCGGGTCCAGGTGCCGCTCTTCGCAGTCCACTCGCGGTCCTCGAAGGCGACCCGGATGACGCCGACATTCGCGGCATGGGAGACCAGCCAGTGTGCGTACTGCCAGCCGGTCCTGGCGTCGGAGACGGACAGGGCCAGCTCCGGCCCGGCGCCCGAGGCCGCGGTCGCATCTCCCCAGTCGAGCTGGAGGTGGTTGTCGAGCGCCGCCTCCGCGGCCTCGCCGCGCAGCGCCGGGTCCGGCAGCGAGCAGGCCACCGCCCCGCTCGCATGACCTAGCAGCGCGGTGGTGAGCACCGCCGACTCGTCCGCCCACCGCTCGTACGCCTGTGGGTAGGCGCTGCGCTGCACCGCCTGTGCCGCGTCGGTCACCCGCATCTGCTGCCAGCCGCGCACCCGCAGCAGCGCGGTGTAGAAGCGGCCGGCCGAGTACCGCGGGTCCCGGATCTGCTCCGGCGTGCCCCAGCCCTGGCTCGGGCGCTGCTGGAACAGGCCGATCGAGTCGCGGTCACCGCCGGCCAGGTTGCGCAGCTTCGACTCCTGCAACGCGGTGGCGAGCGCGACCACCACGGCCCGCTCGGGCAGGCCCCGGCGGATGCCCACCGCGGCGATCGTCGCCGAGTTGGCCATCTGCTCCCAGTCGAGGCTGACCGTGCCCTCCGCCTGGACCGTGCAGGCGCGCGACCGCGGAGCCGGCAGCTTCACGCTCCCCGTGCGCAGCCCGAGGAAGATGCCGAGCCCGGCCACCAGCGCCAGCACCAGGACGACGCCGAGCAGTGTCCGGATCCGCACTCCCGCCTCCACTCGTCCGATGTGTCGCAGTCCACAGTACGCAGGCGCGGTCAACGCCCACGCCGCGTGTCGTGCTCACGGCCCGGACGCCGCAGCGGGGTCCGGCTCATCCCGGGGCACCCATGCCGGGTCCCGTTTCGCCCAGAACGCCGCGATCCCCTCCCGCCCCTCATCGGAGCGGAAGTAGCCGGTCGACAGCTCGGTGAGCGCGGCCAGCTCGGCCCGCAGCCCGCCGGCCGGCCGGTCGCCCGGCGGCAGCTCACCGGCCCTCAGCTCACCGGGCGGCCGGCGGCGCAGGAGCTGCTTGGCTCCGGCGAGCGCGCCGGGCGCCCCACGCACCAGGGCGGCGCAGTACCGCTCGACCTCGGCGTCTAGCTCCTGCGCCGGCACCGCCGCCGTCACCAGCCCCACCTGGGCGGCCCGCGCCCCGTCAAAGGTCTCCCCGGTCAGGAAGAGCTCGGCCGCCGCCCGGGGGGTGAGCCGGGGCAGCACGGTCGCCGAGATCACCGCCGGGATCACGCCCAGCCGCACCTCGGAGAACCCGAACGTCGCGTCGTACGCGCACACCGCGATGTCTGCGGCGGCGACCAGCCCGATCCCGCCGGCCCGGGCCGGTCCGGCGACCCGCGCGACCACCGGCTTGGGGCACTCCACGAGCGCCGCCAGCACGTCACCGAGGCGCGCGGCCGGGAGCTGGCCGGAGGCGACCGCCGCCGCGGTCTCCTTCAGGTCGGCACCGGCGCAGAAGACCGGTCCGGTGTGCGTGAGCACGATGACCCGTACGGTGTCGTCACCGGTCACCGCGGCCAGCGCCGCGAGCAGCTGGGTGAGCAGCGCACCGGAGAGCGCGTTGCGGTTGTGCGGGCTGTCCAGCGTGAGCGTTGCCACGCCGCGGCTGGCCGCGGTGCGGACAAGCTGTTCGGTCGTGGCCGTCATTCCGGCAGACTAGACAACCCCGGCCGGCCGGACACCCCACCGGGCAGACTGGGTGCCATGCCCGGCGCACTCCCCGAAGGGGCTCCCGTACCGGCCGACGGGTCCCTGCCCGAGCACGCGCGCGGCGCGGCCGGCGCCCGGGGCTTCGGCGTGTACGTGCACGTGCCGTTCTGCGCGAGCCGCTGCGGCTACTGCGACTTCAACACGTACACCCCGGCCGAGCTGGGCGGTGCGGCCGGCGCGAGCCGGGCGGCGTACCTGGAGGCGGTCCTGGCCGAGCTGGACCTGGCCGCCCGGGTGCTGGACGGCGCCGCGCCGGCGGTCGAGACGGTCTTCTTCGGCGGCGGCACGCCGACCCTGCTCCCGCCCGACGACCTGGCCCGCATCCTGGCCGCGGTGGACAAGGCCTTCGGGCTCGCCGCCGGCGCCGAGGTGACGACCGAGGCGAACCCGGAGTCGGTGGACCTCGCCTCGCTGCGGCGCCTGCGCCAGGCCGGCTTCACCCGGGTGTCGCTGGGCATGCAGTCGGCAGCCCCGCACGTGCTCGCCGTCCTCGACCGGCAGCACACGCCGGGGCGCGCGGCCGTCGCTGCCGAGCAGGCCCGCGAGGCCGGGTTCGCCCACGTCAACCTGGACCTCATCTACGGCACGCCGGGGGAGACCGCGCAGGACTTCGCCGCCTCGCTGGCCGCGGCCGTCCGGGCCGGGGTGGACCACGTGAGCGCGTACGCCCTGGTCGTGGAGGACGGGACCCGGCTCGCGGCGCGGATGCGCCGCGGCGAGCTGGCGTACCCGTCCGACGACGTCGCCGCCGACCGCTACCTGGCCGCCGACGCCGCGCTGTCGGGCGCCGGCCTGGCCTGGTACGAGGTGTCGAACTGGGCCCGCGGCCCGGCCGGGCGCTGCCGGCACAACCTGCTCTACTGGACCGGCGGCGACTGGTGGGGCCTGGGGCCGGGGGCGCACAGCCACGTCGGCGGCGTGCGCTGGTGGAACGTCCGGCACCCGGCGGCGTACGCCCAGCGGCTGGCCGCAGGCAGGTCACCCGGGCAGGCCCGGGAGCTGCTGACCGGGGCGGAGCGGCATACCGAGGACGTGATGCTGCGGCTGCGCCTGGCCGGCGGGCTGGCGCTGTCCACTCTGGACGCGGCGGGACAGGCCAGCGCGGAGCGTGCTCTCACCACCGGGCTGCTGGCGCCGGCGCCCTACGCGGCCGGGCGGGCGGTGCTGACCCTGCGCGGGCGCCTGCTCGCCGACGCGGTGGTGCGGGAGCTGCTGCCGTGACGCCCGCCCGGGCGCACCCGGGCGGGCGTCACGGTGCGGGGCCCGGCACACCGCCAGACCCCGCGTGCTCGGGTCACTTCACCATGTTGATCGTCATCGGGTAGCGGTAGAGCTGGCCCTCGTTGGCGCGCACGCCGCCGAGGATGCCGAAGACGATCGCGATGACCATCACCACGACGCCGGGGATGAAGAGCAGGAGGCAGCCGATCGTCCAGCCGATGATCGCCGCGATCGTCATGGTGATCTGGAAGTTGAGGGCCGCCACCGAGTGCGCGCGTACGGTCGGCGACATGTTGCCCTTGGCCAGCAGCGCCACGAGCGGGGCCACCCAGCCGCCGGTGCCGGCGCCGAGCAGCGCCCCGAGCGCGCCGCCGAAGTGGGCGACGAGGGCCCAGGTCCGCTCGTCGTTGTTGGCGTAGCCGGCCACCGGGGCTCCGCCCGGGTAGCCCGGCTGGTAGCCACCCGGCGGGCCGTACCCGGCCGGTGGGCCGTACCCACCCGGGCCGGGCGGGGGGTAACCGCCCGGAGGCGGCGGAGGATATCCACCCTGGGGCGGCGGGGCGTATCCGCCCGGACCCGGCGGACCCGAGGACGGCGGCCCTGACGAGGGGGGTGGGTACCGGTAGGTGGGCTCCTCGCCCGGCATCGAGTACGACCCGGGGGGTGCAGGCGGGGACGTCGGGTCGGCCGGCGGCCGGTACGGGTCGTCCCCGGGTGGACGAGGTGCTTCTGTCATGCAGGTCACGTTAGGCGTACCGATCAACCCGGTCGAAACCGGTCCCTGCACCGACCGGGCCCGCCCCGGCCGTCAGTTAGGGCGTACCCGACATAACTGGTGAACCAGCTCGCGGATCATCGCCTTGCCCTGGACGGCCGTCGTAGACTGGCACTCGCCGCCGCCGAGTGCCAGGAGGCTGCCACGGGTGCCAGGGAGGTGAGCCATGCCCCTCGATGACCGCAAGCTGGACGTGCTGCGCGCCATCGTCGAGGACTACGTGGCCACGCAGGAGCCGGTTGGCAGCAAGGCCCTGGTCGAGCGCCACCACCTCGGCGTCTCCCCGGCCACGGTGCGCAACGACATGGCCGTGCTGGAGGACGAGGGCTACATCCGCCAGCCGCACACCAGCGCCGGCCGGGTCCCCACCGACCGCGGCTACCGCCTCTTCGTCGACAAGCTGTCCCGGGTCAAGCCGCTCTCGCCGGCCGAGCGCCGGGCGATCGAGCGGTTCCTCATCGGCGCCGTGGACCTCGACGACGTGGTGCACCGCACGGTCCGCCTGCTCGCGCAGCTGACCCGGCAGGTCGCGATCGTGCAGTACCCGCGCCTGTCCCGCTCCTCAGTGCGCCACCTGGAGCTGGTCCCGCTCTCGGCCACCCGGCTGCTGCTCGTGATGATCACCGATACCGGCCGGGTCGAGCAGCGGCTCGTGGAGCTGCCCGGGCCGCTCGGCGCGGAGGCGGTGACCAGCCTGCGCCGGAAGATCAACGAGAGGCTCGGCGGCCACCGGCTGGTCGACACCCCACCGCTGGTGCAGGCGATGGTGGAGGAGACCGCCACGCCGCTGCGTCCGGCCATGACCGCGCTCGCCACCGTGCTCCTGGAGACGCTGGTCGAGCGCTCCGAGGAGCGCATGGCGCTGGCCGGCACCGCCAACCTTGCGCGCGGGGGCATGCTGGACTTCCAGGGCTCGCTGCGCCCGATCCTGGAGGCGCTGGAGGAGGAGGTCATCCTGCTCAAGCTGTTCGGTGAGGTGAGTGGAGGCACACTCAACGTGCGGATCGGTGACGAGAACGAGATCGAGGACCTGCGCTCCGCCTCGGTGGTGAGCACCGGCTACGGGCCGGGCACCACGGTTGTCGGGGGGATGGGCGTGCTGGGTCCCACCCGGATGGACTACCCCAGCACAATCGCCAGCGTCCGCGCCGTGGCACGCTACCTCGGCGACCTGCTGGCACAGAACTGACCTGGCACAGAACTGACTGGCACAGAACTGACCTGACTGACGGGCGCGACAAGGACAATGAGGACACGGGACGCAGTGGCCAAGGACTACTACGCGATTCTCGGGGTACGCCGGGACGCCTCCGCGGAGCACATCAAGCGCGCTTACCGCAAGCTTGCCCGCCAGTACCACCCGGACGTGAACCCGGATCCGGCGGCGCAGGAGAAGTTCAAGGACATCAACGCCGCGTACGAGGTCCTGTCCGACCCGGCCAAGCGGGAGATCGTCGACCTCGGCGGCGACCCGCTCGCCCCCTCGGGCGCCGGTCCCGGGCCCGGCGGACCCTTCGTCGGCTTCCAGGACATCATGGACGCCTTCTTCGGCACCGCCTCGGCCCGTGGGCCGAGGCCCCGGATGCGCCCGGGTGCCGACGCGATCCTCCGCCTCGACCTCGACCTGCACGAGACCGCGTTCGGCGTGGAGGCGCCGATCACCGTGGACACGGCCGTGCTGTGCACCACGTGCACCGGTGCCGGCACGGCCGCGGGCACCCACCCGACCACCTGCGACGTGTGCGGTGGCCGGGGCGAGGTGCAGGCGGTGCAGCGCACGTTCCTCGGCCAGGTCGTCTCCTCCCGCCCGTGCGCGGCCTGCCAGGGCCACGGCACGATCATCGCGCACCACTGCCCCACCTGCGGCGGGGAGGGCCGCGTGCGCACCCGGCGCAACCTGACCGTGAAGATCCCGCCGGGCGTGGAGGACGGCATGCGCATCCGCCTCGCCCAGCAGGGTGAGGTGGGGCCGGGCGGCGGACCGCCCGGCGACCTCTACGTGGAGATCCACGAGCGGCCGCACGACGTCTACTCCCGCAAGGACGACGACCTGCACTGCCGGGTCACCGTGCCGATGACCGCCGCCGCGCTCGGCACCCGGCTGACCATCAAGACCCTCGACGGCGAGGAGCATCTCGACGTACGGGCCGGCACCCAGCCCGGCTCGACGCTGCGCATCCGGGGCAAGGGCGTGCCGCACCTGCGCGGCGTCGGCCGGGGCGACCTCTACGTGCACCTCGACGTGCGCACGCCGACCAGGCTCGACGCCGACCAGGAGCGGATGCTGCGCGACTTCGCCCGGCTGCGCGGGGAAGAGGTGGCCGAGCTGTCCAAGCAGGGCGGCTTCTTCTCGCGCATGCGGGACGCGTTCAACGGCCAGTGACCGTCCCGCTGTTCCTGGTCGGGTCGCTGCCGCCGGGTGAGCGGTGCGTGCTGGACGGGCCGGAGGGGCACCACGCGGCAGATGTGCTGCGGCTGCGCGCTGGCCAGGAGCTGCTCCTCGGCGACGGGCATGGCGGCACGGCGCGCGCCCGGGTCACCGCCGCCGGCCGCGGCAGCCTCGAGCTGTGCCTGCTCTCCCGCTGGTACGCGCAGCCGCCCGACCCGTGCCTCGTGGTCGTGCAGGGCATCGCCAAGGGCGAGCGGGGCGAGCTGGCGGTGCAGGCGATGACCGAGGTCGGGGTGGACGCCGTGGTGCCCTGGGCGGCGGCCCGCTCGGTGGCGCAGTGGCGCGGCGAGCGGGGTGACCGGGCCCATGCGCGCTGGTGTGCAACTGCCCGGGAGGCGGCCAAGCAGGCCCGGCGCGCCTGGCTGCCGCAGGTGTGCCCGGCCGAGACGACAGCTCAGGTGGCACAGCGGCTGGGCGCCGCCGCGGCAGGGTTCGTGCTGCACGAGGAGGCCGACGCCCGGCTGGCTGGGGTGGCGCTGCCGGCAGCCGGGGAGGTGGTGCTCGTGGTCGGGCCGGAGGGCGGGGTCACCCCCGAGGAGCTGGCGTCCTTCATCCAGGCCGGCGCCATCCCGGTACGCCTGGGGGAGACGGTGCTGCGCACCTCCACGGCCGGCGTCGCGGCGCTGGCGGTGCTCTCCGCCCGCCTCGGCCGCTGGTAGGGCCACACCTGCTCAGCTGCGTAGATATGAGGCGCCGTTGAGGTCGAGGATCGCGCCGGAGGCCCACTCGGCCTCGGGCGAGGCGAGCCACAGCACCGCGGCGGCGATCTCCTCCGGCCGGGCCACCCGGCCAAACGGGCTCTGCGCCCGGATCGCGTCCCCGCGCGGCGGCTTGAGGTGCTCGTTGGTCATGTCCGTCTCGACGAACCCGGGCGCCACGGTCGCCACCGCGATGCCGTACGGGGCCAGGGCGAGCGCGAGCGACTGGCCCATCGCGTTGAGCCCGGCCTTGCTGGCGCCGTACGCCGGCTGCTCCGGCTCGCCGCGGAAGGCGCCCCGGGACGAGACGTTGACGATCCGCCCGCCCGGGCGCATGTGCCGCACCGCGCACCAGGTGGCGTTCGCCGCGCCGAGCAGGTTGGTGTCGAGCGTCCGGCGCCACTCGCGCTGCCACTGCTCGTAGGAGCTGTCCAGGATCGGGTGCGGCGTGTAGATGCCGGCGTTGTTCACCAGCACGTCCAGCCCGTCCAGCGCCTGCGCCGCCGCGTCGACCATGGCCTTGACCGCCGCCGGGTCGGCGAGGTCGGCCCGTACCACGGCGTGCCCCTGCCCCGGCAGCGCGGCCCGCAGCTGCTCGGCGAGGTCGGGCGACCGGCGGTGGTGGATCGCCACCCGGTCCCCGGCGGCGGCGAACGCCGCGGCCACCGCCCGCCCGATCCCGCGCGAGGCCCCGGTCACCAGCACCGCCCGTCCGCTCCGCTCCATGGGCACATACCATGCCAGGCGTGAGTGACTGCTTGTTCTGCCGGATAGCCGCCGGCGAGATCCCCGCCACGGTCGTCCACCAGACGGCCACCACGCTGGCCTTCCGCGACATCAGGCCGCAGGCGCCGGTGCACGTGCTGGTCATACCCAGGGCCCACCACGAGGACCTGCCCGCGCTGGCCGGAGCCGACCCGGCGCTCGCCGGCGAGGTGCTGGCCACGGTCGCCGCGGTGGCCAAGGCGGAGGGGCTGGGCACGGACGGCTTCCGCGCGATCTTCAACACCGGCTCGTACGCCGGCCAGGACGTCTTCCACGTCCACGCGCACGTGCTGGGCGGCGCGCCGCTCGGCCCGATGCTGGCGCGGTGAGCGTGGAGGCGCACCGCCACTACGAGCGGATGGTGCGGCGTACCCAGGCCGACGCCCGGGTGCCCGCCCTCTCGGTGGCGCTGCACCGGGCTGACCGTCCACTCTGGACGTTGCAGGTCGGCGGCGCCGATCCGGCCGCGCAGTTCCGCATCGGCTCGGTGACGAAGACGTTCACCGCGGTCCTGGTCATGCAGTGCCGGGACGAGGGCCTGCTGGAGCTGGACGACCCGGTCGGCGCGCACCTGGACCTGCCGGCGCACGGTGAGCTGCCGGTACGCCGGCTGCTGTCGCACACCTCCGGCCTGCAACGCGAGCCGTACGGCGACGTGTGGGACACCCTGGACGCGCCCGACGCCCCCCGGCTGCTCGCCGAGCTGGACCGGGCTGAGCGGGTGCTGCCGCCGGCCCGCCGCTTCCACTACTCCAACCTGGGCGTGGCGCTGCTGGGCCACCTGGTCGGCCGGCTGCGCGGCGGCACGTGGGCGGAGGTGCTGGTCGACCGGGTGCTGGACCCGCTGGCGCTGGCCGGCACCACCGTGGCGCCGACCGGGCGGGCCACCACCGGCTACCTGGTGGACGCGTACTCCGACCACGTGGTGCCGGAGCCGTCAACGGACTTCGGCGCGGTGGCCCCGGCCGGCCAGCTGTGGAGCACCGCGGCCGACATGGCCCGCTGGGCCGCGTTCCTGGCCGACCCGGCGGCCGTGGACCCGGGCGGCAAGGTGCTGGCCGCCGGGACGCTGGAGGAGATGCGCTGGCCGCTCACGGTGACCGACGAGGCGCTGTGGAGCGTCGGGTACGGGCTCGGGCTGATCATGGTGCCGCAGCCCGGGCGGGTGGTCCACGTCGGGCACGACGGGGCGATGCCCGGGTTCCTCGCCGGCGTCTACGGCCGCCGTGGCGGCCCCGGCACCCCGGCCGCCTGCGGCGTGGCCGTGCTCGGCTCGTCCGGCACTGCGGACGCGACCCTGGAGCTGCCGCACCAGCTGCTGGCCGCGGCGGTCGAGCACGACCCGGCCGAGGTCACCCCGTGGCGGCCGGGCCCGCCGGCGCCGCCGGAGCTGCGCCCGGTGCTCGGCCGCTGGTGGAGCGAGGGGTTCGAGTTCGTCTTCTCCTGGCACGACGGCGCCTTGCAGGCGCGCGGTGCCAACCACCCGGCCGACCGGCCACCGTCGGTCTTCGCGCAGGTGGAGCCGGACCTGCTGCGTACCGTCTCCGGGCGGGAGGCCGGCGAGCTGCTGCGGCTCACCCGGGACCCGCAGACCGGGGCCGTGGTACGCATGCACTGGGCGACGTACCGGTTCACCCGTACCCAGGAGACCTTCTCCGGGGCCTGGGCCAGTGCGCCACCGGGTGACGCAGGGTAGGTCGCGCGGCGTGTCGGGTCATTCTCCAGCGGTAGCCGATACCATGGGAGGACCTCATCGGCCTCGCGTTGGGCCTACTGTCCGGCGCGGCACGGAAGCGGAAGCAGGTGGCGGAAGGCCCTGGCGGGCCGCACTATGACCGACAGTCCACCTCCCGGCGCGCCAGCCCGGGTGACCACCAAGATCACAGTCCCGGACCCGCAGCTGATGGTCAACCTCCTCGGTGCCGGCGACGAGCTGTTGAGACTGGTCGAGCGCGCCGTCGCGAGCGACATCCACGTGCGTGGCAATGAGATCACCATCACCGGGTCTCCGGCCGACAACGCGCTGAGCGCGCGCATCTTCACCGAGCTGCTTGAGCTGATCGAGAAAGGCGAGACACTGACCGCGGACAGCGTGCGGCGCACCGTCGGCATGATCGAGCAGGGCAGCGAGGAGCGCCCGGCCGAGG
>DASSUC010000163.1:0-14253 GCA_035707405.1 Micromonosporaceae bacterium | reverse complement strand
GTCCCGGCACATCGGCGGCGAGTACGTGCTGTTCCACCGGCCGGTGTCGCGGCTGTCCGGCCGGGCCGACGTGTGGCTGTCGCGCTCGCACGACCTGCGGTCCTGGACCAGCCCCGAGCCGGTGCTCGCGGCCCGGCCGGGGGTGTGGTGGGACTCGGTCCGGGTGGGCATGGGCCCACCGCCGCTGGAGACGCCGCACGGCTGGCTGGGCTTCTACCACGGGGTGAAGTGGGTCGTCGACGGCTTGGTCTACCGGATGGGGCTGGTGCTGCTCGACGCCGAGAACCCGGCCGTCGTGCTGCGCCGCAGCGACGACTGGATCCTCTCCCCGGAGGCGGGCTACGAGGTCTCCGGCAACGCCCCCAACGTGGTGTTCCCGACCGGGCTCGTGCACGACAGGGCCACCGACCAGCTACGGCTCTACTACGGTGCGGCCGACTTCGGCGTTGCCGTGGCCACGGCAACGCTCTCCGACGTGCTGAGCTACGCCCTGGCCTGCCCGCCGCACGACCCCGCCCGGGTGTGGTGACCGCTCGCGACCCCCTCAGCCGTGGTGCCGGGCCCGGGCGATGAGCACCGGGCAGCCGGAGTTGTGGATCAGGTGCTGGGTGGTCGAGCCGAGCAGCAGCCCGGTGAACCCGTGCGAGCCGCGGCTGCCGAGCACGATCAGCTGGGCCCGGTAGGACAGGTGGGTCAGGTACCCGGTGGGGGATCCCTCGAGCAGCACGTACTCCACGGCCACCTGCGGATAGTGGCGGCGCCACGGGGCGACGGACCCGACCAGCTCGGCGCGCCGCTCCTCGCGGTCGTAACGCGCCGTCGTCCGGGGGAACACGCGCGCGGCCACCAGGCCGCAGCCGCGCGCCGCGGCCTGCGCAAAGCCCTCCGGGATGACCAGCGTGGCCGAGCGCGAGCCGTTGACGGCCATCACGACCGGGTCGGCTGGCCGGGCCTCGCCGCGCACCACCGCCACCGGGCAGGGGGCGTGGGTGGCGATCCGCAGGCTGACCGAGCCGAGAGGCAGGCTGGCGAAGCCGCCCTGGCCGCGGTGGCCCACCACGACCAGCCGTGCCTTCTCGGCGGCGTTGAGCAGCGCGGCGGCCGCAGCGCCGGGCACCGCCGTGCCGACGGCACCGGTGCCGGGCGCAGCCGTGCGTACCTCGGCCACCGCCTCGTCCACGACCGCGGCGGCCTGCGCGTGCGTCAGGTGTGGCACACCCGCGGTGGGCGGCGGCGCTCCCGCGCCGGCCTGGTCGGCGTAGGCGACCACGACATGCACCTGCCCACCGCTGCGGCGGGCCTCCTCGGCGGCCCAGCGCAGCGCCTCCCGGCTGGGCCCGGAGCCGTCCACGCCGACCACGACATCGCCCGCCTCCATCAGCTCCGCCTCCTCGTTACCATCCGGCTCGACGACACGGTCAGGTGGCCCGGTTGGGGTCATGGCTTCCTCTCTAGCGGGCATTCCCCGACCAGGCCAGCTTCGAACATGAGCGCCCCCAGGTACAGGGTCGAAGGTCACCGGGGCACCGGTTCGGGGATCAGGCTGAAGGCGTCCTCGTCCTCCTGCGCATTGTGCAGCCGGACGATGGCGTACAGGCCGTAGAGGAGGCGCCGCAGGTCGATGACGTCGTCGGCGTCCGCGGTGGCGGGCAGGTCATCGAGGACGCGGCGCAGGCGGCCCACCTGGTGCTCGATCTCGGCATGGGTACGGCTGAGCGCCGCGGTGGCGTCCGCGCTGCCGAGCGCCTTGGCCATGATCGGCAGGAGCTCCGCCTCCTCGGCCCGCTCGTGCGGCAGCAGCTCGCGCTCCAGCCGGTCGAGCAGCCGGCGGACCGGATCGAGGTCGCAGCCGGTGGCGGTCAGCCCGTCGGCCACGGTGCGCACCTGCTCGACGAGAGGGCGTACCGCGCTGTGCTGGGTGCGCAGCTGGCACGCTGTGGCGACGTCGGTAGGCGTCATGGCGACCGTGTGCGCGCGGGCGGGTAGCAGCGCGGCCAGCGCGATCCCGATGGCCGCCACGTCGATGACCTCCTGAAGGAGGGCACCGGCGGCCGGCGGGAGCCAGCCGGCCGCGGCGGCGGTCATGGCGGCGAGAGACAGCCCCATGCCGATGGAGACGGCGCGCCAGGCGATGCGGCGGGCGCGGCGCGCGATGAGGATCGCGTCGGCGAGGGCGTCCACCCGGTCGACGGTGAGGACCACGTCGGCCGCCTCGGCCGAGGCGGTGGCGCCACGGGCCGCCAGCGCCACCCCGACGTCGGCGGCGGCCAGGGCGGGCGCGTCGTTGATGCCGTCGCCGGCCATGATGGTGCGGCCCTTGGCCTGCTCCTCCCGGACGACGGCGAGCTTGGCCGCGGGGTCGCGCTCGGTGTGCACGGCGTCCACGCCGACGATGCGCCCCACGGTCTCGGCCGTGTCGGCGCGGTCGCCGGTGACCAGGACGACCCGGGTGATGCCCGCCGCCCGCAAGGCTCTGATCATGCGCGGGGCGTCCGGGCGCAGCGGGTCGTCGAGCAGGAGCAACCCGGCCGGGACGCCGTCGACGGAGGCGAAGATGGTCAACGAGCCGTCCAGGGCGGCGCGGCGGCGGGCGTGGCGGACCCAGGCCGGCGCGGGCCCGGCCACCACCCAGGAGGCCTTGCCCAGCCGCACCCGCCGCCCGCCGACGACGCCCTCCACGCCGTGGCCGTGCTCCTCGCGGACCTGCTCGGGAAGGGCCAGCGCGAGCCCCCGCTCGCGGGCCGCGGTGACGACGGCGCCGGCCAGGACATGGGCGGAGACCTGGTCCAGGGACGCCGCCAGCCGCAGCAGCTCCGCCGCGTCCGTCCGGTCGCCGGCCGTG
Source organism: Micromonosporaceae bacterium (assembly GCA_035707405.1). Classification (GTDB taxonomy): domain Bacteria; phylum Actinomycetota; class Actinomycetes; order Mycobacteriales; family Micromonosporaceae; genus DASSUC01. The sequence continues at coordinate 11,411 of DASSUC010000163.1, read as the reverse complement.
ACGATGTCGGTGAGGACCGGCTGGCCGCGGGTCAGCGTGCCGGTCTTGTCGAACAGCAGCACCCGGCCGGCGGCCAGCCGCTCCAGCGCCGACCCGCCCTTGATGACGACCCCGGCGCGGGCCGCCCGGGACAGCCCGGACATGATGGCGATCGGAGCGGCCAGCAGCAGCGGGCAGGGGGTCGCCACGACCAGCACGGCGACGGCGCGCACGGGCTGGCCGCTGAGCATCCAGGCGGCACCGGCCAGGAGCAGGGTCAGCGGTACGAAGGCCACGGCGAACCGGTCCGCGGTGCGGACGAACCGGGCGCTACCCGCCTGCGCCTGCTCCACCAGGCGCACCACGCCCGCGTACGTCGAGCCGGCCGCTGTCGCCGTGGCGAGCATCCCCACCGGTGGGCCGGCGTTGACCACGCCGCTGCGGACATCCTCGCCCGGGCGGCGCTCGACCGGCAGGGGCTCGCCGGTCAGCGCGGACTCGTCCAGCGCCGCGGGGCCGAGCAGCCGCCCGTCGACCGGCACGATCTCGCCCGACCCGACCAGCAGCCGGTCGCCGCGCACCACGTCGGCGACGGGCACCTCCACCACACCGTCCGCCGCCTGCCGCCGGGCGGTCCGCGGCGCCCGCGCCGCGAGCAGGCTCAGCTCACGCCGTGCCCGCTCGGCCGCCCGCGCCTCCAGCAGGACACCGCTGGCCAGCATGAGCGCGATCACCGCGCCAGCGAGCTCCTCCCCGACCAGCAGCGCACCGGCCAGCGCCAGCCACGCGATCACGTCGACGCTGGGCTGGCGCCGCCGGACGGCGACGACCAGCGACACCGTCGAGTAGGCGAGCCCCAGCAGGGTCGCCGCGGCCCACAGCCCCGTCCCCACCCGACCCGCGCCGGCCAGCACCGCAGCCAGGCCGGCCAGGAGCAGCAGCGACAACGCGGCGAACAACGCCGCCTCCCGCCGCGCCCACAGCCAGCCGGGCGGGCGGCCCCGGCCGCTGCCGGCGCGGGCGTACGCCCGCCGGCGCCTGCGGGGCACCGTCCGGCTCCTAGCCGTGCTCGTGCCCGCCGTGCGGGTCGGTGTGCAGGGCCTGGTGCAGGTGGTGGGCGTAGACCTGGAAGCCGAGCATCGCCTGCACGTGCTCGCGTGCCGCGGCCACCGAGGCGTCCCTGGCCGCGGCCAGCCGGGTGACCCGCGCCAGCCGGTGGGTGAGCTGGTCGCGCAGGTCGCCGGCGAGCAGCTGGTACAGCTCCTCCCCGTCGCCGGACTCGACCGCCTTCTCGGCCAGCGGGATCACCGGACCGACGTCCAGGCCGGCCGGCTTGAGCCCGGTGTATGGGGCACCTTCGCCGGCACGGTGCAGCCGTACCACCGTCTCGAAGAACCACTGGCGGGCCACGGCGCCGGCGGTGCCGTCCGCCTGCAGCGGCAGCACCCGGGCGAACGCGGCGCGGACCTCGTCCTCGGCGGTGGCCGGTACGTAGGGCAGGACCTGGTCGACGTCGCCGGCCGCCAGGGCATGGCGGGCGGCGTTGACGACCGGGCCGTCAAGAGAGTCACAGTGTGGGGGCATCGCAGCCATCTCCTCGGGCTCGCGGGTTGGCGTCCAGTGCCAACCTGTCGCCGCGCCGTCCCCGGGTGGCAGGGCCGGTCGGTAACGGGCCATGGGACGTAGGTCCCGTTGGCCTACGCCCCGTTGACCTGGTCGGCCGGCGCTCGCCCGCCAGCGGCCAGCGCGCCGCTCAGGGCGTCGCCTCCCGCCCGGCGTACGAAGGTGTAGAACCAGACCCCGTCGGCGCTGGTGTCGGTGCGGCCGGTCAGGTCGCCCGTCGCGCTGCGGATCTCCACGTGGGTAAGCGGTTCGCCGGTGCCGGTGACGGTGAGTTCCTTCGTGGTGATGAGGCTTGGGCAGCTATTGGCGAAAATGCGCAGCCTGGCCGCTATCCGGACTGGTGCAGTCGTACATCCGACTGTCCGCGTAGGCGGCGCAGTGCTGCACTGGGAAGGCATGAGCCACGGCGGTGTCGGACCGTCACGGGCGCCGGCGCACTGCGCGTCGCGGACCTGCCCTCCCCCCAGAGCAGGCAGCCGGCCACGCCGGCCCGCCACCGGCCGAGGCGGCACAGCTCAGGGCGCGGCTCACGGTAGGGGCAGCGCTTGCCAGACACGGGGGAGGAGCTCGAAAGATGACTGGTTCCATGACTGAGGCCACGGCGGCCGAGATGCGCCGGGCCGATGACGGCGCGCGCAACGGGGGCATCGACGCTCCCACCCACCGCAGGATCCTCAGCTTCATCAACGCCGCCACGCGCCCTGAGGACCTGATGGCGGAGAAGGTCGCCATCGTGGGCGAGGGTGGCGGCCATGACGACGGGGATGCGGGCCGGCCGCGGCGCCGGGCCCTGCTGGAGGCGGAGGTGGCCCGGCGGGTCGTCGAGCTTCGGGACCGCGAGTTCCCGCTCGGGCTGCGGCACCTGCGGGAGGTCACCGACGCGGGGGTGCTGGACATCCCGGCGCTTGCGCTGCTGACCCGCCACTTCGGCAGCACGTCCTATGGCGAGTGGCGGGTCTTCCCGCAGCCGGTTCCCCGTCGGGGCCCCGGCGGCTATGACGGGGTCGTCCACGCGGCGCTGCTGCGTACGGGGAAGGTCCTGTTCATCACGGCCGACGAGACGACGCTGCTGTGGGACCCGCAGGACACCTCCCCGGCGACGTTCGAGGACCCGGCCAACCAGCCGCACCTGATGCCGGGTGGCTACTCGCAGCTGTGCGGGCACCACGTGTTCCTCTCGGACGGCAGGCTGCTGTCCGTGGGCGGCGGCGGCTATGGTCACAACGCCCTCGCCAGGTGGGGCTACACGTTCGACCCGCAGACCCGGGCGTGGGCGAGGACGGCCGGGCCGATGTCGGACTCCCGGTGGTACCCGACCGCGGTCTCGCTCGGCGGTGAGCCCGGCCGGGTCCTGGTGGTGTGCGGGCACGGGCACGGCCAGATGGACATCTACGACGAGAGCACGGACGACTTCACGCCGCTGTCGTCGGGGGACACCAAGACGTTCCCGTACCTCTACCCGGGGCTGCACCTGCTGCCCAACCGTGCGGTCTTCTACTCGCGTACGGGCTGGGGCAGCGCCGGGCCCGGCGGCGGTCCCTACCCGGGTGGCAGCGACGACCAGTCGTCGTACTTCACGCTGACCGGACCGACCACGGGCGTGTGGGCCGACACCGCGCCGTTCAGCCCGGCCGAGCCCGACCGGACCAAGGGCATGTCCGTGCTGCTGCTGCGCAGGAGCGCGCCGTACGCGCAGGTCATGGTGGTCGGTGGCGCCGACATCTCCACCAACCACACGTACGAGCTGGTCGACGTGGCGTCGCTGTCGCCCGCCACGGACTGGGGGCCGCCGCTGGCGTTCCCGGACGGCCAGCACCGCAGCCTGGCCAGCGCGGTCCTGCTGCCTGACGGCGGCGTGTTCGTCTGCGGCGGGATCCAGCAGGCCAACTCGCCGTGCGCCACGTTCGACCCGGAGACCGGGGCGTGGTCGCCGATGGCCGCCCTGCCGTCGGAGCGCGACTACCACTCCGTCGCGCTGCTGCTGCCCAGCGGCGAGGTGATGATGGCCGGTTGGAACAGTACGGCGATCGAGATCTTCAGCCCGCCGTACCTGTTCCGCGGGGCGCGGCCGGTCATCTCCTCGGCACCGGACGTCATCCACTATGGACAGGACTTCGTGGTCGAGACGCCTCCGCCGGAGGGTAAGTCGGTCGTCAAGGTCGTGCTCGTCCGCCCCATGGCGGTGACCCATCAGACCGACACCGAGCAGAAGGTCGTCGAGCTGGACTGGGCGCACAACCACGACCACGCGCACCCCAAGAAGCTGCGGCTGCGCGCGCCGAGCGGCGGCTCGTCAGCGCTGGCCCAGCGCGGGTACTACATGATGTTCCTGGTCGACGATGAGGGGGTGCCGTCGGTGGCCAGGTGGGTCCGCCTCCAGTAGCCGGGCCTTTCGGGTAGCCGGGCCCTTTGGGCTGAGCCGGACCGCTGGGGGCCCGTCATGCGGGCGGGCCCCCAGCGGTCCGGTGCAGCTCCGGGCGGTGCGGGTGCGTCAGGAGGTCGGGGCGGTGCAGGGTGCCCCGCCGCAGGCGTCAACCAGCTGTCCGGTCGCGAGGAACTGCGCGATCATCGACCGGATCGCGCTGGAGTTGGCTGGGTGGCTGTGCGGGTCGAGGCCGGCGGTGTTGGGGCGGTTGTCCGGCGGCGGGGCCGGCGTGCCGCTGTCCACCACGACCAGCGCGGACCCGGCGTAGGGGAACGCCGACACGGTCGGGATCCCCCAGTACGGGACAACGTCGTTGCTGCGGCCGGGGGCCAGCGCCGGTGCCCGCAGCCGGGCACCGATGGTGCGCGCCTCGACCTCGGTGGCGACGTTGGCCACCTGGTGGTCGCCGAACGCCTCCACCAGGACGACCCGCTTGGCGGGCGTGCCGGGCAGCGGGTTGGCGGTCAGGTGGTGCAGGTAGCCGTTGGCCTCGCCGCGGTCCCACACCATCTGGGCGAGCGCGAAGATGAGCTGCCGGTCGATGGTGTCCGGGTACGCGTTGTTGAAGACCACCAGGAACTGGTCGAAGTCGACGCTGCGGTTGAGCAGCGTCGAGTAGTTGGCCGCCGGTACGCCGAGCGAGCAGCGGGTGAGGTCGGTGGCTACCGCGCACAGCGCGCCGCCGAGGATGCCGCCCTGGCTGTTGCCCAGGTAGACCAGCTGGCCCGACCCGGCGCGGCTGAGCGGCCGGCCGGCGGAGTCGCGGAACGCGGACTTCGTCGTGAAGCCCGCCCAGCTGTGGATCATCGAGCGGCCGAGGAAGAGGAAGTTCAGGAACGACTGCTGGGTCCGGTCCGGGACTGACGGGAACTGGGACATCTCACCGAGCGAGTAGACGACGTTGGGGATGTCCTCGCTGGCCATGCCGATCCACGGGGTGGCGCAGAGCATGGTGTTCGACTCGAAGCCGTACTGCTTGAGCCGGCCCGAGCTGATCTCCGCCGGGTCGCCGAGCAGGCCGTGGCCGTAGAGCGCCGGCCGGGCCGGGCTGGTCCCCGACGCCGACCGCGGGATGTTGCAGATGAAGGACGCCAGCTGGATGTTGCCGGAGAGCTGCTCGGGCAGCCCGTCGGAGCCGTAGTTGAGCCAGGAGCCGGTCACACCGAGCGGGTTGCTGAGGTAGCTCGGCACCCAGACCGTGCCCTTCACCTGGCGTTGCAGGTGTGGCTCGGCGGCCGGGTCGGGATAGTTGGTCACCGAGTCGACGGTGTGGAACGGCGCGAAGATGCCGAGGTTGCCGAACGCCTCGTTGCGCATGTGCAGGACCCGCTCGGTGAGCCCGCGCTGGCTGGCCACGGTGAAGTCCCAGGCGACGTGCAGGCCGGCGGTGGACACTCCCGCCGCGGCCAGGGAGGACAGTGCCCGCTGGGCGTACTGCCAGCGGCGGGTCAGCGCCGGGTCGGCCGGTGGCGTCGGGGACATCAGGGTGGCGAACATCGGCTCGGTGCCGATCGCCGCGCCGGTGGCGGTACGCAGGTTGCGCAGCGCGACGACGTACCGGGTGCTCTCGTTGAGGTTGCGCGCCGGGCGGATGATGAGCGCCTGCCGCGCCGGGTTGCCTGACGCGTTGGCGTCCAGCTCGGCCCAGTACGGGTGGCGTTCCCCGGTCGCCGTGTTGACCAGCACGATCGGCGCGTCCGGCGCCAGCGAGCGCCCGATGTCGGTGGACGGGGCGACCCCGCTCGCCGGCAGGCTGACGCCGGGGACGTGGACGAGCAGCATGGAGCCGGGGGAGAAGCCGTCGTTGCGGTTCCATTCTCCTGGGTTGATGTTGGTGCCGAGGGTGTTCTCCGGCATCGCCGCGCGGTTGAGCGACACCCGCAGGCCGGTCGCCCTGCTGGCGTCGGCGACCGTGTAGTAGTCGCTCGGGAACGGCAGCAGGCAGGCCGAGGCGTCGACCGGGTCGCAGCCGATCGACAGCTCAACGGGGTCGTAGGCGGCCGCGGGCGCCGCCGTGGCGGCCACTGTGGATGCTGCGGCGGCGACCACCGAGACGCAGGCGATGCGGAGCAGGTGTCGCAGTTGTCGGTGCATGGGCACCTCCCGGGAACGGCAGGGCATGGTGTGCCCAGTAAGACATTTGATAGAGATCGAGGTCAATGGCTTGTGTTCGTTGCTCCTGGCCGGGCCGTCCGGCCCTGGCCAGCTCCGGTAGGCCGGGGATGGGATGGAGGTAGCGGCGGTCTCCGCCGTGGAGCGGGGGAGGTGCGCGATGAAGATCTTCGCGCTCGGCGTGGCGGTGGCCGTTGTCGTGCTGGCCGTCGCGCTCGCGGCCCACCGGGACAATGCCCGCCGGGCCCGCCTGCTGCGGCGCGTGTGCCTCCGCCTGACCGCCGGGTATGTCCTGTTCGCGGCGGCGTTCGCCGCCGGGGAGGCGGTCGTCGACCCGGGTGGCTGGCGCGCGGCGGGCCTCATCCTCGCCTGGGCGGTGCCGCTCGCCGCGGCTGTCGGTAGTGTTCGAGGCGCATGACCGGCCGGCCGAGGAGCGATCATGGCGACACAGCTTCAGGTAGTCATCGACTGCGCCGACCCGGAGAAGCTCGCTCCGTTCTGGGCGGAGGCGCTTGGCTACCAGGTCCAGGACCCGCCGTCGGGGTTCTCCTCCTGGGAGGACTTCCTGCGGGCGCAGGGCGTGCCCGAGTCCGAGTGGGGCTCGGCGTCGGCGGTGGTGGACCCGCAGGGCAACGGGCCCCGCATCTACTTCCAGCGGGTGCCCGAGCCCAAGACCGTCAAGAACCGCGTCCACCTGGACCTCAACGTCGGCGGCGGGCCCGGCACACCGCTGGCCGAGCGCATGGAGCGGGTCCGCGCCGAGGTCGCCCGGCTGGAGCGGGCCGGGGCCAGCCAGGTGCGCGAGGCGCAGGAGTGGGGAGAGTTCCACGTCGTGATGCAGGACCCGGAGGGCAACGAGCTCTGCGTCCAGTGACCCCGGCCGCGCGGGGTGGTCACGACCGCCGGCACCGGGTGGGCGCCGCCGCGTCCAGGGCGGCGAGCAGGTCGGGTACGTCCGCCGCGGCGCCTCTGGCCCGGGCGGCGTGCCACCCGTCGGCGGAGAGCACCGAGCGCAGCCGAGCCTGTGTGGCGCGCCAGGTGGGCAGCTCGACCGCTGGCACCGGGGTGCCGAGGGTGGCGCGCAGCCGGCTGGCGAGGCCGTACAGCTCGGCCGCCCGCGCGGGCTGGCCACCGGCGAGCAGCGCCGCGGCGAGCGCCTCCAGCAGGCTGGCCTGCCGCCACCGGTCGCCGACGGCGAGGTGCACCTCCAGGCTCGCCCGGAGGGTGGCGACGGCCTCCGCCGCGCGCCGCTCGTGCAGCGCCACCAGGCCCAGGATGTTCAGCGTCCAGGCGATGCCCTCCTTGACGTCCAGCGCGGTGAACCGGGTCAGCGCGGCGCCCGCGACCCGGCTGGCGACCCACGGCTGACCCCGGTAGAGGGCTACCGCGGCCTGGTGGACTCCGGTGGACGCCTGGTTCTCCAGGTCGCCCAGGCGCTGGTAGTGGCGGGCGGCCTCGGCGAGCAGCGGCCCGGCACGGTCGAGGTCGCCGGCGAGCCAGGCGGTGAATCCGGTCAGTTGCAGCACGTCGGCGACCGCCCGGCTCTCCGGCGCACCACCGTCGTGCTCGCGGCCGTTGGTGGCGGGGCTGCCGGGTGCGTGGCTGCGGGGTGCGTGGCTGCCGGGGGCATGACTGCCGGGGGCATGGCCGTCGGGGGCGCAGCTGCGCAGGGCGAGGTCCAGCCAGGCCAGCGAGCGGGCGTACTGGCCACGCTCGCGGGCCACCGAGGCGAGCAGCCGCAGCGTGCCCGCGGCGCCTGCGCTGTCGCCATGGGCGCGCTGCAGCTCCAGGGCCTGCTCGGCGCGCGCCTGCGCCTCCCGGTAGTCGCCGACGAGAAGGGCGAACTGCGCGCTGCTGGCCAGCGCCTGGCCCGCGACGTGCGGTGGCGCCCCTGGGCAGCGGTCCAGCGCGTCGTCGAGCCAGCGGCGGCCCTCGCCGTACCGGCCGCGCAGCCGGCAGTACCCGGCCAGGGCGACCCCCAGCCGCAGCGCCGCCACGGGGTCTGCGCCGTCGTGGGCGTGCCAGGCCAGCGCGGCCTGCAGGTTGGCGTGCTCGACCGCGAGCCGCTCCAGCCAGGCACCCACCTCGGGCCCGCGCAGCCGCCGGTCCGCCTCCTCCGCCAGGGACAGGTAGTAACCGGCGTGCCGGCGCCGGGTGTCCCGCTCCTCGTCGGGGTGCTCGGCGAGCCGCTCAGCGGTCCACCGGCGCAGCGTCTCCAGCATCCGGTAGCGCGCACCGGTCGGCCCCCGCTCCATCACGACAAGGGACTTGGCGACCAGGTCGCCGAGGACCTCAACAGCGGCTGCGCCGCCGAGGACCTCGACAGCGGCTGCGCCGCCGGGGACGTCAACAGCGGCCGCGCCGCGCCGCTGCGGCCAGACCGCCTCGGCCGCGGCGAGGGTGAAGCCGCCCGCGAACGCGCTGAGCCGGCGCAGCCTGGCCCGCATCGGCTCGTCGAGCAGGCGGTAGCTCCAGGCCACGGTGGCGTCCAGGGTCTGGTGGTGCGGGCGGTCGGGGCAGCCTCCGGCGAGCAGCAGGGCGGGGTCGTGCAGCCGCTCGGCGATCTCGGTCACGGTGAGCACAGAGGTACGGGCGGCGGCCAGCTCGATCGCCAGGGGCAGCCCGTCCAGCCGGGCGCAGACCGCGGCGATGGCGGGGGCGTCGGAGTCGGTCAGGTCGCGCACCGCCCCGGCGGTCGCCCGGTCCAGGAACAGCCGCACCGCGTCGTAGCGGCACACCTCCGCCAGGGCTCCGCCGGCCAGGCCCCGGTCGGGCGGGTGGGGCGGGGTCGCCAGCGGCGGCACCGGCCAGGTCGTCTCCCCGCGCACGCCCAGCATCTCCCGGCTGGTCGCGAGCACCCGCAGCGTCGGGCACCAGCGCAGCAGCGGCTCGACGAGCCAGCGGCAGGCAGGCACCAGGTGCTCACAGTTGTCCAGCACCAGCAGGCACTGCCGGGGTTGCAGCACCGGCGCCAGGGACTGCGGCCCGGCGGTGGGCTCGGCCGGCACGCCGAACGCCGCGGAGACCGCCCCGAGCAGCTGCTCGCGGTCTGCCACCGGGGTCAGGTCGACGAAGCGGACGCCGTCGGCGTACCGCCCGGCGACCGCCTCCGCGACCGCGACCGCCAGCCTGGTCTTGCCGCAGCCACCGACCCCGGTGAGGGTCACCAGCCGCCGCGTCGCCAGCAGCTCGCGCAGCTGGGCGATCTGGGTGTCCCGCCCGATGATGGAGTTGACCGGGGCCGGCACGGTGGCGGGGGCCGGCTGTGGGGCCGAGGGCGCCGCGCAGGCGGCCGGCTGCCCCCCGCCGGTGGCCGTAGCCGCCGTGCCCACCGGCGGGCGGGGGAGGACGGCGGTGGTGGCCGCCTCGATGACCTCCTGGTCGCCGGAGAGGATGGCGGCCTGGAGCCGGCGCAGCGCCGACCCGGGCTGCACGCCGAGCTCCTCGACGAGCCGGTCCCGCGCCCGCCGGTACGCGTGCAGCGCGTCGGCCTGCCGGCCGGTGCGGTCCAGCGCCACGATCAGCAGCTCCCACAGCCGCTCCCGCAGCGGGTGCCGGCCGACCAGGCACTCCAGCTCGGCTGCGGCGCGGGCGTGCCGGCCGAGGGCCAGCTCGGCCGAGAGCAGCTCCTCGGTGGCGTAGAGGCGCACCTCGCGCAGCCGGGCCGCCTCGGCGCGGGCCCACTCCCCGGTGGCGCAGTCGGCGAGGACGTCGCCGCGCCACAGCTCCAGCGCGCTGCGCAGGTGCTCCACCGTCGCGTCCAGGGCGCCGCAGGCCGAGGCGGTGCGCGCCGCGCCGACGCCGGTCTCGAACCGGTGCGCGTCGACGCAGCCGGCCGGAACGGCGAGCCGGTAGCCGGGGGAGCGGGTGGCCACCAGCCCCCGGATCCCGGCGGAGGCGAGGCCCCGCCGCAGGTAGGCGACGTGCGCCCGGAGCGTCTTCGCCGCGTTGCCGGGCGGTGCGCAGTCCCAGATGCCGTCGATCAGCGCGTCCCGCGACACCACCTGCGGTGCCCGCAGCGCCAGGAGACCGAGCAGCGTACGCAGCCGCGGGCCGCCGAGCGGCACGGCGCCCCGGTCACCCGTCAGCTCCACCGGGCCGAGCAGGCGGACACCCACACCGGTGGACGCCTCCGCCGGGCGGACCGCAGGCGCCATCGTCGCCGTCAATCCCACACTCCCTCCGGAGCTGAGATCGTCATCGTACGCTTCGCATCTAAGAAGTCACATATGTGACTTGAGTCCGCCACCGTGCCCCAGCGGCGGGCGGAAAGTCGTTGGCAGCCGGCCACCTGCGCGCTCTTTCCGGCACACGCCCGAGGAAGGGAGCGCACCATGCACCGTCATCTGCTGTCCCGGCTCGCCACCGCGGGACTGCTGGCCCTGGCCGCGGCCGGTGCCGGGCTCGCCGCCGCCGCGCCCGCGGCGGCCGTACCGGGACTGGGCTTCCACGTCGCGCACAGCGGCTTCGACTCGGTCGCGGAGAAGTCCGCGACCGCGACCTGCCCTGCCGGCACCCGGGTGCTGGGCGGCGGCGCGAGCATCACCGGCGCCGACTCGCACGTGCACCTGACCCGGCTGCAGCCCAGCGGCAGCTTCGACACCTACGTCGCGGTCGCCGTGGAGCGGGCCCCCTACGCCGGCAGCTGGCGGGTCAGCGCGTACGCCGTCTGCGGCGACGAGCCGGCCGGGCTGGAGTACGTCTCGTTCCACACCGCGACCGACTCGGACGGCTACAAGACCGCGACCGCCACCTGCCCGGGCACGAAGAAGCTGGTCGGCCTGGGCGCCCGTACCCTCGGCGGGGACGGCCAGGTGGTGCTCGACGACATCATGCCGTCCGGGACGCTGGGCTGGGTCACCGTGACCGCCTACGAGGTGCAGGGCGGCTTCGCCGGTGACTGGAGCATGTGGGCGTACGGCGTGTGCGCCGACCCGCTGCCAGGGCTTGAGCTGCGTACGGCCAGCGGCACGCCGATCGACTCGACCGACGAGATCGTCAGCGTGGGCTGCCCGGCCGGCAAGCAGGTGCACGGCGTGGGCGGCATGCTCAGCGGCGGGCTCGGCCAGGTGTCCTTCGACGGCGTCTACCCGCTGGCCGACCTCGACAGCGCGGCAGTGGTCGCGCTCGAGGACCCGGACGGGTACGCCAACAACTGGTACTCCCGGGTCTACGCGATCTGCGCCAGCTGACGCCGGTCCCCGGGGTGGCCGGCGCCGGCCGCCGGCCACCCCCACGCCGCGCCGGCGCCCCCCTGGCGGCGCCGGCGCGG
>DASSUC010000162.1:0-16340 GCA_035707405.1 Micromonosporaceae bacterium | reverse complement strand
GCTGCCGCGGACTCCCGGAACACGACCTGCACCACGCCGGACGCGTCGCGCAGGTCGATGAAGGTGACCCCGCCGTGGTCCCGGCGCCGGGCCACCCAGCCGGCGAGCGTCACCGTGGTGCCGGCGTCGGCGGCCCGCAGGGTGCCGGCCTCATGGGTACGGATCACTGTCTCTCCCTGTCTCGCGGCTGCCCCGGCATTCTCTCAGCCCCTGTCACCAACCCGACCGCCGGGCACCGCCGCCACGTCCCGCGCCGCCGCGCTCCACCTGATAGACGTGATCCGGGTACGGCGTACGCACAGTGGGACGGAGAGCGGCGTGGCGGACGAGGCTCGGAAGGCGCTGCGGGGGACCTATGGTTTTGGACTGCCGTACGCCGTCGCCGCGGTCCCGATGCCCGACGGCACCACCCTGCTCGCCTCCGCCGGCGACGACGCCACCATCCGCCTGTGGAACCCCACCACCGGCCAACCCATCGGCCAACCCCTCACCGGCCACACCGGCGAGATCAACGCGCTGGCCACCCTCCCCAGCCCCGACGGCACCACCCTGCTCGCCTCCGCCAGCAACGACGCCACCATCCGCCTGTGGGACCCCACCACCGGCCGGGTGACCGTCCTCTTCGCCGACGTCACCACGGTCGGCTTCTCGGACCGCCGGGCCCGCGCCGACTCCCTTGACCGGGGCAACCTCGTCACCGTCCTGGCCGGCCTGCTCACCGGGCCGGGCAGTTCCGTACCCACGCCGGACAAGGAGCTGCCTGGGCCATCGGTGGTGGCCATCGAGGGGCCATGGGGTGCCGGGAAGACCAGCCTGATGGGGTTCCTCCACGACCCGATGATCCGCAAACCCACAGTGGAGAGTGGGCGCCGGCTGACGGCCCGGCAGGCTTACCGGCTGCTGCGTGACACGAACAGCCAGGCCCCACCGCCGCGTGAGCCTGCGACGCCGGTCACCTGGGTGCCGGCCTGGTTCAACCCATGGGCGCACCAGTCAAGTGAGCAGATCTGGGCAGGCTTGGCCCGCGCCATCCTGGACGCACTCGGTGGGGTCCTGCTCCCATCCACTGTGGAGCGCGAACGCTACTGGCTGGCCCGTAACGCGGCCCGCCTGGACCCACGGACGATCCAGCGCACCCTGCGGACCGGGGCCGCCTCACCCTGGTTCCGGCCAGCCCTCTGGGCGTTGGTGGTGCCGATCGCCGCCCGCCTCGCAGACCCGACCAGCCAGCTCTACCTGTTCGGCAACAAGCTGTTCAGCGCGGCAACACTGGCGCTGCTGCTTCCGCTCGTCCTGCTCGGGGTCGCGGTCGGGAACACCGCCTGGCGCTGGTTCCGCACGCCAGCGGCGGCGTACCTGCCCGGCGACCTGCTGCGCGGTCCGGTGCTCAGCGGTGCCCTCGCCCAGCCCGCGGCCGAGCGGCCCGAGCCGCTGCGAGACCCGCTCTACCATGCCCGCTCCGGCTATCTCTACCTCTACCAGCACGACATCAAGGAGCTGCTGGATGAGGCAGGAGATCGTGGCCACCGGCTCGTCGTCTTCATCGACGACCTGGACCGGTGCGGGCCACAGGTCACCGCGGACGTGCTCGGCGCGGTCAACCTGTTCCTCTCCGAGCAGTTTCCGCACAGCCGCTTCGTCATCGGCCTTGACCCCGTGGTGGTCGCCGCCCACATCGACCAGGTATACCGCGACCTGCCCGACCCGCGGCTCATCGCCCACGAGGACGACCCCAGCCCCGGCTGGACGTTCCTGCGCAAGCTGGTCCAGCTGCCGGTCGCCCTGCCCTATGTGGCCGACAGTGCGGTGGACGGGCTGCTCCGCGCCGAGCTCGGCGAGGTCGCCGGCCCACACCCGCCGGCACCGGCGGCGCCTGGCGCTCCCAGCACCACATCGAGCACAGTGGACAACGCTCCGATCGTCCAAGTCGAGCCCACCCCTGGGCAGAACCCGCCGCCCTCGGTCACCACCGCTGTCCCTCCACGCGGACAACCAGCCACATCGCAGGAAACCGACCGGGACCCAATCGAGACCGAGTCGCTCGCCACACTCACCGCGGCGCTGGAGCGCAGCCCGCAGGTGCGGGCCCTGCTCTCCGAGCGCCTGCTCGCCCAGCCCAGCCGCTCGGCACGCGAGACCAAGCGGCTGGTCACCGTCTGGCAGTTCTACGTCCGGGTGCTCGCCCTGTCCCGCCCCACCACGCCCGACGCCGCCGAGGAGCGCGCGCGGCACGTCGTACTCCTGGCGGAGGTTGTGGCGCGGTGGCCGGCGCTGCACCGGCACCTCAACCAGCGCGTGGCCGGGCGGCACGGCCTGACCCTGCTGGTGGAGGCGGCGCCGGACGACATCGCGTGGGCACGGGCCCTGCGCACGCTCGGCCTCGACCGTCCGGAGATCGCCACCGCCTGCCGCAACCTGCGCGCGCTCCTCTCCGCCTACGATTTCGTCCCGGCCGCAGCCCTCGCGACCGAACTCATGTAGGCAGCGCGCAGGCTCACTTGGGGATGTGCCACGCGGTGACCATCACGTTGACGGTGCCGTCCGACCCGACCGCCCGCACCTCCAGCAGCACCATCTTCTGTGAGATGCCCTGCGTCTGCGCTTCGGTCCGAGAAGTCACGATGCACATCACGACCCCCTGCCGGACGGGCACCGACGCGTCCTCTCCGAGCGGCCCGGTACGGATGCGCTCAGCGCAGTCCTGCGGGGTCAGCGTGGCGGTCTCCGCGGTTGCGGCGGTCGCCTCGTCCACCCGCAGCGTCGACGGGTTGGACGAGCATGAGCCCTGGAACCGCAGGTCGGACGTGCTGGAGACACCGACCCGTGGCTCGTCCAGGTCGATATACATATATGAGCAAGAACCGGTGAGCAGACGCAGCTCCTGCTTCTCGTAGGCCACGGTGTACTGCGTCTGTGGGTTCAGCGGCACCTCGGGCGCCTGGCTACTGTTGCCGCCTTCACCCGTCGGTCCGGTGGACGGCACGCCGTTGGCCGTGTCAGAAGCCCGTGGGACCGGCTGAATGGGGCCGGTGTTTCCAGCCGCCGCGTCTCTGTGAGCATCATTGGCCACCGACACGGCTCGCAGCGCCAGCAGCATCGAGATGACAGCGAGCACCAAGGCCAGACCGGCTGCGCCCGCGACCAGCAGCGCTGTAATCGGAGGCCTGCCTGCGCCGGGCGCGGGTCCGGCGGACCTTGATGGGTACGGCGGCACACTCGCCTGGCCGGTGCCCACGCTGCCCGGCTCTCCTGGGCGCCCTCCAGCGTATGGCGGCAACAGGTGCCGCTCACCCGGCTGGCCGGGCATCGGCGGGCCGACGGGCCACTGACCGGGCGGGCCGGACGTCGGCGGGCCGATGGGCGGCGGGGTGGGCGAGCCGGTCCGCGGCGGAGCAGATGAATGGGCCGGGCCGGGCGGAGAATCGGGCTTGTCTGGGCTCTGCGCGCTCAACTGGCACATCCTCGTCGTCTGGCATGGTGGCTCGTGGTCTGCACGTCGTAGTCTGCACGTCGGCCTGACCTGACCACCGCGAACCCACCCGTTGTCACCCATGGTGACATGTCACCTTTCTGTCACTCCACCAGAGCACCCCACCTGCTCCGCCGCCCGGCACAATGAGCCGCTTGTCATAGGAGGATCGTGAACGGCCCAGCCCCATCCGCTCCAGCGGCGCACCCGAAGCGCCGCCGGCTCACCGTAGCCGCCGAGGTTGCCGCTGTGCTCATGATCGGCATTGGGCTGCTGGCCTGGCTCTTCCCACGAGATCGCGGGCCTGCTGACGGCGGCCGGACTGGGTCGCAAACCACCCCGAGCGTGACCCAGGGCGCCTCGCCTGCGACGGGCGGCCCCGCCTCCCAGACCAGCGGCCCATCGCTGACCTATCTCGCGCCGGACGAGCTGCAGCAGGGGAAGGGAAACCTGGTCCAGCTTCCCCGCCCCTTACGTGGACAACCGGGATATGCTCACGCACTCACGGTCGCGTGCCCGTCCAACCAGACCACAGACCTGTTCCGTGAGGTGGTCTACCCGCTGGCCCAGCGGTACCTGACGTTCGAGACCACCGTTGTGCCGTACCGGGAACCGGCCGCCGACCGGCTGGTCACCGTCGAGGTGCTCGTCGGGCGGCTGCAACGCGACGGTACGACCCGCGTCGAGGAGGCCGGCGCCGCCCGCAGCGTACGGGTCGGGGCACAGCAGCCGATGCGGGTAGCGGTCGAGGGCGCGCAGGACCTGCGGGTACGGGTGACGTGCGAAAGGCCCGACCTGGTCGTCGTGCTCGCCGAGCCCCGGCTGACACCGCTCAGCTGAGTAGCTGGGTAGGGGTCGGTCGGACAAGGGTTATCCGCGGATCACGTCTTCGGCGACCGTCGCGGTGACGGCGCGGCGGAGCCAGATGTCGAGCTGGGCCAGGTCGGTGCAGGAGAGGACCTGCTCACGGACCGCCTCGGGAACCGGCACCCCACGCTCATCAAGCACACCCAGGACCGCCCGCCTCTGCCCGCGAGCCTCTTCAGGCTCATGCAGGGCGGCGAGCTTCCGCAGCGGCTCGCTACGGTACTCATAGCCGACGGTGGTGGTCATGAAAGCCTCCCAACGAGCCCGGGCCGCCGCCGGCAACCCAGCCAGCACAACGTCGTAGTACAAGATCGCTCTCTTGGAGCCGAGTGAACGCAGGGCCTCCGCCAGCGCCGGGAACATGTCGTCCACCTCAGCGTGGTCGCCATGGCAGATTGCCGACAGCACGACCAGCGCCGGATGCGCCTGAGCCACCTGCACGTCCGCGACCAACGGCACGTCGTCCGGCGTGAACACAAACGGCCGCAGCGGCAGGCTGATCCCTTCGCACTCGAACATATTTTTGTACCACCGGGCGACCGCGGGATCGGGGCAGTAGACCACGAGCGCGGCGTTGACATTCAGCTCGGCCTCCAGGTGGGCCACGTACAGCTTCCACGTGCGCCACTTGGTCCGATCCCGGCCGCGCTGGACCTCCAGCACCACCGCGAGCAGTGGCCGGTCATCCAGGTTGCAGAACAGCACCATGCTGACGGTGTGGTGGGTGCGCGGAACCTGCACCCACACGTCGATGGTCTGCGCCCGGGTGTGGTGGTAGTCGGGGACCCTGAGATCGAACAGGTTGCCCAGCAGCCACGCCATCAGGTCAGGGTCCAGCTTCGCCAACGCGACCGGCGGCTCAAGCTCGGCACCTGGCATGCCGACACAGTAGACGTGGGGTCTGACAAACGGCGGGCGGGTCAAAGTGGGAAGCCATGTTCAGGTTCGGCCGGTTACCTGGGGCCAGCGGTCCTCATCCGGTGGCTCCCATGTGGACACCGACGCCTCGGCCTGCTCCCCCGAGCGGATGTCCTTGACCGTGTCCGGCTCCCCCGGGAACCACACGTACGGGATCCCGCGCCGCTGCGCGAACCGGATCTGCTTGCCGTACTTGGCCGCGCTCGGCGAGACCTCGGTCGGGATGCCCCGCCCGCGCAGCACCGCCGCGACCCGGTCGGCAGCCGGCCGGGACTCCTCGTCCGGCAGGGCCACCAGCACGCACGTCGGCACCGGCCGGGAGACGGCCAGCGCGTCCCGCCCGAAGAGCAGGCCGAGCAAGCGCGACACCCCGATCGAGATGCCAACACCCGGGTAGCGCACGTCGCCAGTGGAGGCGAGGTTGTCGTACCGGCCGCCGGAGCAGACCGAGCCGAAGCGCTCGTACCCGAGCAGCTGCGTCTCGTACACGGTGCCGGTGTAGTAGTCGAGCCCGCGCGCCACCCGCAGGTCGGCCACGCACAGCCCGGGCGCGTGCGCCGCCGCCGCCTCGACGACCCGGACCAGCTCGGCCAGGCCCTCGTCGAGCAGCGGGTCGCAGACGCCGAGCGCGCGCACCGCGTCGACGAACGACGCGTCGGCGGCGGAGATCTCGCCCAGCGCCAGGCACGCCTTCGCCTGCGCCTCGGTCGCGCCCGCGGTGGTCACCAGCAGCTCGGTCACCCCGGCCGGCCCGACCTTGTCCAGCTTGTCCACGGCCCGCAGCGCCGCCGCCGGGTCGGCTACACCCACCCCGCGGTAGAAGCCCTCACACACCTTGCGGTTGTTGACCTGGATCCGGATCGGCGGGATCGGCAGGCCGCGCAGCGCGTCACCGACGACCAGCGGCATCTCCACCTCGTAGTGCAACGGCAGCGTGTCGCGGTCCACCACGTCGATGTCGGCCTGGGCGAACTCCCGGTAGCGCCCCTCCTGGGGCCGCTCGCCGCGCCACACCTTCTGGATCTGGTAGCGCCGGAACGGGAACACCAGCCGGCCCGCATTTTCAAGGACAAACCGAGCAAAGGGTACGGTCAGATCGAAGTGCAGGCCGAGCGCCTCGTCGGACGGGTCAGCCGCGTCCGCCTGGAGCCGGCGCAGAACGTACACCTCCTTGGAGGTCTCGCCCTTGCGCAGCAGCTGGTCCAGCGGCTCGACGGCGCGGGTCTCCAGCGGCGCGTAGCCGTAGAGCTCGAACGTGCGCCTGATCCTCTCCAGGGCGTACTGCTCGATCATGCGCTGCGGTGGCAGCCACTCGGGAAAGCCCGAGATGGGCCTGGGCTTGCTCATATCGGTAATGCTCCTCGATGTCTCGCGCCCGCGCGGTCAGGGCGCGAGCGGGGTCACCAGCCTCGGGTGGGTCCGGCCCCGGCGGCGACCCCGGTCAGGAAGGGGTTGGTGGCGCGCTCGCGGCCGATCGTGGTGGCGGGTCCGTGGCCGGGCAGCACGATCGTCTCGTCGGCGAGCGGAAGGACCTTGTTCCGCAGGCTCTCCAGCATCGCCGGCATGCTGCCGCCCGGCAGGTCGGTGCGGCCGATCGAGCCGGCGAAGAGCACGTCCCCGCTGAAGCAGAGCGGGCGGTCGTCGCCGGGCGTACGGAACAGCACCGACCCCCTGGTATGGCCCGGGGCATGGTCGATGGTGATCGAAAGGCCCGCGATCCTCAGCACCTCACCGTCGGTGAGCAGTGCCACGTCGTCAGGCTCGGAGTAGGGCAGGCGGCCGCCGAAGAGCTCGACCGGGTCGAGCGAGAGCGCCTTGCCCGGGTCGGCGAGCAGCTCCCGGTCGTCCGGGTGGACGTAGGCGGCGATGCCGCGGGCGCCGCAGACCGGCGCCACCGAGAAGGTGTGGTCCAGGTGCCCGTGGCTGAGCAGCACCGCGGCCGGGTGCAGCCGGTGCTCGGCCAGCACGTCGTCGAGCCGGTTGACCACGCCGATGCCGGGGTCGACCACCACGCACTGCTCCCCCGGGCCAGCCGCGACCACGTAGCAGTTGGTCCCGAAGATGTCCGAGGGGAAGCCTGTGACGAGCACCGGCGGCGGTCCCTTCTCACCAGTCGTGAGCATTGCTCCTGAGCCTTGAGCGTATACGGCCGGACGAACTGGTTTCCGTCCCGGCTGGTGGGTCACCAGGCGGTCACCTGGCGCACCCGCGTCCCAGCCTGTGCCCGTACACTCTGGCGGGCGAAACCGTCAGCGACGCGACAGGGGGAGCACGGTGCCTTCCAGCAAGAGCCGGCAACGTGAGCTGGCCCGCGCCAAGTACCACCGCCAGATGGTGCGCAAGGCCCAGGCGGAGCGGCGCCGCCGCCAGCTCCAGGCGGGCCTGGCCGGCCTGGTCGTGGTGCTGGTCACCCTCGGCGCCTTCTGGCTGGGCGGGGCCTTCGACCCCGACCCTAAGCCGCAGGCCTCCGACGTGTGCCTGTGGACGCCGAGGCAGAACACGGACGGAACTCTCAAGGACGTCGGCACCCCGTCGACCACGGACGTGCCGACCGCCGGGACCCGGCCCATGAACATCACGTTCGCCCACGGGGTCGTCGAGACAGCGCTGGACCTCGCCTCGGCGCCCTGCACCTCGGCCAGCTTCGCGTTCCTGGCCAGCAAGAGCTTCTTCGACAACACCAAGTGCCACCGGCTCACCGACGCGCTGCTGCACTGCGGTGACCCCTCCGGCACCGGCGGTGGCGGTCCCATGTACCAGGTGGTCGACGAGAACGTGCCGCCCGAGGCGGCACCGGCGACGCCAACGCCCACCGCGAGCGCGGCGGCGAGCCCGTCCCCGGTCGCGTCGGCCAGCCCGTCGCCGACCGCGTCACCCGCCGCGTCGGCCACGCCCACCCCGGACCCCAGGGCCGGCAAGGCGTTCTACGGCAAGGGCACCATCGCGACGTACAACACCGGTCCGGGCACCAACGGCAGCCAGTTCCTCATCGTCTACAAGGACACCTACCTGGAGCCGCGGTACAGCAGGTTCGGCACGGTGACCAAGGGCCTGGAGATCGTCGAGAAGATCGCCAAGGACGGCGCGGTGGGCGCCGACGGCAAGCCCGCCACCGAAGGCAAGCCAAAGAACGACGTCGTCGTCCAGCTACTCACCGTCGGCGATGTGGTCGCGCCCACGCCGGGGCCGACCCCGGGCATGTCGGTCCCCTCGGACGACCCCGACGACAGCCCGGCGCCGACGCGGTCGGCCACCCCGTCACCCTCGCCGTCGAGCAAGTCCTGACGCGGCACCACACGCGGTAACAAGGTAAGGAGAGCACCGTGAGCCCCACCAAGGATCGCCAGCGCGCCGCGGCCCGGGCCAGGCTGGAGCGGGAGATGGCCGCCCGCGCGGCAAAGGCCCGCAAGCGCCGCCAGCTCCAGGCGGGCATCGGGGCCGGGGTGGCCGCGCTGCTCGTGATCGTCGGGGCGGTGTGGCTGGTCACCAGCCTGGGCGGCGACGACTCCCCGGCCCCGACCGCGCAGCCGTCGGGCTCGGCCGCTCCTGCCGGCTGCAAGTGGAACCCGCTGGTCGACCCGGCGGTCACCCCGCAGCCGACGCCGCCGGCCACCGTGCGCGACGTGGGGACGCCGCCGGCCAGCGGGGAGCCGCGCACCGGCACCCAGGTCCTGAACATCACCACGAACCTCGGTGTCATCAAGGTCAAGATGGACCTCACCAAGGCGCCGTGCATCGCGTCGAGCTTCGCCCACCTGTCGGCCAAGAGCTTCTACAACGACACCAAGTGCCACCGGGCGTTCACCGGCATGCTCCAGTGCGGCGACCCCTCAGCCAAGGGCAAAGGCTGGCGTACGACGGACGGCACCGGCGGCCCGGCGTACCGGTACGCGGACGAGAACCTGCCGGTCGGGCAGCGCCCGGCCTACCCGCGCGGCACGCTGGCCATGGCCAACAGCGGCGAGGCGACCAACGGCAGCCAGTTCTTCTTCATCCTCAAGGACACCGACCTGGACGGCCCGAAGTACTCGGTGGTCGGCACCATCGTCGAGGGGCTCAACATCCTCGACGACGTCGACAAGGCGGGCAACGACGGCTCCGGCGGCCAGGGGACCGGCCACCCGAAGAAGGAGGTCGTCATCAAGTCGGTGACCCTGGACCCGCCACAGGCGTAACCCGGTGACATCGACGGGGTGGGGAGCTTAGGGTTCGGCACAAGCTCAGTGGTCTGCGGCCGGATCGACAGCACACAGATCTACAAGATCATCAGTGCGCATCCGTCAGCACCACCGACCACACTGAGTTCATCCGTTGGATGCAGGAGACCGGCCACCCAGCCCCATCCGGCGAGGTTAAAGTTGATGCGCCGGATGATGTCCCCATGGAGATTGCGGCCGTACCGCTTCCTCAGACCACGATCCAGCGCCTCGACCGACTAGCCGGCAACGACATGTCTGGCAGGTCAGGGCTTATCCGGCTGGCTATCGACGAGCTTCTCGCCAGGATCGACCGGGAGGCAGCCTGACGGGCCGAACGGGTGTCGTCGGCTGGCCGGCGTAGGCGGTCAGACCTACTGGTCTCGGCGAAGATCCAGCACGCCTGCGTATGCGCTTATGTCCGCAGCTCTACGATCCCTGTCTCGGCTAACCGACTAGGCGCCTGAGGTCACCCGGTACGCGTCAAACACCCCGTCCACCTTGCGCACAGCGGCCAGCAGGTGCCCCAGGTGCTTGGGGTCGGCCATCTCAAAGCTGAACCGGCTCACCGCCACCCGGTCCCGGGTGGTGGTGACCGTGGCCGAGAGGATGTTGACCTTCTCCTCGGAGAGCACCCGGGTGATGTCGGCCAGCAGCTTGTGCCGGTCCAGCGCCTCCACCTGGATGGCGACCAGGAACGTGGACGCCGAGGTCGGCTTCCACGACACCTCCACCAGCCGCTCCGGCTGCGCCTCGAGGTCCTCGGCGTTCGCGCAGTCCTGCCGGTGCACGCTCACCCCACCCGAGCGGGTCACGAAGCCGAACACCCGGTCCCCCGGCACCGGCGTGCAGCAGCGGGCCAGCTTGATCCACACGTCGGAGGCGCCGACGACCACCACGCCCGGGTCCTGCGCCGACCCGCGGTGCCGTGGCGGCTTGGTCGCGATCGCGGTCTCGGCGATGTCCTCGACCGCGCCCTCCTCGCCGCCGAACCCGGCGACGAGCCGGTGGACCACCGCCTGCGCGGAGATCTGGTTCTCCCCGACGGCGGCGTAGAGGGAGGCCACGTCCGGCAGGTGGACGTCGCGGGCGATCGCCATCAGCGCCTCGGAGGACATCATCCGCTGCAACGGCAGGCCCTGCTTGCGCATGGCCTTGACGATCGCGTCCTTGCCGGCCTCGATCGCCTCCTCGCGCCGCTCCTTGTTGAAGTACTGGCGGATCTTCGTACGCGCCCGCGGGCTCTTGACGAAGCCGAGCCAGTCCTGCGACGGGCCGGCAGTGTCCGACTTGGACGTGAAGATCTCCACCACGTCGCCGTTGGACAGGGTCGACTCCAGCGGCACCAGCTTGCCGTTGACCCGCGCCCCGATGCACTTGTGCCCGACCTCGGTGTGCACGGCGTAGGCGAAGTCGACCGGGGTCGAGCCGGTGGGCAGCGCCACCACGTCGCCCTTTGGCGTGAAGACGTACACCTCCTGGCTGGACAGGTCGAAGCGCAGCGCGTCCAGGAACTCGCTGGGGTCGCTCGCCTCGCGCTGCCAGTCCAGCAGCTGTCGCAGCCAGGTCATCTCGTCGATGTGCGCCGGCGGGCCGACGATGGTGGCGTTCTTCGCCTCCTTGTACTTCCAGTGCGCGGCGATGCCGTACTCCGCGGTGCGGTGCATGGCGTGGGTGCGGATCTGCATCTCCACCGGCTTGCCGTTCGGGCCGATCACGGTGGTGTGCAGTGACTGGTACATGTTGAACTTCGGCATGGCGATGTAGTCCTTGAACCGGCCCGGGACCGGCTGCCAGTTCGCGTGGATCACGCCGAGCGCCGCGTAGCAGTCGCGCACGCTCTCCACCAGGATCCGCACGCCGACGAGGTCGTAGATGTCGTTGAACTCCCGGCCCCGCACGATCATCTTCTGGTAGACCGAGTAGAGGTGCTTGGGCCGGCCGGTCGTCTCCGCCTTGATCCGCGCCGCCCGCAGGTCCTGCTGGACCTTCTGGGTGACCTGCTTGAGCAGCGCCTCCCGCTGCGGGGCATGCTCGGTGATCAGCCGGTTGATCTCGTCGTACCGCTTGGGGAACAGCGTGCTGAAGGAGAGGTCCTCCAGCTCCCACTTGATGGTGTTCATACCCAGGCGGTGCGCCAGCGGGGCCAGGATCTCCAGCGTCTCGCGGGCCTTCTGCTCCTGCTTGGCAGCTGGCAGGAAGGTCAGGGTACGCATGTTGTGCAGCCGGTCGGCGAGCTTGATGACCAGCACCCGAGGGTCCTTGGCCATCGCCACGACCATCTTGCGGATCGTCTCCGCCTTCGCCGCGTCGCCGAGCTTGACCTTGTCCAGCTTGGTCACGCCGTCGACCAGCAGCGCCACCTCGCCGCCGAAGTCCTCACGCATCCGGTCGAGCGTGTAGTCGGTGTCCTCGATCGTGTCGTGCAGCAGCGCCGCCACCAGCGTGGTCGTGTCCATGCCGAGGTTGGCAAGGATCGTGGCGACCGCGAGCGGGTGGGTGATGTACGGGTCACCGGACTTGCGGTACTGGCCGGCGTGCCAGCGCGACGCCACGTCGTACGCCCGCTGCAGCGGTCGCGCGTCGGCCCTGGGATGGCTCAGCCGGTGCTGCGAGATCAGCGGCTCGAGCACCTCGTTGACCTGCGGCGTCTGCCAGGGCGCGTTGAACCGCGCCAGCCGGGCGCGCACCCGGCGCCCGGTCGGTGGGCCCACGAAGCCGAACGTGGTGGTCGCCCCGTCGGTGCTGGCCGGGCGACCGCCCTCGGGGAACGCCACCACAACGTCGTCATCGTGGTCGTCGCCGGTGGCCGCCGCCTGCGCGGCGGACGCCGCGATGCCGGGCTCCGGCCCGCCGGAACCGGGCGCAGCGCCGGTGTCACCGGTGGTCGTGTCGCCGGCCGCGTCACCCCGCCACCGGGCGTGGGCCTCGGCGTGGCGCGTCTCGGTGTGGCGCGGCCCGTCCTGCCGTGGCGCGTCGTCATGGCTGTCGTCGCGGGCCGGGCGTGTCTCGTCCCGGGCATCGCCGTTGTGCAGCGCGCCCGTCGGGGTGACCGTGCCCTCCACCGGAGGTGCGACGTCTGGCACCGGCCGCTCCTCGCTGCTCGCGTCCCTGGGAGATGCCATCGTACCCGCCGAACGATGGCCGTGACCTAGGGCGACCGCATAGGTGACAGCCTGCGTCTGCGGCGTTACAGCAGGCCACACCGCAGGAGCGCGCCGGGCCTCCGGCCAGCCGGGTCGGAGTTACGGGCGTACGGTCGCGCCAGCGCGATCATCAATGCGCGTCAGACGGTCAGGATGGCGTGCACGTCCCGACCTGGCAGGCGGCTGCGCCCGTTGAGGAAGGCCAGCTCCAGCAGCACGGTGCAGCCCGCCACCACGCCCCCGGCCCGCTCGACGAGCCCGAGCGTGGCCGCCGCCGTGCCGCCGGTGGCGAGCACGTCGTCGACCACGAGGACGCGCCGACCGGCGTCGAACGCGTCGCGGTGCACCTCCAGCGTCGCCTCGCCGTACTCCAGGGCGTAGGAGGCCGCGTGCGTGGCGCGTGGCAGCTTGCCTGCCTTGCGCACCGGCACCACCCCGACCCCGGCGGCGTACGCCACGGCGGCGGCGACGACGAAGCCGCGCGCCTCGATGCCGGCCACGATGTCGAAGGAGCCTCGGCCGTGGTGGGCGACGATCGCGTCGACCACCGCACGGAACGCCGGCCCGTCGGCGAACAAGGGCGTGAGGTCCTTGAACAGGATGCCCGGCTCCGGAAAGTCGGGTACGTCAACGACCTTGCTCGCGATCAGAGCGGCTACGTCAGCCACATCGGTCACGGCGGTCACGGCTCACCGCCGCTTCGCGCCGGGCCGGCCGGGCCGGGCGCCGCCGGACCGCTTGCCGCCCGAGCGCTGGCCGGCCGGCTTCGCGCCCGGCCGGGGCCCGCTCGCCGCCATCGCCTTCGCCGGTGCCGCCTGCGCCGGGACCACATCGTCCTCGGTCTCCAGCTCGGTGTCCGCCGGCTCGACCGCGGCGCCCTTGCCCGGCTTCACCTTGGCCGTCCTGGCGGGCTTCGCCGGAGCAGCCGCGCCCTTCGCCTCGGCCGAACGGCGGGCCACCACCCGCGAGGCGTGCGTCTTGTAGCGCGGCTCCATCAGCTTGAAGTCGACCAGCCACGGCGTGGCGAGGAAGAGCGAAGAGTAGGCACCGGTGAGCATGCCGACGAACAGGACCAGCGCCAGGTCCTTGAGCGTGCCCACGCCGAGCACCCCGGCACCGACGAAGAGCAGGCCACCGACGGGCAGTAGGGCGATCAGCGAGGTGTTGATCGACCGCATCAGGGTCTGGTTCACCGCGAGGTTGGCCGCCTCCGGGTAGGTGAACCGGGACTGGCCCAGCATGCCCTTGGTGTTCTCCTCGACCTTGTCGAAGACGACGACCGTGTCGTAGAGCGAGAAACCTAGGATGGTCAGCAGGCCGATCACGGTCGCAGGGGTGACCTCGAAGCCCACCAGCGAGTAGACGCCCGCGGTCAGGACGAGGTCGTGCAGCAGGGCGAGCAGGGCAGCGAAGGCCATCTTGCGCTCGAAGCGGATGGCGATGTAGAGCCCGACCAGCAGCAGGAAGACGACCAGGCCCTGCAGCGCCTTGCGGGTCACGTCCGCGCCCCAGGAGGAGGAGACCTCGGAGCGGTTGACCTGGGTCGGCGCGATGCCGGCGAACCCGGCCAGGGCCTCGGTCACCTCGCGCTGCGTGGCGTCGTCAAGCTCACTGGTGCGCACGACGTACGTCTGCTGCCCGCCGGTGCCCGCGGTCTGGGCGCTGGCGACCTCGACGCCGAGCCCCTCGACCTCTCCGCGCGCCTCCTCCAGGGTGGTGCCGGCAGCCACCGGCACCCGGAACTCGTTGCCGCCGGCGAACTCGATGCCGAAGTGGAAGCCCTTGAAGGCCAGGCTGGCGACGCAGATGGCGATCAGCACCACGGAGGCGAGATACCAGCGCTTGCGGGGGCCGATGAAGTCGATGTTCGTCTCACCGCGGTACAGGCGGCGGAGGATCCCATTTGACGCCATGGTTCAGGACTCCTTCGGCTGCACCGCACCGAAGCGGCGCGCGGGTGAGGTGTCGGCCCCGGCCGCGGCCCGGTCCGAGCGGAGGTTACCCAGCCCGGAGATGCTCGGCGAGGTGAACGCCGGCCACCGCGACAGCAGTGCCACCAACGGGTGGGTGAACAGGAAGACGATGATGAGATCGATAATAGTGGACAGGCCGAGGGTGAACGCGAAGCCCGCCACGCCGCCCGCCGCGAGTAGGTAGAGGACCACGGCGGCGAGCAGGGAGACGGTGTCCGCGGACAGGATCGTGCGCCGGGCCCGCACCCAGGCCCGCGGCACGGCGCTGCGCACCGTCCGGCCGTCGCGCACCTCGTCCTTGAGGCGTTCGAAGAACACCACGAACGAGTCAGCCGTGATGCCGATCGCCACGATGAAGCCGGCGATGCCCGCGAGCGTGAGCGTGTAGCCAATCTGCCGGCCGAGCAGCACGAGGGACGCGTAGACGATGGCGGCCGACACCGCCAGGCTGACGATCACCACAAAGCCCAGGACCCGGTAGTAGAGCAGGCAGTAGAGCACCACCAGGACCAGGCCGATGGCCCCGGCGAGCAGGCCCGCCTTCATCTGCTGCAGGCCCAGCGTCGGCGAGACGGTCTCCAGCGACTGCTGGGCGAAGCTCAGCGGCAGGGCGCCGTACTTGAGCTGGGTCGCCAGCGTCTCGGCCTGCGCCTTGGTGAACGAGCCGGTGATCTCGGCGTCCCCGACGATCACGCCCTGGATCTCCGGCGCGGAGACCACGTCGTTGTCGAGCACGATCGCGACCCGGTCGTTCTGCTGTCCCTGGCCCTTGAACGCCTCCTTGGTCAGCGCGGTCCACTTCTCCCCGCCGGAGCCCTTGAACGACAGGACGACCTTCCAGCCCTTGGCGTTCTGCGCGTCGTAGAGGAAGTCGGCGCTGCCGACGTCCTGCCCGACCACCTTCGCCACGTCCAGCAGGTACTTGACCAGGCCGCCTTCGGAGCCGCAGGCCACGACCTTCTGCCCGAGATCCTGGATCGACCCCACCGGCCGGGCACTGAGCTGCTTGCAGGAGATGGTCGGCACGGCGAACTGCATCTCCGCCGGGAGCACCGCGACCTCGGCACCGGTCAGGCTGGCGAAGGGCTGCAACCGCGTCCGGGTGGGGCCGTCGACCGCACCCGGGTCGGTGATGGTGGCGGCGACCTGGTACGCCGTACCGAGCTTGCGGGCCACCGCGGCGCGCTCCCGCTCCACGTCCTGGCTGACCGCCGCGGCGGACGGGCTGGCGGTCGGCGTGGCGGCGGGTGTGGGTGTTGCCGGCGCGGACGGGCTGGCGCTGGCGGACGGTGTCGCGCTGGCCCTGGCCGATGGCGTCGCGCTCGCCGAGGGCTTCGGGCTCGCCGACCCGGAGGGCGTCGGCGAGGCGGTGGCCGACGGCGTCGCGTCGGGCGGGACCGCGCTGGTGTCCTCCGTGGTGTTCAGCACCTTGCGGAAGCGCATCTCGGCGGTTGCGGTCAGCGCCTGGAGCTGGTCCGCGTTCTGCTCGCCGGGCACGCTGACCACGATGTTGCGGTCGCCCTGGGTGACCACCTCGGCCTCGGCGACGCCGCTGCCGTTGACCCGGTTGGCGATGATCTGGCGGGCCTGCTCCAGCTTCTTCCCGTCCGGGGTGCCGCCCCCGGGCACCGTCGCCGACAGCGTGATGCTCGTGCCACCCTGCAGGTCCAGGCCGAGCTTTGGCTTGGTCTGCTTGTCACCGGTGAAGACCACCAGTGCGTACAGCACGGCGATGAGGAGGGTGAGCGCGAGGAAGTATCGCGACACCTTC
>DASSUC010000161.1:0-2557 GCA_035707405.1 Micromonosporaceae bacterium | reverse complement strand
CAACGTCACCACGAGCCCGCGGGGCACGCTCGTGGTCTGCGAGGACAACGTCAACGACAACTACCTGCGCGGGCTGACCCGGGGCGGGCAGCTCTTCGACATCGCGCTGAACCGGCTGGTCAGCCGGACCGGCGTGCCGCGCTTCAACGACGAGTTCGCCGGCTCCACGTTCTCGCCCGACGGGCACACGCTGTTCGTCAACATCCAGGCCAGCCGCGGCATGACGTTCGCCATCTGGGGCCCCTGGACGACGCTGGGCGTATAGCCAGCTGCGCGCCGCAGCTGGCCGCCTGCGTACGGTGGCGGCTGCCTGGGTCGGCAGCTGCTGATGGGCCCTTGTGCTCTGCTCGCTGGGCGATGCAGAGCACAAGGGCCGTCGCAGCACCTCCCGCGGACTTCGAGACGGCGACTGCCGCACCCCACGGTCGATGTCCACCGCCGAGGCACCCGTTGGCCCAACCCGGCACAGCGATATGCCCGCCGGCCGATAGTGTCGGAAGGTCCGTTTGCACGTGCAGATGCACGTGCAAACGGCCGTGCAGCGCAATTGTCCGCTTGGCCTTATGCTTACCCGCTGGGGGACGTCGGCCGGCCGGCGGCGCACCCAGGCTGGCGACCGATCCCGAAGCCGGTGTCCGGACCCGCTTGCACGCACAGGAGGTGGAGCCCCTCAGCTGGCTGTAGGTCCCCGGATGCTCGCTACGTGACGCGCATCTTCGGGTAGCTCACCCAACATGAACGACCCCCAGGTAACCAACCATGCGACCGGCGGGAACCTGAGGGTCATTCACCCGAAAGGAAACCGCCGTGTTCCCACATTGGTTCCCACAAGCCATCATCCTCGCGTACGCAGGGGTCGTCATCCTCTTGGCGGTCACAGGCGTGTACGCCTATACGGAGGAGCGTCGCGACGCGGCCTGCAAGGTGCTGCGCCTGCTCCTTCCGTGGGGGGTGTTGGAGATCATCGTTACGCGGAACACGCCACCAACTGCCGCCCCGTAGGTCAGGGTGCAGGGCGGGCGGCGCGGCGGCTGGACCGGGCGCGTTCGGCCGCGTTGAGCGTGACCTTGCGCAGCCGTACGGCGTCCGGGGTCACCTCCGCGCACTCGTCCTCGCGGCAGAACTCCAGCGCCTGCTCCAGCGACAGCCGCCGGGGCGGGACGAGCCGCTCCAGCTCCTCCGCCGCGGACGAGCGGATGTTCGTCAGCTTCTTCTCCTTGGTCACGTTGACGTCCATGTCGTCGGCCCGGGAGCTCTCCCCGACGATCATGCCCTCGTAGACCTCGGTGCCGGGCTCGACAAAGAGCGACCCGCGCTCCTGGAGGTTGTACATCGCGTACGCGGTCGCGGCGCCGCTGCGGTCGGCGACGAGCGAGCCGGTGGGCCGGGTGCGCAGCTCACCCGCCCACGGCTCGTACGCCTCGAAGACGTGATGCAGGATCCCGGTGCCCCGGGTCTCGGTCAGGAACTCGGTACGGAAGCCGATGAGCGCCCGGGCCGGCACCAGCCACTCCATGCGTACCCATCCCGTGCCGTGGTTGACCAGCTGCTCCATCCGCCCCTTGCGGCTGGCCAGCAGCTGGGTCACCGCGCCGAGGTAGTCCTCGGGCACGTCGATGGTGAGCCGCTCCACCGGCTCGCACAGCCGGCCGTCGACGTGGCGCGTGACCACCTGCGGCTTGCCGACCGTCAGCTCGTAGCGCTCGCGGCGCATCTGCTCGACGAGGATCGCCAGCGCCAGCTCGCCGCGCCCCTGCACCTCCCAGGTGTCCGGCCGCTCCGTCGGCAGCACCCGCAGCGAGACGTTGCCGACCAGCTCCCGGTCGAGCCGGTCCTTGACCAGCCGGGCGGTCACCTTGGTCCCCTTGGCGCGCCCGGCCAGCGGGGAGGTGTTGGTGCCGATCGTCACCGAGATCGCCGGCTCGTCCACGGTGATCCGCGGCAGCGGGCGCGGGTCGTCCGCGTCCGCCAGGGTGTCCCCGATCATGATCTCCGGGATGCCGGCCACGGCGATGATGTCCCCGGGCCCGGCCTGCTCAGCCGGCTTGCGCTCCAGCGCGTCGGTCATCAGCAGCTCCGAGATGCGCACCCGCTCGACCGTGCCGTCGGACCGGCACCAGGCGACGGTCTGCCCCTTGCGGATGCGCCCGGCGCGGATCCGGCACAGCGCCAGCCGGCCGAGGAACGGGGAGGCGTCGAGGTTGGTCACGTGCGCCTGCAACAGAGCATTTTCCTCGTACGCGGGCGGCGGCACCGTGTCCAGCAGGGTGCGGAAGAGCGGCTCCAGGGAGTCGCTGTCGGCCGGCACCGCCCCGCCCGGCGGCCGGGTCAGCGACGCCACACCGTCGCGGGCGCACGCGTACACGATGGGGAAGTCGATCTGCGACTCGTCGGCGTCCAGGTCGAGGAAGAGCTCGTAGACCTCGTCCACGACCTCCTTGATCCGGGCGTCCGGGCGGTCCACCTTGTTGATGACGAGGACCAGCGGCAGCCGCCGCTGGAGGGCCTTGCGCAGGACGAAGCGGGTCTGCGGCAGCGGGCCCTCGCTGGCGTCGAC
>DASSUC010000160.1:0-16668 GCA_035707405.1 Micromonosporaceae bacterium | reverse complement strand
TCTTCGGCGTACCGATGGGGACGGGCCTCTGGCCGGTGGACATCGCGGCCGCAGGGTCACTGCTGGCTGCGGCCGCCGCCCTGGTCACGCACCTGACCCGGGCAGCACAGTCCGGCGACCCCGCCCGCTGACACGCTGAGGCCACGAGCGCGCCACCGGGCGGTGCCCGGCGGGTGCAGCGCACACACCTCGCCGGGCACGACACACGGCGCACCGCGTACCGCTCAGGTCACCGGCAGCAGCCACGCGGCGTTCCACGTCCGCTGGCCGACGATCCCGTCGACGGTGAGCCCCTTCTCCCGCTGGAAGGTGGTCGCGATGTGGCTGGACCGGGTGCCGTACACCCCGTCCACCTCCAGCTTCCACCCGCGCTTGCTCATGCGCGCCTGCCAGGTCCGCACATCGTCTCCGCGCATCGTCACCTGGCCGGACGTGAAGCGCAGGTTGCGCCCGGCAAACGCCGGTGGTGTGAGCAGCGCGGCGGTCTGCGTACCGTCGAAGAACCCCCGCAGCAACGGGCTGTGGTCCTGCGCGGCGGTGTCGCGGAACACGCTGAGGTGGGTGTGCGCGATGTGGTTGTCTCCGGTGTACCGCTCGGTGCGGAAGCCCCGCAGCCCGGACCAGTACTGCTTGTGGACCCCGTCGAGCGAGCCGATGATCTCGCGTACCTGGGGGAACGCCCCACTGCGGCACCGGCCGACCAGCCAGGCGAGCCAGCGGCGGGAGCCGGGCCAGCCCATGCCCATGTCGTACGCGCAGGCGGCCGTCGGGAACTTGCGCGCGCCCGCGATGTCGCGGTCCAGCCGCATGGAGTAGTCCGAGCCGTTGATCCGGTCCGGGCCGAGGTGATAGCCCGACGTGTGCCGGCTGTCGCCGACGATGCCGAGGAAGAACTGGGGTCCCACCTTGGCGTTGGCGAAGTCACGTAACCGGGTCAGGCCCGGCGCGTTGGTGCTCATTGCTGTGCCCCCTCCGGGGTGCTGGTGCCGGTGCCCATCAACGCAAGCAGGAACTGCTCCGCGTCGGGGTCGACCGGGCCCTGGAAGTCGTCAGTCACGGGTGCGCTGTCGCGCGGTGTGGTCTCGTCCGCCGGATCGCCGTCCGGGCGGCCCGCGGCGGTCGGTTCGTCGGCCATCTCGCATCTCCAACTGGTAGGTGTGCAGTTGGCTACGAGACGCGCACCCCCGCGTCTGAATACGCGGCTGTCGGGTATCGGACTACCCGATGACCCAGTCGGTGACGACCGCCCGGCCCCCGGTGTCGCCAGCGGGGCGGACGCGTAGCCGCAGCGGTCCGGAGCCGGGCGCGGTCACGGCGAACCGCCCCAGCGCGTCGGCGGTACCGGCGGCCCGGCGGTCGCCCTGCCACACCTCGATGTCGGCCGGCTGCCCCGGGAGCACGCGGCCGACGACCCGGCGAGCGCCACCGGGCGCCGCCGAAGGCGGAGACCCAGGGGATGGAGACCCGGAGGCCGGCGGTCCGGGGGCCGGGACGGTCAGCTCGACCTCGATCGTCAGGCCGGAGCCCTCGAAGGTCAGCAGCCGCGGCTGCGCGCCACCGCGGACCGTGGCCGCGACCTCGTCCAACGAGTCAAAGACCAGCTCAGCCAGCTCGGTGTCGATGGTCCGCCAGCCGAACGCGGCTATGGCCACCGCAGTCGAGCGGGGCGGCACCGGGTCGAACAGCTCGGCGGCCCGCCGCAGCCGCTGTTCGAGTACGTTCTCGTCGCCCATCGGACTACCTCACCTCGGCTGGCTCTGCATCTCCGCCTTCGTGACCAGCGCCCGCAGCCGGCCCAGGCAGCGCGCCCGGGTCGGGCCGATGCTCCCGATCGGGATCCCGAGCCCCTCGGCGACCTCCGCATAGCTCGGCGGCGGTGCGGCGAGGAGCACCCGCAGCAGCCGCTGGCAGCGTTCGGGAAGGCGGCCGAAGGCTGCCCAGACCTGGCGTACCCGCTCCGCCTTGCCGGCCGCCTCCTCGGCGTCGATGGCCAGGCGCTCCGGGGAGGCGTCGTCGCTGCCACGGTCGAACACGCGTTCGTCGCCGGTGAGGGTGAGCCGCGCACCGGTCCGGATGACCTTCACGGACTCGTTGCGGGCCGTGGTCGCGAGCCACGCGCCGACCCGCTCGGGCTGCTTGAGCCGGCCGATGTGCTCGGCCAACCGCAGCCAGGTCACCTGGTAGACGTCCTCGGCGTCGGCCCGGTTCAGGTGGTGCGCGCGAGCCACCGACCACACGAGACCACCGAATCCGGCCACCAGCGCACGCCACGCCGCCGGGTCGCCGGCGGCCGCGGAGCGCACGAGGGCACCTGCCTCCTCGACATCCACGGCCAACCGTCCAGTTCCTTGTCGGTTCGGACCCGCCACCACCTGACCAGCGGTACGCGCAGCGAACACCTTCATCGACCCTACTACCCATCGCAGCCGTCCCCGTCCAAGAGCACCGGCAGCGCGATCCGGTCCGCGTCATCGAGCATCGTGTACCGGCGGGTGTTGAGCAGGTACCTCACCGCTTCCCGGGAGGTGAGCCGGGGCTCGCGCATCGTCATGCACCGGGCGATCCGGCCGGCCACGATCGGCGTGGCGAACGACGTACCGCTCCAGGTCGCGAGGCCCGTGAACTCGACCTGGCCGCCCTTGGGGCCGGCGGTCACGCAGGTGCAGCGCGGGTAGAGCGGGTGATAGCCGGGGTAGTACCGGCAGTCGGGAGTGCCACCGTGTGCGTTCGTGTATGTCCCGGTGGCGAGCGCGTTGACCAGGCGTTCGCCCGGCGCGTACACGGTGACCCAGTCGCCGTGGTTGCTGAAACAGGCCCGGCCGATACGGTCCTGGCGCAGCGCGCCGACCGCTATCACCGCCCGGCTCCGCTCATATCGCGGAGCGAGCGCGGCCGGCCAGAACGGGCGGCAGCGCTCGCCATCGTTGCCCGCGGCGGCCACCAGGACCGTCTCCGGATGCCGGTCGAGCTCGCAGAGAAACTCCGACAGGCCCAGCAGCTCGACCGAGTCGCAGGTCGCGGCGCCCGCCGACAGGCTGATGATGTCCGGCCACCGGCCCTCTTCACCTGCGTAGGGCCAGTCCCGCAGCGCGGCGAGCAGCTGCTTGCCGAACTGCTCCTCTGGCAGCGCACCGGCCCGGCGCAGCTTGTTGGAGACGTAGACCCGGGTCCCGGACGCGACGCAGCGCACGACACCGGCGATGAACGTGCCGTGGCCGACGTACATGTTGATCACACCCGGCGGCGTCTCCAACCGGGGCTCGCCGCGCACGGGCAGGTCCGGGCCGACGGTCAGCGAACCGTCCGGCAGGTCCGGCCTTCCCGGCGGCCCTGCCAGGACAGGCGGGTGCACCGGCGGGTCGGCCCGTGGCCTACCGCTCACGTGCGTGCGCATCCACGAGTGGCTGAGGTAGTCGTCGACCAGGCCGGTGTCCACCACCAGCACGTCGACGCCGGCGCCGGCCCGCTCGTCGCCGCTGAACGGCGGGTCGAGCAGCTCGATGCCGGGCGCGGAGCCGGCGCCGGGCCAAGAGCCGGCGTCCGACATCGGCAGCGTCGGCTCGTCCGCCGGGCAGGCGTTGACCGGCGTGATGGTCACGAAGTGGTTCGGAGTCACCAGGCGCGGGCCGGCGGCCAAGATCTGGGGCACCTCCCGTATCCGGTGCATCGCCTGGGCCACGTCCTCGTCGATCGGCACCCGCACTACGCGACCGCTGCCGTCGTCCTCGATGTCGTTGCGGCGCGCGGACACGTGCCGGCAGACCAGGTCGACGTTCTCGCGTCCCGGGCGGACCAGCAGGTAGCCCTGCTCCGCCACGTACCGCCCGGTGGTCACCCGGCCGTCCTCGGCCCGCGGCGGACCGACCGCGACGTCGAAGAACTTGCCGATCTCCGCGACCTGCTCCCAGAACCGCCGGTCCGGGTCGTGCTGAGGATGAGTCATCGTGAGCCCTTCTCGATGCTGATCGGATCCGTCGTGAATGCGACGCCCAAGGCGAAAGCCTGATACAGGGAATGCGAATAGCTTTTAGCATCGGGAGATGTCCGGGGACATCCGATCCGCAGGTCGACTCGGCGGCGATCCACACGACCTGCTGCCGATGGTGTTCGCCCGGCCCAGGGCGGCGCGGGACGGAGCGCGCCAGCTGCTCGCAGGCCAGCCGACGCCGTACGACGCGTCCGTCGCATACCACGTGCTCGGCATGCTGGAGCGCGACTTCGGGGACGTGACCCGCGCGGTCGGGCAGCTGCGCCACGCGGTACGGCTGGCCCGCCGCTCCGGCTCGGCCGCGCGCGAGGCCGACGTGCTGGCCACGCTCGGCATCGCTCTGGTCCACTGTGGACGTACGGGCGCCGGCCTGGAGACCCTGGACCGGGCGGTGCTGCTCGCCACCGGCGGGCCGGCGGCGCGGGTGCGCTACCTGCGGGCGCACGCGCGATGGGTGCTGGGCCGTCACGACACGGCAATGGCCGACCTGCGCCGGGCGCTGCCGGTGCTGCGGCGCGGCGCCGACACGATCTGGGTCGCCCGGGCGCTGACCTTGCGGGCGCTGGTCAACCTGGCGTACGGGCAGACCGCCCGGGCCGACCGCGACCTCGGCCAGGCTGAGGCGCTGTTCGCCCGCACCGAGCAGGAGCACGACGTGGCGGTGGCGGTCCACAACCGTGGCCTCGTCGCGTTCCGGGCCGGTGACCTGCCGGCGGCGCTGGGGCACCTGGATGACGCGGCCCGGCGGTACAAGGCGCTCGGTACCCCCATGCCGGACCTCGCCATAGACCGCTGCGCCGTGCTGCTCGCGGCCGGCCTGCCACGGGAGGCGCTCAACGAGGCCGACTCGGGTGTCGAGCGGCTGGAGTCCGGCCGCGGGCAGTCCACCCGCCGGGCGGAGCTGCTGCTGGCGGCCGCCCGGGCGGCGCTGGCCGCAGCCGACCCGGCCAGCGCGCTGGCCCGCGCCGGCGCAGCGTACCGGCTCTTCGCGGCGCAGCGGCGGGGCTGGTGGACTGTCCACTCCCGACTCGTCCTGCTCCAGGCCAGGTTCGCGACCGGTGCGTACGAGCCGCGCCTGGTCGCCGCCGCGGCCCGTACCGCGCGGGAGCTCACCGCGCTCGGCTCGACCGAGGCTCCCCAGGCGTCCCTGCTGGCCGGGCGCCTGGCGCTGGCCCTGGGCCGCCCGGCAGAGGCCGACCGGCACCTGGCGGTCGCGGCCCGGGCGCGGCGAGCCGGTCCGCCGCTGGCCCGCGCGGCAGGCTGGCTCGCCGAGGCCCTCCGCGCCGACGCCGCCGGGCAGTCCCGCCGTACGCTCATCGCCTGCCGGCGGGGCCTGGACGTGTTGGACCTGCACCGGCTCACGCTCGGCGCCTCCGAGCTGCGCGCCCAGTCCACCGCGCAGGGCGCCGAGCTGGCCGCGCTGGCGCAGCGGACCTGCTTGGCCGGCGGCTCGGCCCGGCGGATGCTGGCCTGGTGCGAGCGCTGGCGGGCGACGGCCCTCGCGGTCCCGCCGGTACGGCCGCCACACGAGCGCGTGCTACGGGCCGACCTGGCCCGGTACCGGGAGATCACCAGCCGGCTGGAGCAGGCGCGGACCGCGGGCCGGGCAGCGCCCCGGCTGCAACGCGAGCAGCAGCGGCTGGAGGCGCACGTAAGGTCCCGGGTGCTGCGAGCCCGCCGCGGGGACCCCGGCCGGGGCGCCGACCGGCCGTTGCACGTGCCGCGCCTGCTGGATGAGCTGGGCAGCGCGCAGCTCATCGAGCTGGTCGACGTGCTGGGCTCGCTGCACGTGCTGCTCTGCGGCGCCGGTCGGGTCACGCGGTTCGCGGCCGGCCGTACCGCTGATGCGGCGGCCGAGCTGGAGCTGGCCCGGTCGAGCCTGCACCGGTTCGCGCTGGGCGCCAGCGGCCGGCCGGACGAGGCCGCCCAGGCGTTGGAGGCGAACGGTCGCCGGCTGGAGGAGCTGCTGCTCGGCCCGGCCGCCGGCCGGCTGCGCGAGGCTGCGCTGGTGGTCGTGCCGCCGGGCTGGCTGCACGGCGTGCCGTGGGCACTGCTGCCCAGCCTGCGGCCGCTGGCACTAACTGTGGCGCCGTCCGCCCGGGCGTGGCTGCGGGCGCGCGCCGTTGCCGAGCCACCGCGCCGGGACGTGCTGCTGGTCGCCGGGCCCGGGCTGGCCACCGGCGGCGCGGAGATCGCCACTATCGCTGCGATGTACGAGCGGGTCCGGGTGCTGCGCCGCAAGGAGGCCACCGCGGCACGGGTGCTGGCCGCGCTGGACGGCTGCTGGCTCGCGCACGTGGCCGCACACGGCACGTTCCGGGCGGACAGCCCGCTGTTCTCCGCGCTACGGATGGATGACGGCCCGATCACCGGGTACGACTTCGAGGGGCTGCGCGCCGCGCCGTACCGGCTCGTGCTGCCCAGCTGCGACTCGGCCCGGCTGGCGCCGACCGGCGCCGACGAGCTGCTCGGCCTCGCCTCCGCGCTGCTGCCGCTGGGCACCGCGGGGATCGCCGCGAGCGTGGTACCGGTCAACGACGAGGCGACCGCCGAGCTCATGGCGACCCTGCACCGTGGGCTGAGCCGCGGCCTGAGCATGGCCGCGGCGCTGGCCGCCTCCCGCGCGGTGGCCACCGGTGACCCGGTCCTGCGGGCGACCGCCTGGTCCTTCGTCGCGATCGGCGCCGGTTGACCCGGCACCTGATCGCCATCGGTGCGCCAACGGCGAGGTCCGGCGGTTGCATTTCGGCGATCCGGACAACATCCAATGGGAGTTCTTCGAGCGGGCCCGATCACCAGGAATTTACGAGAGGCCACCGGGTCGGCGACAGCGGATCATTTGCACGCCCGGACGACGCTTACGCCGTTTCGGCAGTATCTGGCTAGACAATTGACAATTCATAGATCTACATGTATCAACTGCATACCGCCGCCCAGCCACAAATCCGGCGGCCGAAGTGCAGAGGAGCCTGCGTGAACCGACGAGCCTTCCACCTCTCCGCACTGTCACTCGGCGCAGTGACAGTCACCCTGGTCGCTACGGCGGCCACCCCCGTAAGCGCCTGGACCGGTGAACGCCAGCAGGCCACCAGCGCAGTCACCGCTCCCGCCGGCTCGGTCTCCGCGACCATCGACGGCCTGGCCCGCCAGCTCGCCGGCGCGTTCACCGACCGCGCCGTGCAGCGCAGGGTCGCTGCCGCGGTCGCCGACGCGCCGGCCGACCTGGCGACCATCGAGGCCGGCTCGGCCTTCGCGGCCTCCCTGCGCTCCGCCAACCAGACCGTGCTGGCCGCCAAGGGCCTACCCGCGACCGCCGGCTCAATGCTCCAGCTGCGCCTGGGCCACCCGGACATGCGCACCGCGCTGGCCCGGGGCGAGACACCCGTGGTGGCTGCGGCACCGGACGACGACACGGTGACCAGCGTCGTCGCGTACACCCCGAAGGGCCGCTCGGTCCGCATCGACGGCACGCGCATTCCGCAGGTACCCGTGCTGGTAGTTGAGGTCAACACCGCAAAGGCGCTGCCTCTCGGCTTGCAGGTGATGCGGGACATGCTGGCCCGGCACGGGCTGGCCGGCTCCGACGGCGACCTCACCATCAACGGCGGCTACTGGGCCACCAAGGTCAACGCGATCCGGCTCAGCAACGACTGTGAGCCCTGGATCAAGGGTGCGGCCGAGATCTTCGACATCGTCGGCGGGTTCGGCTTTGACAGCCATGTCCGGGTCGACATCGTGCAGATGCCGTACCTCGACCACGACAACACCACCTACTACCCGAACCAGCTGATCGTTCACTACTTCAGGTACAAGTACAACCTGGCCGACGTGGTCATGATGGAGGACGACGGCGACACCAACTACCAGGCGCTCGCCACCGCCATCATCGATGCGCTGCTCTACATCATCGACGGGGGCGCGTACATTCCATTGGTCAACGCCATCCTGAATGCGATCCCGACATCGTGGTGGACGGACGACCCGGACTACGTCGAGTCCTGGTACACGCTGGCCACCACGAGCAGCGGCCGGCTGTACGGCGCCTCCGCCAACGGCTGGATGGACGTGGTCCCCTACTGGGTCCCTGAGCTCTGACCCCCAGGCCGAGGTCAGGGTGGCGCACTCGCCCAGCGCCACGTGACCATCCGCCGGCCCGACAAGCAGGAGGCCATGCCCGTACGTACGCGGGCATGGCCTCTCCGATGCTGTCCCCGACAGCCACAGGACGCCGGCCGGAGCCGGTGTCGGGCTACTCGAACCCGCCGAAGTCGCCCCCGCCGTCGAATGCCTCCTCGATCATCTCCCCGGCGACCATGCCGCCCAGGAAGCCGGCCGCGGCGCCGGCGGCCATCCCGCCCATGCCGGGCCGGCCGTGGGGCTTTCCGTAGCCGTGCGGCGCGTGCCCGACGCCCAGGGCGCGGTAGCGGTCGAGCGCCTGGCGGACCCAGCCGTCGACCTGGCTGGTCCAGTCCACCCGGTCGGCGCCCTCGTGGGCCACGGTGTAGCGGCCGAAGGTGTCGTGGCCCCCACCGAACATGCCGCCGCGCTTGTCGAACTCGAGGACGATGTCGACAGCCTGCGGGTTGGTGACGAACGTCAGCTCGACCTGGCTGATGCCGTGCGCGTACTGCGGCCCTGGATAGAACTCGATCTCCTGGTAGAACGGCAGGGTCTGGTTGACCCCGTGGATCCGGCCGTGCTCGAGGTCGGCCCCGATGAAACGGAACCCGAGCCGGGCGAACGCATCCAGGATGCGCTCCTGCACCGGAAGCGGGTGCACCTGCACCGGGTCGAGGTCACCCTTGTCGACCGCCCGGGCGATGGCGACCTCCGTGCGCAGGCCCATGGTCATGCCGCGCAGCCGCTGCCCGTACACGTCGGTGATGGGTGTCTCCCAGGGCACCGGCAGGGTGAACGGGATCGCGTGCTGCTGGCCGGGCTCCAGCCGCATGGGGCCGGACACCGGCATCCGGTGGAACTCCACCACGCCGTGGTGCTCGCCGCCCCCGTGCTCGACCTCGACCGCGGTGACCAGAGCGACGGCGACGTGTTCGAGGTCCGCAGCCTGGCTGCCGCCGGTGAGGTTGACCTGCCCGGCAAGCGTCAGGCCAGGCCGGGTGTTCGGGTTGGTCAGCACGGTGTCCACAGTGGGCGCACCGACACCCAGGGCGGACAGCATCTTCTTGAAGACCACGGTCTCTCCTTCGGCCGGTCGGGTACGGCGCGCATCAGAAGCTGAACCAGTACCGTATCGGCAGGCGGGCCGGGGTCAGACTCCGCCCGTCCAGTCTCGTTCCCGCCAAGATCGCGATCCGATACGCCAGATGTGCAGTCGCGCTAAACATCTGCCGCAAAAATCGTGATCTTGAAATGAAACCGGGACCTCGGGAGTTACCGGGAACGGCGAACCGGACGAGCTGGGCGCAGCCGGTGCCGGGCCAGCGACCTGCGGAGGGGCGAGGGGGGTGCCGCCCGGCCACCGAGTAGGTCACGCCAGGTCAGGGGCTGCCCAGCGATGACGTCTC
This sequence comes from Micromonosporaceae bacterium, assembly GCA_035707405.1. Lineage (GTDB taxonomy): Bacteria > Actinomycetota > Actinomycetes > Mycobacteriales > Micromonosporaceae > DASSUC01. The sequence continues at coordinate 7,155 of DASSUC010000160.1, read as the reverse complement.
ATCGGCGACATGCGCGGATCCCGACAGGGCGCCCCCGGTCAGCGGGCCAGCTCGGCCGAGAGCAGCTCGGCGATCTGGGCGGTGTTGAGCGCGGCGCCCTTGCGCAGGTTGTCGCCGGTGACGAAGAAGTCCAAGGCACGCGGGTCGTCCAGCGACCGGCGGATGCGCCCCACCCAGGACGGGTCGGTGCCGACCGCGTCGATGGGCATCGGGAACTCCCCGTTCGCCGGGTCGTCCACCACGATCACGCCGGGTGCGTGGCGCAGCACGTCGCGGGCGCCGTCGGCGTCCACCTCGACCCCGAAGACAGCGTGTACGGCCACCGAGTGGCCGGTGACCACGGGCACCCGTACGCAGGTGGCGGAGACCTTCAGGTCAGGCAGGCCGAGGATCTTGCGCGACTCGTTGCGCATCTTGACCTCCTCGGACGACCAGCCACCGTCGTAGAGCGAGCCGGCCCAGGGCACCACGTTCAGCGCCACTGGCGCCGGGAACGGGCCGAGGTCGTCGCCGACGGCCTGCCGTACGTTGCCGGAGCGGCCGCCCAGCGTACGGTCGCCGGCGATCTTGACGATCTGGTCGTGCAGGGTCTCCACCCCGGCCTGGCCCGCTCCGGAGACCGCCTGGTACGACGCGAGCACCAGCTCGCGCAGGCCGTACTCGCGGTGCAGCGGCGCCACCGCGACGATCATCGCCAGGGTGGTGCAGTTGGCGTTGGCGATGATGCCCTTGGGCCGGTTGCGCACCTGCTCCGGGTTGATCTCCGGGACCACCAGCGGGACGTCCTTGTCCATCCGGAACGCGCCGGAGTTGTCCACCACGACCGCACCCCGGGCGGTGGCGACCGGCGCCCACCGCGCCGACACCTCGTCCGGCACGTCGAACATCGCCACATCGACGCCGTCGAACACCTCGGGCGCCAGCGCCTGCACGGTCAGCTCGGCCCCCCGGACCACGATCGTCCGGCCGGCCGAGCGCGTTGACGCGATGAGCCGGATCTCGCCCCACATGTTCTTGCGGGCAGACAGCAGCTCGCACATGACGGTGCCGACCGCGCCGGTCGCTCCGACGACAGCCAGGGTGGGCAGCTCAGCCACGTTCCTACCTCCCAGTCCCCGCGTACACCACTGCCTCCTCGTCGCCGCCGAGGTCGAACGCGTCGTGCACGGCGCGGACCCCGGCGTCGGTGTCGGTGTCCCGGCAGACGACCGACACCCGGATCTCAGACGTGGAGATCATTTCGATGTTGACGCCGGCCTCAGCGAGGGCGGCGAAGAACCGGGCGGCGACTCCCGGATGGGTGCGCATGCCCGCGCCGACCAGCGAGATCTTGCCGATGTGGTCGTTGTAGAGCAGATCGGTGAAGCCCATCTGCTGCTGCACCCGGCTCAGGATGGTCATCGCCGCCGGGCCGTCCGACTTGGGCAGGGTGAACGAGATGTCGGTACGCCCTCCGTCGGCCGCCTGGCCCGTGCCGGTCGAGATGTTCTGCACGATCATGTCAATGTTGATCTCCGCCGCGGCGACCGCTTCGAAGATCCGGGCGGCCTTGCCCGGCTCGTCCGGCACGCCGACGATCGTGATCTTCGCCTGGCTGCGGTCGTGCGCCACGCCGGTGATGAGCGCCTGTTCCACCGTCCGGTCCTCCATCGAGCCGGTGACCATGGTCCCGGGGTTGGTTGAGTAGGACGACCGGACCCGCAGCGGCAGCTCGAACCGGCGCGCGTACTCGACGCTGCGCAGGTGCAGCACCCTCGCCCCGCTCGCGGCCAGCTCCAGCATCTCCTCGTAGGTGACCTCGGTCAGGTGCCGGGCGTTGCGCACGATGCGTGGGTCCGCGGTGAAGACGCCGTCCACGTCCGTGTAGATCTCGCAGGCGTCGGCCTTGAGCGCGGCGGCCACCGCCACCGCGGTGGTGTCCGACCCGCCGCGGCCCAGCGTGGTGATGTCCTTGGTGTCCAGCGCCACGCCCTGGAAGCCGGCCACGATCACGACCGCGCCCTCGTCCAGCGCGCCCTGCAACCGGCCGGGCGTCACGTCGATGATGCGGGCCCGCCCGTGCGCCGAGGTCGTGATCACGCCGGCCTGCGAGCCCGTGTACGAGCGGGCCTCGTACCCCAGGTTGTGGATGGCCATGGCGAGCAGCGCCATCGCGATGCGCTCGCCCGCGGTGAGCAGCATGTCCAGCTCGCGGCCGGGTGGCAGCGGGCTGACCTGGTGGGCGAGGTCGAGCAGCTCGTCGGTGGTGTCGCCCATGGCCGAGACCACCACGACCACGTCGTTGCCGGCCTTGCGGGCGGCCACGATGCGCTCAGCGACCCGTTTGATCCGCTCAGCGTCGGCGACCGAGGAGCCGCCGTACTTCTGGACCACGAGCGCCACCGCAGCCGGCTCCTTTCCCCATAAAACGGTGCTATCGCACATACGCCGCCGGTCACCGGGCCGGCGGCGCTGCATAGACGCCCACAGCCTACCCGCGACGAGCCCGCCCAGATAGAGGGCGAATGCAAGATCGCACGTGTGGCATGCAGTTATCGGCGTGTCGGGCCGCAAAAAAGATGATCGAACGGGCGTATGGCCGGAGAATAGCCGTCGTGCGCCGCAGTGCCCCCCTGATTCGTACCGCCGCCGCGACGACGGTCGCCACCGCCTCGGCGGTGCTCGTTGTGGCTGGGCTCACCGGTTGTAGTGCCGGCGACGGGCCGCCACCGCCGGCCGCTCCGCAGGCCCCTGCCAGCCCGGCGCCGACCGCGCCCACGGATGCGCGGGCCCGGCTGGCCGCCCTGGCCGCCGCGGCCAAGGACCAGCGCATGGTCGCGTTCTACAGCTGGCGTACGCCGGGGCGCGCGGACCGGACGGTCACCGTGACGGTCGCAGGGGACGGCTCGTGGCGGGTTGACGCGCCGGGTGCGGCCTCCCGTGGAGCGGTCGACCTGGCCATGGTGGGCACCCCGGACGGCGGCGTCCACCAGTGCGCCCTGCCGTCCGCGGGCCAGCCGGGCGGGCAGTGCGTGCGGGTCGGCGACCGGGGCCATCCGGTGCCGGCCCGGGTGGACCCCCGGGTGCAGCACGCGTTCACCGACTGGCTCGACGTGCTGACCGACCGTCGGGCCGCGGTGTCGGTGGCGACCGCCGCCGTACCGGCCGGCATGCGGGGCGCCTGCTTCTCGCTGGAGGCGACGGCCGCCTCGCTCGCCCCGCCCGTGGACGCCGGCATCTACTGCTACGACCCGGACGGCAGGCTGACCGGCCTGGTCGCCGCCTTCGGCCGGTTGGCGCTCGCCGCGCCGCCCGGGCCGGCGCCGCCGGCCGTCGCGCTGCCCGGGCCGCTGGTCGCCGCCGAGCCGTACCCGGTCGCCGGAGCGCCCTGAGGCCCACCGGTCCCGCGGCGGCCGGCACGGTGTGCCGTCCCATCTGCCGGAACCCGGTGCCGCCGGTCGCGGCCGGCACCGTAGCGTGGTTCCCGTCATGTGGCTGGCGCTGTTTCTTCGCCGCCGCGACGAGGCCAGCTAGGCCGGCACCTCGTCGCGGCGTCCACGCGCGCCACGCGCCGCGCAGCCGGTCGGTCCTGCTGTCCCCACCCCGGACGCCACGACGCCGGCCGGGACCGCCACCGCCCACCGCGCCGTGGCCCGCGCCCGCATGACCCACAGCCAGGAGCTCTTGATATGCCGTACGCCGCCACGCTGGCCGCCGACCCGATCGCGCGCCAGCGACCCAGCCGCATGCCGTACCACCGTTACCGGCCCTACCACGAGCAGCTAGCCGTCGACCTGCCGGACCGCAGCTGGCCCGGGCGCCGGCTCACCGCCGCGCCCCGGTGGTGCGCGGTCGACCTGCGCGACGGCAACCAGGCGCTGGTGGACCCGATGTCGCCCGAGCGCAAGCGGCGGATGTTCCAGCTGCTGGCGCGCATGGGCTACAAGGAGATCGAGGTGGGCTTCCCGGCGGCCAGCCAGGCCGACTTCGACTTCGTACGGCACCTGGTGGAGCAGGACCTCGTCCCGGACGACGTCACCGTGCAGGTGCTCACCCAGTGCCGGGAGCACCTGGTCGAGCGGACGTTCGAGGCGCTGCGCGGGGCCCGGCGGGCGATCGTGCACTTCTACAACTCGACCTCGGTCCTCCAGCGCCGGGTGGTCTTCGGCCTGGACCGCGACGGCATCACCGACATCGCCACCAGCGGGGCCCGCCTGGCCATGAAGTACGCCGAGGCGCTGGCCCCGGACACCGACGTGTTCTACGAGTACTCGCCGGAGTCCTACACCGGCACAGAGCTGGACTACGCGCTCGAGGTCTGCGCCCGGGTCATCGACGTGGTGGACCCCACGCCGGACCGGCCGCTCATCGTCAACCTGCCGGCCACCGTGGAGATGGCCACGCCCAACGTCTACGCCGACTCGGTCGAGTGGATGCACCGGCGGCTGCCCCGGCGGGACAGCCTGGTGCTGAGCCTGCACCCGCACAACGACCGCGGCACCGCGGTCGCCGCCGCCGAGCTGGGCCTGCTGGCCGGGGCCGAGCGGGTGGAGGGCTGCCTGTTCGGCAACGGCGAGCGCACCGGCAACGTGGACCTGGTGACGCTCGGCCTGAACCTGTTCTCCCAGGGGGTCGACCCGCAGCTGGACTTCTCCGACATCGACGCGGTCCGGCGCACCGTGGAGCACTGCAACCAGCTGCCGGTGCCGGCACGCCACCCGTACGCCGGGGAGCTGGTCTTCACGTCGTTCTCAGGGTCCCACCAGGACGCCATCAACAAGGGCTTCGACGCGCTGCGGCGGGACGCGGCCGCGGCCGGGGTGCCGGTTGACGGGTACGGCTGGGCCGTGCCGTACCTGCCGATCGACCCCCGGGACGTGGGGCGCACGTACGAGGCCGTGATCCGGGTGAACTCGCAGTCCGGCAAGGGCGGCGTGGCCTACATGATGCGGACCGAGCACCACCTCGACCTGCCCCGGCGGTTGCAGGTCCACTTCTCCGGCGTGGTGCAGCGGCGGGTGGACGCCGCGGGTGGTGAGGTGACCCCGCGGCAGATGTGGGACGCGTTCGTCGGGGAGTACCTGACCCCGCGCCGGCTGCGCCTGGGCGACTACGCCACGTCCACCATGGACGGAAAGGTGGATCTCGTCGCCGACGTGGCCGTGGACGGGGTGTGGCGGACGGTCAGCGGCATCGGCAACGGGCCGATCGACGCGTTCGTGCAGGCGCTGTCCGGTGTGGACGTTGCGGTGGCGGTGCTCGACTACGCGGAGCACGCCATGGCCGCCGGTGGCGACGCGCAGGCCGCGGCGTACGTCGAGTGCCGCGTGGACGGGGCGACCCGGTGGGGCGCCGGGGTGGACGCCAACATCGTCACCGCCTCACTGCGGGCGGTCGCCAACGCCGTGTGACCCGGGCGGCGCCTTGTCCCGCGCCACGCCCTCGGTGAGCGCGCCGAGCAGCAGCAGGCCGGCGCACCACACCATGGCGGCCCGGTAGGCCCGGGTGAGCGGCTCCGGGTCGGCGTACTCGGCCCCGGACAGGCCCACCAGCAGCGGGAGCGCGGCGACGGCGAGCAGCGCGGCGGCGCGGGCCGCCGCGTTGTTGACGCCGCTGGCCACGCCGGCGAAGCGGTCCGGTACGGCGCCGAGCACCGACGCGGTGAGCGGGGCCACCAGCATGGTCAGGCCGATCCCGAAGAGCACGACGCCGGGCAGCACGTCGCGCCAGTAGCTGGTGTGGGCGTCCACGCCGAGCAGGAGCAGCAGCCCGGCCGCTGCCACGGTGGGGCCGGCGACCAGCAGCGGGCGGGGGCCGAACCGGGTGGCGAGCGCCCCGGCGCGGGCGGAGCCGGCGAGCAGCAGCACCGTGATCGGCACGCCCGCGAGGCCAGCGGCGAGCGCCGAGTAGCCCGCGGTGACCTGGAGCTGGACGACGAGGAAGAACACCTGGCCGCTCAGGGCCGCGTACACGACCAGGGTGTAGACGTTGAGCCGGGTGAAGCGGCGCTGCGCGAACAGGCCCGGCGGCAGCATGGCCGCAGTGCCCCGACGCTGCTCGACCAGCGTGAACGCGACGAACGCCAGCACCCCGGCGGCGGCCGAGACGGGCACCGGCCAACCGCCGAAGCCGTGCTCGGCGGCGTCGATGAGGGCATAGGTGACACCGGCCAGCCCGAGCGCGGCGAGCGCGGCGCCGGCGACGTCGAACCGGGCCGGGGACTGCGGCGCCTCCTCCTCCCGGGAGCGGCTCTCCGGCACCCAGCGGGCGGCGGCCACCAGCACCACCACGGCGAGCGGCACGTTGAGGAAGAAGATCCAGCGCCAGGAGAGCGCGTCGATCAGCCAGCCGCCGATGAGCGGGCCGACCGCGGTGGACACGCCGGACAGCCCGGACCAGGCGCCGATGGCCCGGGCCCGGTCCTGGGGGTGGAAGGACGCCTGGAGCAGGGCGAGCGAGCCAGGGGTCAGCAGGGCGGCGCCGATGCCCTGGAGGACACGGGCGGCGACCAGGACACCGATGCTCTGGGCGAGCCCGCACAGCACCGAGGCGCCGGTGAACCACACCACGCCCAGCACGAAGACGCGGCGCCGGCCGTACCGGTCCCCGAGCGCCCCGCCGAGCAGCACCAGCGCGGCCAGCGCCAGGGTGTACCCACTGATTGTCCACTGTAGACCAGCGAGGGTGGCGCCCAGGTCGGTGCCGAGGTGCGGCAGCGCCACGTTGACCACGGTGCCGTCCAGGAACGCCATCCCGGACGCGAGCACCGCGGCGAGCAGCGTGCCGCGCCCGGCGGCAGAGGACAGTCGCAGCTCAGACACTGCCACCTCTCGATCTATCCGGCCACGGCCCGCGTTGTTTTGCGGCAAACACGCGAACCGGGGTCGGGTACTGGCGCATCGGGAGCGCAGCCCGCACCCTGTGCACGTGGCCCCCCGTACTACTCGATGGATTGTGCCCCGCGCGGTGCTCGCCGTGGTCGCGGCGCTGGCGCTCGGCGGGTGTGTCGGGCCCGCGGGCGTCTCCCGCAGCCCCGACACCACGCAGGCCCGCCGGCAGCTCGGCGAGCTGAGCGTCGCCTCCGCGCGCTCGATGAGCGGCTACAGCCGCGAGCGCTTCCCGCACTGGCGCTCCGACGGCGGCGGCCGCTGCGACGTCCGGGACACCGTGCTGCGC
>DASSUC010000159.1:0-7411 GCA_035707405.1 Micromonosporaceae bacterium | reverse complement strand
ACGCTACCGTGCGGGCATGAGCGCTGCCGGCCGCCCCCGCCGATCCTGCCTGGCCGTGCCGGGCTCCAGCACGAAGATGCTGGGCAAGGCCCGGAGCCTCCCCGCGGACCAGGTCTTCCTCGACCTGGAGGACTCGGTCGCCCCGCTGGCCAAGCCCGACGCGCGCAAGAACGTCGTCGCCGCGTTGGCCGAGGGCGACTGGGGCGACCGGGTACGCGTGGTCCGGGTCAACGACCTGACCACGCCGTGGACCTACCGGGACGTGGTCGAGGTGGTGGAGGGCGCGGGCGGCGAGCTGGACTGCGTCATGCTGCCTAAGGTGCAGTCCGCGGCGCACGTCCAGTGGCTGGACCTGACGCTCACCCAGATCGAGAAGGCGACCGGCCTGCCGGTCGGCGGCATCGGCATTGAGGCGCAGATCGAGAACGCCGCCGGCCTGGTGAATGTGGACGAGATCGCGGCGGCGTCGCCGCGGTTGGAGACGATCATCTTCGGCCCGGCCGACTTCATGGCCTCGCTCAACATGAAGTCGCTGGTGGTGGGCGCGCTCATCCCGTACTACCCGGGGGACCCGTACCACTACATCCTGATGCGGATCCTGATGGCCGCGCGCATGCACGACCTCCAGGCGATCGATGGGCCGTACCTGCAGATCAAGGACGTGGACGGCTTCCGGGACGTGGCGCGGCGGTCGGCCGCGCTGGGCTTCGACGGCAAGTGGGTGCTGCATCCGGGCCAGATCGAGGTGGCCAACGAGGTGTACGCGCCGACGCAGGCCGACTACGACCACGCCGAGCTGATCCTCGATGCGTACGAGTACTTCACGTCCGAGGCGGGCGGGGCTCGGGGCGCGGTCATGCTGGGTGACGAGATGATCGACGAGGCTTCGCGGAAGATGGCGCTGGTGGTGGCGGCCAAGGGACGGGCAGCGGGGCTGACGCGTACGAGCCAGTTCACCCCGCCGACCGAGTGACCGCTCTGCCCGCTACCTTCGTGCGTGGATACGCGGCATCCTGGGATATTGGAGATAGCCATCGCCAGCGCCATCTACTCGGCAGGTCGTGCCGACACCGCGTCGACACAAAACGTGGTCCTAGCCGTGTTCGGCGCACTCTCGTGCCGCGAACCGTGCGCCTAGTCGAGTGGGTCGTTCACTGAGAGGCAGGTACGGGTACCAACATGATCTACTCGGAGCGCCCCTGGGACTGCGGCAGCTTTGCTGGTGGATCACCGTAGAGAGTTGGTGCTCTCACCGTGATGGACTAGAATCCTAGTCTATGACGACGATGCCTCTGTCCGAGGTGAAGGCCAGGCTCTCGGAGGTGGCCGAGGAGGTCGACCGCACGCACGACCGTGTCCACATCACGCGTAACGGTCGCGAGTACGTGGTGCTCATCTCAGCCGAGGATCTGGAGTCTCTCGAGGCCACCATCGAGCTGCTGTCTGATCCGGCGGCGATGCAACGCATCCGGGAGGCCGACGCCGCGATCGAGCGAGGCGAGACCACCAGTGCCGAGGAGATGGCCGCGCTCATGGCACAACGGCGGGTCCGTGGCCAAGCCGCATGAGCAAGCAGGCTTAGGCGGTGATGGAGACGAGGCGGGGCCGTACACGCCGGTTCTGGCTCCTGGAGCCAGACGAGCATTGAGCCAGAGCGTGCCGGCGGCTGCCGCGTTCGCCGCGTGGGAGTTCATCAGCGGGCCGTTGTCGCAGCAGCCGCGCCGGGTTGGTGCCCCTCTCCGGGCTCCGTTTGAAGGCTTGTGGCGGGCGCGACGCGGGGAGTACCGCGTGCGGTATCGCATTGACGACAAGCACCATGAGGTCCATGTCGTAGACGTTGATCACCGACGCGATGTATATCGTCGCTGATCTCCGCAAGGCACCCTCGCTTGCTGCAAGGCGCTCATTACTTTCGGTGAAGGGCGGTCTGGCCGTGGTGCCCTGGAAGGCCGGCGCGGTTCCCGATCACGTCCCTGGCTACGCGGCGTGGCAGCAGATGATGTGCCTCCGGCCGACCCTGGCACGGCGGCGACCTCAAGTCAGTGCCGCAAGTCAGTGCCGCGCTCATCTGCCGCCTCCGCTGGCGGCAGAGGCTCAGCCAGCCGGGATGCGGAAGACGTCGTCGTAGATCGATGACGTGCCGGAGGTCTCCGCCTGGCTGACCGCGACCACGATCACCACGATGTATACCGCAATAACCACCACGAACAGGCCGGTCAGGATCCAGCCGATGATGATGCCGGCCAGCGCCATGCTGTCGCCGCCCTCGCCCCGCTCGCGGATCTGCCGCCGGGCGACGTGGCCGAGGACCGCGCCGACCGGCGCGGTGATGCAGGTGGCGAGCCCGACCAGCGAGCAGACCAGCGACGCGATCGCCAGGCCGTTGGTGGGTGGCGAGACCGGCATCCCGTACCCGGGGTAGCCGTAGCCGCCGTAGGGGCTGGCTGCCTGGGGGCTCATCGGCTGGCCGCTCACGTGCTGCGGGGCCTTCGGGTCGTACGGCTGCTGCGGCTGCCCCGGCCAGGATGGGTCGGACCAGCCACCGGGCTGCTGTGTGGGGTAGCTCATGACAACTCCGTCCGGCGAGGCTGCCGCAGGCGGCGCCTGGGCGAGGCCAGGGTACCGGCCCCATGCCAGCCGCGGTGCGCACGGCTGGCCGGGGCGGTGAGCGCTGGCGGGTACCGGGTCGTCGTTGCCCGGGCGCACCGCAGCGGGCAGGATCGCGGGCATGGAGGCTTCATCGAGCGGTCCGCCGCGCGCCCATCGACGCGAGACGACCAGGCCAGCTTCGCGCCGGGCGCTCCGGTCCGTGCCGACCGGCGAGGCGGCGAGCGGCTCCGCCTCCGCATCCGGCGAGGACCCCGGCGCCGAGGCCGACCGGCTGCTCGGCCGGGTCGCGCTGGTCACCGGTGCCGGCAGCCCGGACGGCATCGGGTACGCCGCAGCGCGGCGCCTGCGTGACCTCGGCGCCACGGTCGCCATCGTCTCCACCACCCGGCGCATCCACGACCGCGCCACCGAGCTCGGCGTGACCGGCTTCGTGGCGGACCTGACCGACGAGGCCGAGGTGGGCGCGCTGGCCGACGCGCTCGCCGAGCAGATCGGAGAGGTGGAGATCCTGGTCAACAACGCCGGGCTGGCCAGCAAGGCGAGCCCGGAGGTGCTGCGGCCGGTCGCCCAGCTGACGTTCGCCGAGTGGCGCGCGGAGATAGATCGCAACCTCACCACGACGTTCCTGTGCAGCCGCGCCTTTGTCGCCGGCATGGCCGAGCGGGGCTGGGGGCGCATCGTCAACCTCGCCGCCACCGCCGGCCCGGTGAACGCCCTGCCGACCGAGGCGGCGTACGCGGCGGCAAAGGCCGGCGTGGTGGGGCTGACCCGGGCGCTGGCGATGGAGGTCGTCGCCGACGGGGTGACCGTCAACGCGGTCGCGCCCGGGCTCATCCACACGGCCGCCTCGACCGTGGTGGAGCTCAAGCAGGGCCTGCAGACCCCGATCGGCCGCCCCGGCACGCCGGACGAGGTCGCCGCCGCGATCGCCTTCCTGTGCTCCCCGGCGGCCTCCTACATCACCGGGCAGATGCTGGTCGTGGACGGCGGCAACAGCGTCCGGGAGGCGTACTACCGCTGAGCCGTCGTCAGTAGTTGGCGGTGGAGGCGAGCGCGATGAAGCCGATACAGGCGATTACGCCGAGCACGGTGAACGCGTAGCTGAGGATCAGCCCCACGTTCGCCAGGGTCGCGCCCTCCTCACCGGTCTGCCGGATCTGCCGCTTGGCGATGTGGCCGAGGACGATGCCGGCGGGGGCGAAGACGAACGCCAGGACCAGCGAGAGGATCGCCATGACGTTGGTGCCCCGGGCCGACTGCTGCCCGGGCGCCAGGTGCGGCTGCGGGTAGGCGCCCGGCGGGAAGCCAGGGGCTGGATAGCCGGTGCCCTGGTAGCCCGGCGGTGGTGGGTAGGACTGCGCCGGGTAGCCCGGCGAAGGGTAGGGCTGCGCAGGATAGGACTGCGGTGGCGCAGGTGGGTGGAGCGGGCTGGTCGGCGGCTCGGTCCCGTCGCGGAAGCCGCTGTCCGGCCCGCCTCGCGCGGCCTCCCGGCGGGCGTCGTCCTCGGCGTCGCGGTCGTGCCGGCGGCCCGCGTCGTACGGCTCATCAGGTGAAGCCATGGTCCCTCATCTCCGGCAGGTATTGGTGAGTGTTTTCACATTAGTTGCGAGGGCTGGGACTCTTGGGGCAGAACCGGGAGAGCAACCGCAGCACAACCGGAGTGAACGGGAGGTTCGCCATGGCCCGCCTCGCCCAGACGCCCGGCCTGACCGATATCCAGCGGGACATCCTGTCCGCGGTACGCACCTTCGTGGACAAGGAGATCATCCCGGCGGCCCAGCGGCTGGAGCATGAGGACGCGTACCCGGAGCAGATCGTCGCCGGCATGCGGGACATGGGCCTGTTCGGGCTGACCATCCCGGAGGAGTACGGCGGCCTCGGCGAGTCCCTGCTGACGTACGCGCTCGTGGTCGAGGAGCTCTCCCGCGGCTGGATGTCCATCTCGGGCATCGTGAACACGCACTTCATCGTCGCCTACATGGTCGCCCAGCACGGCACGGCCGAGCAGCGGTCCCGGCTGCTGCCGGCGATGGCGACCGGCGAGATGCGGGGCGCCTTCTCGATGTCGGAGCCCGGCTGCGGCTCGGACGTCGCCGCCATCCGGACCAAGGCCGTCCCGGACGGCGACGGATACGTCCTCAACGGGCAGAAGATGTGGCTGACCAACGGGGCGTACTCGTCGATCGTCGCCACCCTGGTCAGGACGGACCTCGGCGCGGAGACGGTCTACGGCGACATGACCACGTTCCTGCTGGAGAAGGAGCCGGGCTTCGGGGAGACCGCGCCGGGCCTGACCATCCCTGGCCGGATCGAGAAGATGGGCTACAAGGGCGTCGAGACCACCGAGATGGTGCTCGACGGCCACCGCGCGCCTGCGTCGGCCATCCTCGGCGGCCCGGACAGGCTGGGCCGCGGCTTCTACCAGATGATGGACGGCGTCGAGGTGGGGCGGGTCAACGTGGCCGCGCGCGCGTGCGGCGTGTCGCTGCGGGCGTTCGAGCTGGCCGTCGCGTACGCCCAGCAGCGGGTGACCTTCGGCAAGCCGCTCGCCGCGCACCAGGCGATCGCATTCAAGATCGCAGAAATGGGTACGAAGATCGAGGCGGCCCACGCGCTGATGGTCAACGCGGCCCGGCTGAAGGACTCGGGCCAGCGCAACGACGTCGAGGCCGGCATGGCGAAGCTGCTCGCATCCGAGTACTGCGCCGAGGTGGTGCAGGAGGCGTTCCGCATCCACGGCGGCTACGGCTACTCCAAGGAGTACGAGATCGAGCGCCTGATGCGCGAGGCGCCGTTCCTGCTCATCGGCGAGGGCACGTCGGAGATCCAGAAGACGGTCATCTCGCGGGGGCTGCTGCGCGACTACCGCGCCTGAGCGGTCTCACAGCTGGGGCAGGACCGCCTTGTCCGCCTCGCACATGGGCTGGAGCGGGGTGACGCTGGCGTACCGGTCGGCGAGCCAGGCCGCGTCGGTGCCCGGCTCCAGCTCCGCACCGGTGTCGGCGATCGTCACCCGGACGAACCCCTGCCCCTGTTCGGCGATGTTGGTCTGCACCGCACCGAACTCCGCCAGCGTCCCCCGGCGCAGCCCACGCACCTGGTCGGCGGGCAGGTCCGGCACGTTCAGGTTGAGCACCAGGGGCTCGCCGGCGTCCATGAGCAGCGGCAGCAGTGTCCCCACGAACTCGCCCGCGGTCGACCAGTGCGGCGGGCCCGCCGGGGACAGCCCGACGTCGAGGGAGACCGCCATCGCCCGGCACCCGTACGCGTTCCCGGTCAGCGCCGCGCCGACCGTGCCCGAGTGCAGTACGGCCTTTCCTATGTTGGCGCCCCGGTTGACGCCGGACAGGACGATGTCCGGGGCGTCGCCGAAGGCGCCCCGGGTGGCGATCAGCGCGATGAAGGCGGGGGAGGCGGCTACCCCGTACGCCGGGATGCCGGCGAGCGCGGGCAGCGACCGTTCCTCCACCACCACCCGGCCCTTCTCCTCCACCGCGGTGATCGCCGCGCTGGACCCGCTCGACTCCCGCAGCGGCGCGGCCACCACGACGTCCAGCCCGGCGTCGCGGGCGGCGCCGGCCAGCCAGTGCAGGCCGGGCGAGGCGATGCCGTCGTCGTTGGTGATCAGTGCACGCATCCCCGGCCGGCTCATCAGCCCTCCTGTCCGGGTGTGGCGTCCAGCGGGCGGAGCTGGACGTGCTCCATGAGCTTGCCGATGGTGGCAGCGCGCCCGCTGCCGAGGCCGTGACGGGTCACGTTGTAGGCCCCGGCCGCCGCCCCGGTGCGCACCGCCGTGGTGAGGTCCCCGCCCTGCGCCAGCACCGCCGACACGCCGGCGGTCATCGAGTCGCCGGCTCCCCGGTGGTCGGCCGGCTCCAGCTCGGGCATGGTTACTTCGTACGCCGCGCCGTCCAGCAGCGCCAGCGCTGGCCGCTGCGCCCGGCTCACCACCACCGCGCCCGCGCCGTCGTCGCGCAGCGCGTACATCGCGCGGACCAGCTCCTCCCGGTCGTCGTGCGGCACCCGGCCGTCCTCGACCAGCTCCTCCGCGCTGACCTTGAGGAAGCACAGGCCGCCCTGAAGCACCGCGCCCAGGTTGTCCCCGGACAGGTCGGCCACCACCTGGGCCCCGTTGCGGGTGAGGTCGTGCGCCAGGCGGCGGTAGACGTCCGCCGGCACCACGCTCGGGTCGGCCGGTCCGCTGAGGATGCTCACCGATGCGGCCAGGCCCTCGGCGAGCGCGATCCCGTAGAGCTCGTCGAGCTCGTGGCGGTTGAGCGGCTCGCCGGGCGCCTCCGCGATCTCGACCCGCCGGCCGGCCCGCCGGTCGTGCACATACGCCCCGTTGCGCGACTCGCCGGCCATGGTGCGCAGCTCCACCCCCTCCTCGACGAGGAGCGGCTCCAGCACCCGGCCGGTCTCGCCACCGAGGTTGCAGCACAGCACCACCGGGACGCCGAGCGAGGTGACCATCCGGGCCTGCCACACACCCTGGCCACCGGCGTGCAGGTGGATGTCCGGCGCACCGCCGCGCTCCTCGACGGTCACCGTGAGCTGCGGTGCGGGCGCAAAGATCATGACTGGTCCGGCCACCCCGTTGCTGTTCCCGTTTCCGGCCTTCCGCAGTCCCGTCTGAAGGTGAATTCTTGGCGCCGCTCCCGCTGGCGTTCCGCAGCTGAGGGCTGATTCTGGACACACGGCCGGGTAAAAGCCCAGGTCAGCGGATCACAGGTGGCCGCGGAACGCGAAAGCCACTGGACACACGATCAACTTCATAGGCCTTGTGTCTCAAAGGAAGCAG
>DASSUC010000158.1:0-2885 GCA_035707405.1 Micromonosporaceae bacterium | reverse complement strand
CCGGTGCAGCGCGGTCCACAGCTCCTCGTCGGTGGCGTCCGGCTTGGCGTAGCGCAGGTTCTCGCCGATCGTCTCGTGGAACAGGTGCGCGTCCTGGGTGACCACGCCGATGGTGTCGCGCAGCGAGGCGAGGGTCGCGTCACGCACGTCCACCCCGCCTACGGCGACGGAGCCCAGCGTCGCGTCGTACACCCGGGTGAGCAGCATCGCGGTGGTGGACTTGCCGGCGCCGGACGGGCCGACCAGCGCGACCATCTGGCCGGGCTCGACGGTGAACGACACGCCCCGCAGCACCGCGTCCCCGGCGGTGCGGTCCAGCGCCGCCACGTCCTCCAGCGAGGCCAGCGAGACCTCCGACGCGGCGGGATAGCGGAAGTGCACGTCCCGGAACTCCACCCGGGCGCGGCTGCGGGGCACCGGCACCGCGTCGGGCCGCTCCGCGATCGCCGGCGGCAGGTCGAGCACCTCGAACACGCGCTCGAACGACACCAGGGCGCTCATGATGTTGACCCGGATGTTGGACAGCGCGGTGATCGGGCCGTAGAGCCGGGTCAGCAGCAGCGCGAGGGTGACCACGGTGCCCGCGCTGACCGTGCCCGCCACCGCGAGCCACCCGCCCAGGCCGTAGGTGAGCGCCTGGGCCAGCGACGCGACGAGCATCATCGCGACGAAGAAGGTGGTGCTGTACATCGCCTGCTGAACACCGATGTCGCGGACCCGCCGGGCCCGGTCGGCGAAGCGCGCAGCCTCGGCCTCGGGCCGGCCGAACAGCTTGACCAGCAGCGCGCCGGCCACCCCGAAGCGCTCGGTCATCGTGGTGTTCATCTGCGCGTCGAGCTGGTACGACTCGCGGGTGATGTCGGCCAGCTTCCGGCCGACCCAGCGCGCCGGCAGCAGGAACGCCGGCACGAGCAGCAGCGACAGCAGGGTCACCTGCCAGGACAGGGAGAACATCACGCCGGCGGTGAGGACCAGGGCGATGATGTTGCCGACGGTGCCGGAAAGGGTCGAGGTGAACGCCTGCTGCGCGCCGAGCACGTCGTTGTTGAGCCGGCTGACCAGCGCCCCGGTCTGGGTGCGGGTGAAGAACTGCAGCGGCATCCGCTGCACGTGGTCGTAGACCCGGGTGCGCAGGTCGAGGATGATGCCCTCGCCGATGCGCGCCGAATACCACCGCTGGGCCAGGGACAGCCCGGCCTCGAGCACCGCCAGCGCGCCGATCAGCAGCGCGATGCGGACCACCGTCTCCGCCGCCTTGGGCCCGCCGCGGGTGATCGCGTTGATCACGTTGCCGGCGAGCACCGGGGTGGCCACCGCGATGACGGAGGAGAGCACCACCAGGAGAAGGAAGACCAGGATGTCGCGCCGGTAGGGCCGGGCGAAGGCAAGCACCCGCCGGGCCGTCTGTCGGCTGGCCCGGCGGGTGCCCAGCTCGCCCTCGCGCCGCAAGGCGCGCAGCATGCCCCAGCCGCCGCCGGCCATCGGACCCATCGGGTGCCCCACCCGCCACCTCCGCGTCGCTGGAGTCGGTCACAGTCTTCCCGACCGGTACGACAACACGCGCGGCGACCCGATTCCCGGCCGGTCCTTACCGGCACTTCGCTGGAAGCGAACAACCGGCCAAGCGCTGGAAGCGAACAACAGGCCGAGCGCTGGAAGCGAACAGCCGGCCGAGCGCTGGATGCCAACAGCGGGCCCAGCGCTGGACGGGAGCGAGTCGGCGGGCCGGGTCACTCCCCGAGGCCGGCCAGGTCCCGGATCCGGCGCACCTGCGCGGCCCGCTCGGCGGCCTCCTGCTCGGCGTACGAGCGGGCGGCGGCGCCGGCCAGCAGCGCCTTGATCTCCACCACCGCGTCCCGGGCCCCGGCCAGCACGGCCGCGACCAGGTCGGTGACCGCGCCGTCCAGGTCGGCGGGGGGCACGACGAGGTTGGCGAGCCCCACCCGCTCGGCCTCGGCCGCGGACACCCGCCGCCCGGTCACGCAGATCTCCAGTGCCCGGGCGTAGCCGACGAGCTCGACCAGCCGCTTCGTCCCGCCCAGGTCCGGCACCAGGCCGAGCGACACCTCGGCCATCGCCAGCTGCGCGTCCTCGGTCAGCACCCGCAGGTCGCAGGCGAGCGCCAGCTGGAACCCGGCCCCGATGGCGTGCCCCTGCACCGCGGCGATGGTGAGCAGGTCAGGGCGGCGCAGCCAGGAGAACGCCTCCTGGTACCCGGCGATGCGCCCGGCCGCCTCCTCCTCGGGCAGTGCCGAGAGCTCGGCGAACGAGCGCTGGGCCAGCGACAGGTCGAGCCCGGCCGAGAACGCCCGGCCGAGACCCCGCACGACGACGACCCGGACGTCGCCCGGCAGGTCCCGGCCGATCCCGCGCAGGACCGACCACATGGCCGGCGTCTGGGCGTTGAGCACGGCGGGCCGGCACAACGTCACCGTCGCCACCGGCCCCTCCCGCTCCAGGCGGGCCCCGTCCTGCTCACCGCCCCGAGGTGGCGGTGCCCCCGACGCGTCCCCTACCGGGGCAGCGGGGGCGGGATCGGGGAGCGTCACCCCTTCTTACGACGCCGGGCGCCGCCACGCTGGCGCAGCTGCACGCCGGACTCGGTCAGCACTCGGTGGACGAACCCGTACGAGCGCCCCGTGGAGGCGGCGAGGGCACGGATACTCTCTCCGGAGGTGTACCGCTTGACGAGGTCCTTGGCGAGCGTCTGCCGCTCGGCCCCGACGATCCGGCGACCTTTTTCAGTGCTGGCGGTGGTGCCGGTGGCTGCCATGTTGAATCCCTCACGTCCCAGACGGTGCGTTCCTAACGCGGTCTTACCCTATTAGACCGCCTCCGACGATCATGCGCTAGATATCGACCGAAAGCCAACTCACGTGTACGTC
>DASSUC010000157.1:0-10377 GCA_035707405.1 Micromonosporaceae bacterium | reverse complement strand
GGTGATCATCCTCACCACCAACCTCGGCACCCGCGACGTGGCCAAGGCGGTGAGCTTCGGCTTCCAGTCCAGCGAGGACACCGAGAGCAACTACGAGCGGATGAAGCAGAAGGTCAACGACGAGCTCAAGCAGCACTTCCGCCCGGAGTTCCTGAACCGGATCGACGACACGATCGTGTTCCACCAGCTCAGCCCGGAGGAGATCCTGTCGATCGTGGACATCATGATCGCCCGGATCGAGGCCCAGCTGCGCAACAAGGACATGGGCCTGGAGGTGACCGACGCCGCCAAGCAGTTCCTGGCGAACAAGGGCTTCGACCCGGTCCTCGGTGCCCGGCCGCTGCGCCGCACGATCCAGCGGGAGGTCGAGGACTCGCTCTCCGAGCGGATCCTGTTCAACGAGCTACGCCCCGGCCAGATCGTGGTCGTGGACTGCGAGGGCGACCCGGCCACCATCGACCGGGCGCGGCTGACCTTCCGAGGCGCGGACAAGCCGGTCGAGGTGCCCGACGCGGTGCCCGCCAACCTGAGCGGCCCTGGCACGCCGACCATCTCCGAGGAGAAGGCGAGCTAGACCCGGCACGGTAAGGCGCCCCTTGGGTGAGACCAGGGGGCGCCTTACCGTGCGGGACAGCTCCCCGGCACCTGTATGCCCGTTAGCTCGCCATCCTCGCCATCGTAGGAGCTGCCATTCGGGCCTTTCGGTCACCGCTCCTAGCTGTCGCGGCCGTATACGATCAAGATCGCGATCTGGAACGCCAAACGTTTAGCCGCACTGCACATTCCTTGTTGCGATCGCGATCTTGAGAGTCATGGGGGCGGCGGAACGGGATAAACCAGCTATAGCTGATGTTGGATCGAGTCGGGCGGCGACTGGATGGGTCGGCAGGCAGGTCGGCCTCGCAGAACGGCGCCGACGGGGGTAAGCCCCGGGGGCTGGCGGTGCGGCGTCGTGTGGGCTTAGCCGCGTGGGCCTAACCCGTGCACGTGTGCGGGCGCCGCGGCGCCCACAGCCTGCTCCCCGACCAGCGCGTACCGGCCGGCGCCGACCTCCTCGACCAGGCCGTCGGCGACCAGGCCGGTCAGCGCGCGAGCCCGCTGCGGGCCGTCCAGCCAGAGCAGGTCCAGCCTGGTACGGCTGACCGGCCCGCTCGCCTCCCGTAACGCGGCGAGCAGGATGCCCCGGACCTGCCGGTCGGTGCCGGCATAGCGCTGCGGCCGGCGGCTGCGGCCGTCGCCGGCGGGGCACCCGGCCAGCTGCCACGCGCAGCCCGGGCGCAGCGGGCAGTCCGCGCAGCGCGGGCCGCGCGCCGTGCAGACCAGCGCCCCGAGCTCCATGAACGCCGCGCTCGCCCGTGCCGCCAGGGCCGGCTCGTCGGGCAGCAGTGCCTCGGTGGCGACCAGGTCGGCCGCGGTGGTCGCCGCTGCGGCGTCGGGTTCGCCGGCGACCGCCCGGGCCACCAGCCGGCGTACGTTCGTGTCCACCACCGGATGCCGCTGGCCGTAGGCGAACGCGGCCACCGCCCGCGCCGTGTACGCGCCCACGCCGGGCAGGGCGAGCAGGTCGGCGAGCTCGGTGGGGATGGTTCCGCCGTGCCTTGCCACGACCGCGGACGCGCACTCGTGCAGCCGCAGCGCCCGGCGTGGGTAGCCCAGCCGGCCCCACGCGCGGATCGCCGCGGCAGGCGTGTCCGCCGCCAGCGCGGCCGGGGTGGGCCAGCGGGCCAGCCACTCGTGGTAGGCCGGCAGCACCCGGGCGACCGGGGTCTGCTGCAGCATCACCTCGCTGACGAGAACCCCCCATGCGCCAGCGTCCGGCCGCCGCCACGGCAGGTCCCGGGCGTTCTCGTCGTACCACCGGATCGCGGCGCTGGCGACATCCATCGCCGGCAGCCTAACCGGCTCCACAGTGGAGAGGGCTGCCGGGCGGCGCCGATGTTCCGGTGTATCGAGGCGTGCGGCGCGTCGCCCCGTCGCCGGAGCGCTCCGCGGATAACGTGAGGGCATCATGAGACTGACGGTCGGCCCGCTGCCTCCTGCCGTCTACTGGCGGCGCCGGGGCATCGTGCTCGGCGGGCTGGTGCTCATCATCAGCATCATCGCCTTCTCCTGCGGGTCCTCCGACGAGCCCACCCGACCGCGGTCACAGACCTCGCCCACCCCTAGATGGACGGGGATCGCGGTCGGGCCGGTGGTCACCGCTGACCCGACCCCGTCAGCCTCGGTGTCGGGCAGCCCCAGCGGCACGCCGCCGAGCGAGGAGTGCTCGGACGCGGAGATCTCCGTCATGCCGGCGACCGCCGGCGGCAAGACCCAGCTGGCGCGGGGCGAGGCCATCACCGTCTACCTGCGCATCCGCAACATCGGCACCCGTACGTGCAGCCGGGATGTCGGCGCCGACGAGCAGGAGCTGCGGATCAGCCAGGGCGCGCAGGTGCTGTGGTCGTCCGACCAGTGCGGCGGAGCGAGAGGCTCCTCTGTGCTGCCGCTGCCACCCGGCAAGGAGCTCGAGTTCAACGTGCTGTGGAACGGTCGCGCCTCGACGAACTGCCAGACCAGGTCGCTGCCCAGCCTCGGCACGTACCAGCTCTACGCCCGGGTCGGCACGAAGACCAGCCCGCCGGTGACCCTGACGATCGCCTGAGCCGGGTGGCGGCGACGCGGCTGGGTTTCTAGACGTACCGCTCGAGGATCGAGGCCTCGGCGAGGCGGGACAGGCCCTCCCGCACGCCCCGGGCCCGGGCGTCGCCCACGCCGTCGACGGCCTGCAGGTCCTCGACGGTCGCCCCGAGCAGCCGCTGCAACGACCCGAAGTGGTCCACCAACCGGTCCACCACCGCCTGTGGCAGCCGCGGCACCTTGGCCAGCAGGCGGAACCCGCGCGGGGACACCGCGGCATCGAGCGCGTCGGTGGTGCCCGGATAGCCCATCGCCTTGCCCACGGCGACCAGGTCGATGAGGTCTGTCGCGGAGAGCTTGGCCAGGTCCTCCAGCGCCTCGTCGAGCTGCCGTGGCTTGCGGCCGGTCGGCAGGTAGTCGCGGATGACCAGGGTGCGGTCGATCTCGACACCGGCCATCAGCTCGTCGAGCTGGAGCGCGAGCAGCCGGCCGTCGGTGCCGAGCTCCACCACGTAGCCGGCGATCTCGTCGGCGATCCGGCACACCATCTCCAGCCGCTGCACGACGGCGACCGCGTCCCGTACGGTCACCAGGTCCTCGATCTCCAGCGCCGAGAGCGTGCCGGACACCTCGTCCAGCCGCAGCTTGTACCGCTCGAGCGTCTGGAGCGCCTGGTTGGCGCGGGAAAGGATGGCGGCGGAGTCGTCGAGGACGTGCCGCTGGCCGGTGACGTAGAGCCCGATGATGCGCATGGACTGGGAGACCGAGATGACCGGGTAGCCGGTCTGCTTGGCCACCCGCTCGGCGGTGCGGTGGCGGGTCCCCGACTCCTCGGACGGGATCGCCGGGTCGGGCATCAGGTGTACGGCGGCCCGTACGATCCGCGTACCGTCGCTGGAGAGCACGACCGCACCGTCCATCTTGCACAGTTCCCGCAGCCGGGTGGCTGAGAACTCCACGTCGAGCGGGAAGCCGCCGGTGCAGAGGGAGTCCACGGTGCTGTCGTAGCCGAGCACGATGAGCGCGCCGGTCCGCCCACGCAGGATCCGTTCCAGCCCGTCCCGCAGGGCCGTGCCGGGCGCCACCAGCGCAAGCGTGGCGCGCACCGGGTCGCCGCTGGCGCTGGCGCCGGGCCCGGCCCAGCTGTTAGCGCGGTCGATCGGCACCCGCACAGTCTACGGATCCTTGTCCGTCCAGTGCTGTTGCGGTTGGCCGCGAAACCGTAAAGTGGGCCCGCATTCGCGCGTATGAGCTGCGCCACGGTGCTCGCCCTGACCGGGAGCACCTGGCCGGACTGGCAAGCCGGTGCCAGCGGGGGTCGCTCGGGAGCGCGTTTATGAGAAGGGGTTGCCATGAGCGGTCCGGCACGGATCGAGTGGCGTCGAGCGTTTCCCTTCCGCGCCCTGGGGGTGCTCGCCTGGTATGTCATCCTCGGGGCGGTCGCCCTCGTGGCAGCCATCGTGCTGTTCGGCAGCGAGCCGGACACCCTCTCCTCGGGGCGGCTCAACCCGCTGTCGCTGGCGCCGGCCGCGACGGGGGTCCTGGTGGCCGCCATCGGGGTCCCGGTGGTCCTGGCACTGCTGCGGCGCCCCGTCGTGTCCGCGGACCACTTCGCGCTCACCGTCCGCCCGGGCTTCCTGCGTACGCTCATGCTCCCGTGGGCGCACATCGCGGAGGTCGCCGTGTACGCCGGCCGTGGCGAGACCTTCCTGCTGGTGCGCTGCGGGAAACGGCGCGACGACCGGTTGGGCGACTGGCCGCACTGGTGGGACCGGTCGGTGCTGCGCTCGGCGGCCAGGATGAGCCGGATGCAGCGCGGTCGCGGGCCGGCCGTGGCGGGTTACCACCTGGCGGTGCGGATGGGCGAGTTCGCCGGATCACCGCAGGCGCAGGTCGCGGCGCTCTGCTCGGTCGCGCCGGAGCACGTGGTCGTGGCGAGCGAGCGGCGCCGGGTGGCCGTGCCCGAAGCGCGGCGCCGCCGGCCGCCCATCGCCGCCGGCCTTGGCCGCCTCTGACCGCCCGCCGGTCCTGCCGCGCCGTCCGCCTCTGACCGCTGGCGCTGCTCCCGGCACGGCTCATGCCCTGGCGCTCCTCAGCCGGCCTCGTCCGCCCCTGCCGCGGCGCGCGCGGCACAGTGCAGGGCGGCCCGCACGGTGGGCACCTCCAGCACGGTCATGCCGCCCGGCGCCGGCCCGGTGGCCGCCGGCCCGCACCCGGGCGGCACCAGGGCGAGCCGGAACCCCAACCGCGCCGCCTCGGCCAGCCGGCGGGGGATCGCGCCCACCCGGCGCACCTCGCCGGTGAGCCCGACCTCGCCGATCGCCACCAGGTCGGGCGCCATGGCCAGATCGAGGGCGCCGGATGCGACCGCCAGCGCCATCGCCAGGTCGACGGCCGGCTCCACCACCCGGATCCCGCCGACGGTCGCGGCGAAGACCTCCCGGTCGTGCAGCCCCATCCGCTCGGTCCGCCGCTGGAGGACGGCGAGCACCATGGCGAGCCGGGCGCTGTCGAGGCCGGAGACGGTGCGTCGGGGCGAGCCGGCGACGGCCGCCCCGATCAGTGCCTGCACCTCGGTCACGAGTGCTCGGCGGCCCTCCATCGCCACGGTTACGCAGGTGCCCGGCACGGGCTGTGCATACCGGGTGAGGAACAGCCCGGACGGGTCCGGGAGGCTGGTGATGCCGCCTTCGTGCATCTCGAAGCAGCCCACCTCGTCGGCCGGGCCGAACCGGTTCTTCAAGCCCCGCACCAGGCGCAACGAGGAGTGCTTGTCGCCCTCGAAGTGCAGCACCACATCGACCAGGTGCTCCAGCACCCGGGGGCCGGCCACCTGGCCGTCCTTGGTGACGTGACCGACGAGCACGGTGGCGATGCCCCGTTCCTTGGCGACGCCGACGAGGGCGGCGGTCACCGCGCGCACCTGGGTCACGCCGCCGGGCACCCCGTCCGCATCCGGCGTCGACACCGTCTGCACCGAGTCGATCACCAGCAGCCCGGGCTTGACCGCGTCGAGGTGCCCCAGCACCACACCAAGATCCGTCTCCGCGGCAAGGTACAGCTGGTCGGCGAGGGCGCCGATCCGCTCGGCGCGCAGCCGCACCTGGCTCGCCGACTCCTCCCCGCTGACCACCAACGCGGTGCCGCCGGCGGTGACCGTCCATTGCTGGGCCACCTCCAGCAGCAGTGTGGACTTGCCCACACCTGGCTCGCCGGCCAGCAGCACCACGGCACCGGGAACGAGACCACCCCCGAGGACCCGGTCAAGCTCGGGCACGCCGGTGGCGCGCGCCCGGGCCGGCAGGGCGCTGACCTGCGCGATCGGCCGGGCCGGCTGCACCGGGGGGCGGGGGGTGCCGGCCCGGCCCGGGCTGCCGGCGGTTGGGACGGTGCACTCCACCACCGAGCCCCACTCCCCGCACTCCGGGCACCGCCCCAGCCACTTGGGCGGCTGGTGCCCGCAGACGTCGCACTCGAACGCGGGGCGTGGCGCCCTGCCCCCGGCCCGGGCCGACCGGGCCGGGGAGCCCGGGACCGCCGAGCCAGGGGCCGCCGAGCTGCGAGCCGAGGAGGTGCGACCGGCAGGAGTGCGCGGCACCGGCCGGGTGGGGTCAGCGCCGGAGACAGGAGAGCTCACGGGCGCAAGATAGCCAACGGGTACGACACAGCGGCGACCGCTGCCGGACGCTCAGCCGTGGCCGGGACCCGCCCCGTGGCTCTCCTCGAACTCCATCGGGCTGCGCGGCGCCGGCGTGAACGGAGGCGCGATCCCCGCGTTGACGTCCACGGCGGCGCCGCCGGTGAACTCGAAGCGCAGGCGTACGGTCTGGCCCGGCCGTACCGGGTTGGTCAGGCCCACCAGCCGCAGCTGGCGCGGGGAGCCGGTGGCGAAGACGGCGTAGCCGCCGGGCGGGATCTCCAACAGGGCCCCGGCGCCGCCCGGCCGCCCGGCCGGTGACGCGGTCGCAGACCCGGCCGGCTGCCGGGTGGGCGGCGCAGCCGCGGTCCCGGTGGGCGAGGCGGTGGCACCCGGCGAGGCGGACCCGCTGGCGGTCGGGGACGCCGTAGGCGAGGCAGTCGTAGTGGGGGAGCCAGGGGAGCCGGGGGAGCCGGGCGGGACCGGGCGACCCGTGCCGTTGGCCTGGGCACCGGAGAGCACGACCTGCGCCGCGTCCGGGCTCGACACCCGGACCCGCAACGGCCGGCGGGTGTCGTTGAAGATCGCCACGTGCACCGAGGCGCTGCCCCCCCGCTGGTAGCCCTGGGTGCCCGGATAGGTCAGCAGGACGTTGCGCAGCGACACCCGGCCCTCCGCGAGCTCCACGTCGGTGCTCGTCCCCGGCACCGCGGCGACCTGCTGGTCGGTCCCGGTGATCTGGCCGGTGCTGCACCCGGCCGTGAAGGCAACCGTGACCGAGGCGGCGAGCACGCCCGCAGCCAGCACACTCCTGAGTGTCATCGAGGTCCCCCAGCCAGCCACAGTCACAGATCGCCGTACAGCCTAACGGCGCGGTCACCGCTCACTCGCGCAGACCCGCCCCTGACGCGAGGAGCAGCAGCACGTCGACCAGTGCCACGGCGAGAACCGCGCGGAACGCGCCGACCGGGCGTACCCCCCGGGTGGCGGCGGCCGTGGCGGCGTACCCGGCGACCGGCAGGACCGCGACGGCGAACGCGGCTGCCGCGAGCCCGGCCCACGACGGCGGTCCAGGCGGCCCGAGGACCAGCGCCGCCGTTGACCCGAGCAGCAGCACGCCACCGGCGAGCCAGGACCCGGCCGGCCCCAGCCGGTGGGGCAGTCCGCGCACTCCGGTGCGCGCATCGTCGGCCAGGTCGGGCAGCACGTTGACGAAGTGCGCGCCGGCACCGAGCAGGCCGCCCGCGGCGAGCATCCAGACCGGCGGCGCGGGGGCGCCGGGCAGGGCGAGCACGACAAAGGCGGGCAGGGCGGCGAACGACACCGCATAGGGCAGCGGCGAGGCCAGGGTGGACTTCAGCGGCCAGTTGTAGAGCAGCGCGCTGGCCAGGCCGAGGCCCGCCGCCGCGGCGGCACGGGGCCCGGTCGCCAGCGCCAGCGGCCCGGTCACCACCGCGGCCACCAGGGCGGCGACCCCGACGGTACGGCGGCCGACCGCCCCCGCGACCACCGGCTTGTCGGTACGGCCAACTGCGGCGTCCCGCCCGGCGTCCAGCCAGTCGTTGTGCCAGCCGACGGCGAGCTGGCTCGCGGCCACGGCGGCGGTCACCGCGAGCACGCCCGGCACCGGGTGCCCGCTGGCCACGGCGAGCAGCGCCGCGGCGGCGGTCACCGCCGCCGCGGGCTCTGGATGGCACGCGCCGAGCAGGCCGAGCACCGCACGCCTCACAACGGAAGTTTGTTCGCTGCACGCCGTCCGTGTCACGCTCGCTGTCATGGCGCCGTCCCGGCCTCGCAACGACCTCCGCCAGTACGACGACCTGGCCGGGGAGTGGTGGCGGCCAGGCGGCGCGTTCACCGCGCTGCACGCGATCGCGGCGGCCCGCGGCCGGCTGGTCCCGCCCGCCACCCGCCCCGGCGCGGTCCTGGTCGACGTGGGCTGTGGCGGTGGCCTGCTCGCACCGCACGTGGCCGGCAAGGGCTACCGGCACGTCGGTGTCGACCTCGTCACGTCAGCGCTGGAGCAGGCCCTGGCGCACGGCGTCAGCGCGGTACGCGGGGACGCGGTGGCGCTGCCGCTCGCCGACGGCTGTGCCGACGTGGTGAGCGCGGGTGAGGTGCTGGAGCACGTCAACGACCTGCCGGGCGCGGTGGCCGAGGTGTGCCGGGTGCTGCGCCCGGGCGGCCGGCTGGTGCTGGACACGGTCAACAGCACGTGGCTGGCGCGGCTGCTGGTGGTGACCATCGCCGAGGCGGTGCCGGGGGCGGCTCCGTCCGGCATCCACGACCCGGTGCTCTTCGTGGAGCCGCGCCGGCTGATGCGTGAGTGCGCCAAGCACGGGGTACGGCTACGGGTGCGGGGGGCGCGGCCGCAGCTGCGCGGCGCACTGCGCTGGCTGCTCACCCGGCGCGGCGACTTCCCGATCGTGCCGACGTGGTCGACGGCAGTGCTCTACCAGGGGGTGGGAGTGAAGGATGGGTGAGCCTGCCGCCATTGCGCGGCGGCTGGCGCCGAGGTTCGCGGCCCGGGCAGAGGCCTACGACCGGTCCGGTGCGTTCCCCGTCGACGACTTCGCAGATCTCCGCGCGGCCGGGCTGCTCGGCCTGATGGTCCCGGCCCACCTGGGTGGGACCGGGGCCAGCTTCGCCGAGTATGTCGAGGTCGCGTGCGAGCTGGCCCGGGGCAACGGGGCCACGGCGCTCGTGTTCAACATGCACGCCTCGGTGACCGGGGCGCTCGGCGCGGTGACCGAGGAGCTGGTGAGCGCGCTCGGCGTGCCGGCCGAGGCCCTGGTGGCCAAGGACCGGCTGCTTGAGGCCGCCGCGGGCGGCGCGTGGTATGCGGTGGCGATGAGCGAGCGCGGCGCCGGCTCCCGCCTGTCCCAGCTGTCCACCGGGTACGAGCGCGTCGACGAGGGCTTCCGGGTCAAGGGCGCCAAGACGTTCGTCTCCGGCGCCGGACACTGCGACGGCTACCTGGTGGCCGCCCGCAACACCGAAGCGCCCGACCTGGTCTCCCAGTTCCTGGTGCCGGCCGGGCTGGACGGCCTGTCCGTCGAGGAGACCTGGGACTCGCTGGGCATGCGGGCCACCGGCTCGCACGACCTGCACCTGGATGTGGTCGTACCGGCAGATGCCCTGCTCGGGGGGGTCGAGGGTCTGGCCCTGGTGCTGGCCCACCTGCTGCCGCACTGGATGGTGGCGAGCTACGCCGCGGTCTACGTCGGGGTGGCGCAGGCCGCGGTCGACGCGGCGGTCGCGCACGTCAAGGCCCGGGGAGTGGCCGGCCTGCCGGCGGTGCGGGCCAGGATCGGCCGGGCCGACGCGGCGGTGGCCGCCGCCCGGCTGGCCGTTGCGGAGGCAGCGCGACGGGTGGACGCGGCAGCGGGCGAGCCGGACACCAACCGCTGGGTCTGGCGCGCAAAGTTGCTGGCGGGCACCACCGCGATGGATGTCGCCGCCTCGATGCTGGAGGCGGCCGGCACCGCCGCGAGCCGCCGTGGCCACCCGCTCGAGCGGCTCTACCGGGACGCCCGCTGCGGGTCGCTGCATCCGGCCACCTCCGACGTGTGCGCCGACTGGCTGGGCGTGGCGGCGCTCGGCGGCGACCCGGACAGCGACGGGACGGCCCCGCGTTGGTGAGCCGGGCCGTCATCGCCGGCCTGGGTGTCGCGCATCCGGCGCCGGTGCGCCAGGACGAGCTGTGGACCGGCTTCTTCGCGGCGCACTTCGGTGGCCGGCAGCGGGTGCTGGCGCAGCGCATCTTCGCCAACGCCGGCGTGGTGACCCGGCACGCGGCGGTCAACCCGCTGGTGGAGGACGTCACCGGCTGGTCGACGCCGCAGCGGATGGCGCGCTACCTCGCCGAGGCGCTCCCGCTGGGCAAGGACGCGGCGGGCGCGGCGCTGGACCGCGCCCGCGTCGCCCCGACCGACCTCGGCCTGTTCGCGGTCTGCTCCTGCACCGGATACGCCACGCCAGGGCTGGACATCCTGCTCGCCCGCGACCTCGGCATGTCCCCGCACACGCAGCGGCTGTTCGTGGGCCACATGGGCTGCTACGCGGCGCTGCCGGGGCTGGGCGCGGCGGCCGACTTCGTCACCGCCCGCAGCCGCCCGGCC
>DASSUC010000156.1:0-18591 GCA_035707405.1 Micromonosporaceae bacterium | reverse complement strand
CCGGGGTAACAGGGGAGGAATAAGTGACAAAAGCACTGCGTGCCGCATTTAGGGCAGGAGTTGTGGCGCTCGCGAGCTTGGCGATCGCCAGTGTTGCGGCCACGCCGGGTCAGGCCGATGACACGGATGACCGGTACGTCTGGCCGCAGGTCGTCGGGGGCACACCCGCCGCCCAGGGCGAGTTCCCGTGGATGGTCCGCCTTTCCATGGGGTGTGGCGGCGCCGTCTACACGCAGACTCTGATCCTCACCGCGGCACACTGCATCAGCGGCAGCAGCGGACCCAACACATCGATCACCGTGACGTGGGGGGTGGTGGACCTGCAGGACCCCAACCGGGTGACCCGCACCTCGAACTACGTGCTCAAGGCGCCAGGCTACAACGGCAACGGCAAGGACTGGGCGCTGATCCGCATGTCCCAGCCGCTCAACTCGCCGCTGCTGAAGATCGCCACCGACACGTCGCTGCACAACGGAGTGTTCACCGTGGCGGGCTGGGGTGCGGCCAGCGAGGGTGGGCCTCAGCAGCGATTCCTGTTGAAGGCCGACGTCCCCTTCATCAGCGACACCCAGTGCGCGAGCGCCAGCGGTTACTCCGGCCTGATCCCCGACGAGGAGATCTGCGCCGGAAACTGGACCAACGGCGGCGTCGACACCTGCCAGGGCGACTCGGGCGGTCCGATGTTCAAGCGCAACGCGGCTAACGAGTGGGTCCAGGTCGGCATCACCAGCTGGGGCATTGGTTGTGCTCGTCCGCAGCAGCCCGGTGTCTACACCGAGGTGCGGTTCTTCGCCAACGACATCTGCACGGCGGCGGCGTCGCTGGGCGGCTGCCCGTCGGGCGGAGGGCTCACGGTCAGCAACCCGGGCAACCAGACCAGCACCGTGGGCACAGCGGTCACGCCGGTGACGCATACGGCCAGTGGCGGCACGTCGCCGTACACGTTCACGGGCTCTGGCCTGCCTGCGGGCCTGTCCCTCAGCTCGGCTGGCACGATCAGCGGCACTCCGACCACTGCCGGCACGTACAACGTTACGGTGACGGCGACGGACAGCTCGTCGCCGGCCAAGACGGGAAGCACGTCCTACACGTGGACGGTGAACCCGTCGTCGACACCGGGCTGCACCCAGACCAACAACACCGATGTGCAGATCCCCGATCTGTCCACGGTGGAGAGCACAGTCACGGTCACGGGCTGCTCGGGCAGCGCGTCGGCAACCTCGACGGTGCCGGTGAACATCGTGCACACGTACATCGGTGACCTGGTCGTCACGCTGGTCGCGCCCGACGGCAGCACCTACGTCCTGCACAACCGGTCGGGTGGCAGCGCGGACAACATCAACCAGACCTACACCGTCAACCTCTCCAGCGAGGTGGCCAACGGGACCTGGCGGCTGCGGGTGCAGGACGCCGCGTCGGCGGACACCGGCTACATCAACTCCTGGGGCGTCAACCTCGGTGGCGGCGGCACGCCGACGTGCACCGGGACCAACGGCACCGACGTGCAGATCCCCGACCTGTCCACTGTGACCAGCACCATCGTGATCTCGGGCTGCTCGGGCAACGCGTCAGCGACGTCCACGGTGCCGGTGAACATCGTGCACACGTACATCGGTGACCTGGTTGTCACGCTGGTCGCACCCGACGGCAGCGCGTACGTCCTGCACAACCGGTCGGGCGGCAGCGCCGACAACATCAACCAGACCTACACCGTCAACCTCTCCAGCGAGCTGCGCAACGGCACCTGGACCCTGCGGGTGCAGGACGCCGCGGCGGCGGACACCGGCTACATCAACACCTGGACGGTCAACCTCTAGCGGCTACGTGATCCGGGCTTCCGCCGCCTACGCCGGCCGGAAGCCCGGATCCACCTTGCTGGCACGTCAGCTCTGCCGCAGCGCACCCATCGGGACCGGGATGCCGTACGCCGTGGCGCCCGCGCCCACACCGCCCTCGCAGGTGTTCGGGGGCTGCGTGGTCACGCCGCGGGTGGATGGCCGCTCGGCCGCCCAGAACATGTACCCCAGCACGCCGGGTGTGGTGCCGGCGCCGTTCGGGGCGACCGACTGCACCCACGAGCCGGTCGAGCTCTGCAACGAGTTGGCGAAGCTGACGCACTCGGGCAGCACCTTGCTGCCCTCGGCGATGTAGAGCCCGACGGTGAACTTGGCCGGCGCCAGCGGCGGCACGGGCGGCGCGTACTGCGGCTTGCCGTCGATGTGCTCCTGCCAGTTGGCGATCGCGTCGCTGGCCGAGCGCGGCTGCCGCGCCGGCACCATCGCGTTGGCGTAGTCGAGCACCCGCACATCGGTGCGCAGCCAGTCGGCGGTCGCCTTGCGGTTGAGGGCGATCAGCCAGCGGTCCCCCGCGGCCACGTCGATCGTCAGCCGCGCCGCGTGGTTGGCCCCGCTCGCGTCGTACGGCAGGATCGACCGATACGTGTCGATGAAGACCTGCAACGCGGCAAGGTTCGGGCTGCTGTTCTCCTCGTAGTCGATCTCGATGCCCACGCCGAGCCGCTGCGCCACCTCGGCGGCGTTGCGGGCGAACTGCGCCGGGTTCTCGGCCAGCGCCTGGTTCCACGCGTCGACATAGGTGATGCCACCGATCGACAGCATCACCCGAATGCCCCGGCTCTTGAAGTAGCTGACGATCTCCGCCGTCATGCCCCGCGGGACGCCGTCGAGCGTTGTCGCGTCGGTGGTCCGGCGCAGCAGCCGCAGCGGGTGCACGAAGCTGAGGATGACCAGGTTGACGCTTGGCCGCCCGTCGCCCCGGTCGACCAGCCAGTGGTTCTTGCTGTCGAACTCGGCGACGCTGCGCACCGTACCCCAGATGCAGGCGTCGTCGCTGCAGTGCCAGGCGCCGTAGACCTGGATGGGCGTGAGCGCCGCCGCCCGTGCCGGCGCCGCGGGCAGCAGCGACAGGAGCATGAGTACGGCGACGAGAGCAGCTGATCGACGCATGGTGACGTCCTCCCTATGTCCGCCTCTGGTCGCTTATTATTAAGAATGTAAACTAATGAATTGATTCGGGGAACGTTCTGTTGCGGTTGCGGCCCGGTGCGCCCGGCGCCCTGCTAACGTGCCGGCTGAAGGACGGGTGCGGTCGTGACGACGGGGGACGCGTATGGCACAGCTGACCCTGACGGGTGTCAACATCGGTGCCCCGGACCCGCACGCGCTCGCGGCGTTCTACGCGGGGCTGCTCGGCTGGGAGATCGGGCGCGAGGAGGCCAACGACGTCTGGCTGCGCCCGCCCGACGGCGGCCGCGGCCTGTCGTTCCAGCGTGAGGACGGCTACGAACGGCCCACCTGGCCGGCCGGCCCGGGCGACCAGCAGATGATGATGCACCTCGAGGTCATGGTGGACGACCTGGAGTCGGCCGTGGCACACGCCGTGTCGCTCGGCGCGACCGTGGCCGACTTCCAGCCCCAGCCGGACGTGCGGGTGTGCCTCGACCCGGCCGGCCACCCGTTCTGCCTCTGGCGCAACGCCTAGCCCGTCCAGCAGCTCACGCCGGGTAGTCGCCGTAGGCCGGGATCCACATAGCCTCGTCCACGGCCTCCTCGACCGAGCGGCCGGGCGGCATCTGGGCGACCCCGGACTCGACCGCCTCCCTGGCCACGGCGACCGCGATCGCCCGCGAGACCGCGCGCAGGTCCGCCAGCCGCGGGTAGAGGGCTCCCTGCTCCAGCCGGGCGACCGGGACCATGCCGGCCAGCGTCGTCGCCGCCACCAGGAACATCCGGTCGGTGACCTCGCGGGCGCGGGAGACGATCACGCCCAGGCCCACGCCCGGGAACACGAACAGGTTGTTCGCCTGCCCGACCAGCCGGACACCGTCACCGACGGGCACGGGGTCGAACGGGCTGCCGGTGGCCACCACCGCCCGCCCAGCGGTCCAGGCCAGCACGTCGGCGGGGGCCGCCTCGCACTTTGCGGTCGGGTTGGACAGCGGCAGCACGATCGGCTGGCGCACCCGCGCGGCCATCTCCCGGACCGCGACCTCCGTGAAAGCCCCTGGTACGCCGGTCGTGCCGACCAGGATCGTCGGGCACACGTGCCGTACCACGGTCTCCAGGTCGTACGGGCCGATGCCGGCGATGCCGAGCCGCATCAGGTCGTACCGGCCGGCTGAGGCGAAGCCGAGCCGCACCAGCTCGCGGCCTGGCAGCGCGAAGGGACGCTTGTCGTCGTCGACCCCGTCCCGGCCGTCGTAGATGAGCCCCCGGGAGTCGAGCATCACCACGGCGCGGTGGACCGTGTCCTCCGAGCCGCCCTCCGCGCGGATCACCGTCCCCAGCAGCCGCGCGATGCCGATGCCGGCCGCGCCCGCGCCGACCATGACGATGCGCTGGTCGGACATGCGCTCGCGGCGCAGCCGCAGCGCGGCGAGGATGCCGGCGACCACGACCGCGGCCGTACCTTGGATGTCGTCGTTGAAGCTCGGGACCTGGTGGCGGTAGCGGTCGAGCAGCCGGATGGCGTTGTGCTGCTTGAAGTCCTCCCACTGCAGCACCGCGTCCGGGTAGGTGTCCCGCACCGCCTCGACGAACGCTTCGACGAACTCGTCGTAGGCCGCGCCGCGCAGCCGCGGCTTGGGGTAGCCCAGGTAGAGCGGATCGTCAAGGAGCGCCTGGTTGTCCGTACCGCAGTCGAGCGAGACCGGCAGCGTGAGGCTCGGATGCACGCCCGCGCCGGCGGTGTAGAGGGCCAGCTTGCCGATCGGGATGCCCATGCCGCCCGCGCCCTGGTCGCCGAGGCCGAGGATGCGCTCGTTGTCCGTGGCCACGATCAGCCGTACGCCGGGCCGGGCCGCGTTGCGCAGCAGCTGTGGGATGTGGTCGATGTCGTCCGGGGTGATCCACAGCCCGCGGGGTCGGCGCACGATGTGGCTGAACTGCCGGCATGCCTCGCCTACCGTGGGCGTGTAGACGACCGGGGCGAGCTCCTCCAGGTGGTCGGACAGGACACGGTAGAACAGGGTCTCGTTGCGGTCCTGCAACGCAGCCATGCCGATGTACTTCTCCAGGCTGTCGCTCTTGCGGCGCAGGTGCTCCAGCTCGAGGACGACCTGCTCCTCGATGGTCGCCACCCGCCACGGCAGCAGCCCGCCCAGGCCCAGCGCCTCGCGCTCGGCCATGGTGAACGCCGCGTCCTTGTTCACCATGGGCCGGGCGAGCAGCGCACCACCGCGAGGCGGTCCCGGCGGTGGGGGCACCGGAGCCTCCGGCGCGACACCGGCCGCGGGCATGGGCCGCGTGCCCACCGCGGCATCCACCTCAAAACTGCTGGTTACAGGCAACGCGGCTTTCATCCCAACCCTCCCGGAGTGCTTACCTGGGTCGATGTGCCTCACTGTGCGCGCCGTGGGCGGGACGTCGTAGGGCCGTCGGACCGGGCTTTGCCGCCATTGGTCCCCCGCGCATTCACGGTGTCACGCACCGCGGGCCGGCCACTACGAGGCCGCTTGGACGCCGCTAAAGTGGCTGCACACCGCCCCCTTTCCGCCGGTCTGCGGAGCCCTTCGGGCTGTTTACTGATGTCTTTCGGCCCTGCTCGCACCGGGTCCTGCGGCGAAGAGTACGAAGTATGACCGCCCTTGACATGCTTACCGTTCCTTGGCCGACGGATACCGTCGGCCCCCGTTCGGTCACGCTGCTCCGGCTGCCGACCGGCTGCCTCGGCATCGTGGTCGTCGACGACGTGCGGCTCGGGACCGCGATCGGCGGCGTACGGCTCGGCGCCTCCGTCACCCCTGTCGAGGTGATGCGGCTGGCGAGAGCCATGACTCTGAAGAACGCGGCGGCCGGTCTGCCGCACGGCGGCGGGAAGGCGGGGATCCGTACCCCCCAGGACTGGGACCCGGCCAACCGCGAGGCGGTGATCCGCGCCTTTGCGGTGGGGATCCGCCACCTCGACGAGTACACCCCAGGTCCGGACATGGGCACCGACGAGACCGCGATGGCCTGGATTCAGGACGAGATCGGCCGGGCCGTGGGCCTGCCGGCCATCCTGGGCGGCATCCCCCTCGACGAGCTCGGCGCGACCGGCTTCGGCCTCGGGGTATGCGCCAAGGCGCTGGCGGACGCGGGCCGGCTACGGCTGTCCGGCGCCCGGGTGGCGATCCAGGGCTTCGGCGCGGTTGGGCGGAACGCCGCGATCGCGCTGCGCAAGCACGGCGCGGTCCTGGTCGCCACGTGCGACCGCACCGGCGGCGTGTACGACCCCGACGGGCTCGACATCGACGACCTGGCCGCATTCAGCCGCGAGCAGCCGCTGGCCTACTACAGCGGCGCAAAGCCGATCGACCGCGACGACGTGCTCACCACGGACTGCGACATCCTTGTCCCGGCCGCACAGCCCGACGTGCTGCACGAGGACAATGTGGACAAGGTACGCGCGTCGGTGGTCCTGTCCGGCGCGAACATCCCGGCCACCGCCGCCGCCGAGGCCTCGCTGCACGCCCGTGGTGTGCTGGTGGTCCCGGACTTCGTCGCCAACGCCGGAGGCGTGATCTGTGCGGCGGTCGAGCTGGACGGCGGCGACCGGGTGCGCGCGTTCGCCGAGATCGAGGAGAAGATCCGCGCCAACACGCTGGAGCTGCTGGACCGTATGGCATCGACCGGGCTGCCGCCGCGGGCCGCGGCCGAGGGGATGGCGGCGGACCGGTTGGGCTCCGCCGACGCGTTCCGCCGCCGGTTCTGAGCCGGGCACCGTGGTCCTGGCGCCGTGGTCCTGGGCCGTCGACCTGACGCTGCCGGCCTGACGCCGTCGTCCTGACGCTGCCGGCCCGGCGCCGCCTCGGTCAGCCCGCGGCCGAGGCGGACGGGCGGACGGATGCCAGGCCGGCGCACCGGGCGCGCAGGTCCGCCGCCCAGGAGTTGTCCTCGGTGGTCCAGCGGCCGGCCGCGTTGGCCAGCCGGAGCCGGTACCCGTTGACCGTGCCGCTCAGGCCCGGCCTGCGCCGCCCGTCCACGCCGAGGATGCCGTAGTCCCGCGTGTCCACGCATACGCCGAGGGTGCCCGCTGTGCCGCTCAGGCCGACCTCGACCAGGGTGACCCGGACCGTGCCGGCCCCGCGGGGGGCGCCCTCGGCGGCCTCCTCGATCTGGTGGAACAGCGCCGCGCCGGTGTGCTTCGCGAGGTAGGGCGGCATGCTGGTCGGCTCGCTGACCCACAGGTGGTAGGCGTGCTCCCACTCCCGCCCCGCGTCGACCAGCGCCCGCGCCTGCGGCGTCACCTCGACCGCCTCGCCCCACACGAAGTGCATCCGCTGCTCGGGCCGGCCCGGGCCGCCCGCCCCAGGGCCGGGGCTGGGCGGGTCACCCTCGGTGCAGCCGGCGAGCACCACCGCCAGCGCGCCAGCAACGCACCAGGCAACAACCCCCCGCCAGGCGGCGGCGGTCCGCCACAGCACCTGCGTGCGCCGGGACCGGTACGGCCGCCGCCCCGGCTCAGTCATCGCCGCCCTGACGGTGCGCCTCGGCCTCGTCCAGGCTCTCCGCCGCGGCCTGCGAGTAGCTGGTGTAGGCGTTGTAGTTGTCCCGGTACGCCTCGAACTCCGGGCCGCCGATGCCCGTGTCCTC
The DNA here is from genome assembly GCA_035707405.1 of Micromonosporaceae bacterium. Lineage (GTDB taxonomy): Bacteria > Actinomycetota > Actinomycetes > Mycobacteriales > Micromonosporaceae > DASSUC01. The sequence continues at coordinate 10,999 of DASSUC010000156.1, read as the reverse complement.
GTTGCCCAGCAGGTTCACCAGCGCCTGCCGTTCCCCACCGGTGAGCTCGTGGACCGGCCGCAGCACCGGGTGGCCGTCGTGGTAGACGGGGCCGGACGGGCCGCCGGGGTAGACCGGCGCCGTCTCGACCATGAAGTCCGGGATCTGGCTGGCCGGGATCCGTCCGGTCACGTTGAGCGCGGTGAGGTAGTCGTACGCGGCGTAGGTGTCGTCGCGGCCCTGGTCGTTGATGTCGCCCGGGTGGAAGCCGTGGTCCGGCGTCGGCTCCGGCAGCAGCCCGTCGATGATCTGGTCCGCGGCGGCGCTGAGCCCGGCGTTGAAATAGGGCGCGACGGGCTTGAGCGGGGTGGCGTTCAGGCCCTCGCCCACGACCGTGGTAACCGCGGTCTTACCGAGCTCGGCGTAGCGCATGTGCTCAGCGTAGGCGGCGTTCGCGTCGGCGAGCTCCTGCGAGTTGCCGACCGTGGTCGCGTTGACCCGGGCGGCGGCGAGCAGGCCGTCCAGCCGCTCGGAGCGCTGACCAACCTCGGTCATCGGCACGACGTTGTCCAGGCCCGCGGTGAGCAGCCGCTGCTCGTACTGGCCGGCGGCGTAGCTGAGCCCATTGACCGCCCGGTCGTCCGTTGCGACCAGGTCCAGGAAGCGGATCTTGTCGTGGTCGCTGAGGCTCAGCGAGCCGTCCGGCTCGACCATGGTCAGCGACCCCGAGGGCTCGCTGAAATCGGTCAGGTACGACGCGGCGATGCGGCTGAAGCCGCGGGCGACCTCCGGGTTCTTGTCGGCGAGCGTGCGCATCATGTCGTCGTACATGTCGGCGCGGTACTCGCCGGGGCTCTCGTGGCCCTCGCCGCGCTCGGTGGTGGTGACCACGTCGACCAGGGCCGCGGCGGCCTCGCTGGCCATCCGGTCCTCCTGGTTGCGCTGGTGGGCGGCGTCGGCCCGCTCGCCGATCCAGTCGGTGAGCCCGGCCGCCTGGCGGCCCTCGTCCGACCAGTCGAAGTGGTAGAGCGCAGAGAGCACCTGGCGGTTGGTCTGGTCACCGTAGAGCGGGTGCTGGACCCGGTTGGTGAGGATGTCGTAGTTGGCCTCGTCGCTGCGCGTCGACACGTCCAGCAGGGTGCGCATCAGGCCGTCGGCGTCGTCGAGGAACAGCCCGTCGTCACCGACCAGCGGCGGGACACCAGGAGTGCTCGGCGACCAGTCGGTGAAATGCTGCACCGGCACGGCGATCTCCGCCATCCGCAGCGTGAGCTGCGCGGAGAAGTCGCGACCGCCGACCATGCCGTCGTCCGTGCCCCGCATCATCTCGGCCAGGGCCAGGAAGTCGTCCCGCCGCGGCAGGTCGAACACCTGGTACGCCTGCGTGCCGATGACCTGGATGTCATAGTGGACGGCCGGGTCGCGGACCAGGTCGACGACGGTCTGCGGCAGGTGGTAGCGCGCACCGGTGTCCATCGGGTCGCTGGTGCGCAGGGCCGGGTCCCAGAGCTGGTTGTTGGAGAGCGCGAGCAGCCCGGTGCCCACCGCGCCGAGCATCCACGCCTGGGTCGCGTCGTCGTAGCCGTCCGCGTCCTTGTCGAACCAGCCGAACGGGTTGACCGCGGCGGCGTCCCAGTGGTGCTCGTCGGCCCTGACGTAGCCCGGCACGTCCCAGACCCGGTCGCCGAGTCCGTTGTAGAACGCGCTCAGGAAGGCGACGGTGTCCTCGGTGAGGTGGCCGCCGTGTTCCTGCACGTACCGCGCATGATCGGTGACCGACTGGAGCATCAGCATGGCCTCACGGAACTCCTCCGGCGATGCGTCGCCGGCCAGCGCCTTGCGGATCAGTGCCGCGGCCCGCTCGCCGTCCGCCCCGCCCAGCGGGGGCGGGACCGGGCCGAAGTCGAAGGCCGGGAAGAGAGCGGGCGCGGTCCAGGGCAGCGCGCCGGCCTGGTAGAGGGCGAGCACCGCGCCGGCGTCGCCCGGGCCCCGGTCCAGCAGCCCGGCCACCTGGGTCGCGGAGTCGTCCAGCGCGGGCTCGAGCACCAGGTCGCGCTCCCGGCGCAGCGCAGCGAGCAGGGCGGCGTCCGCCGCCGCGACCGCGCCGCGGTAGCCGTCCTCGGCCGCGCGGCGGTCCGCGTCGGTGGCGTCCGCCGGCAACGACGGGCGGCTCACCCCGAAGTCGCTGGCCCTGGCGGCCCAGTAGCGCGCGTTGAGATCGTCGATCCCCCGGTCGTACGCGTGCACGCCGTCCCCGAAGAGGCGGACCGCCGCCCCGCCGAAGACCGCCGACTGCACCCACTCGGCCGCCCGGGCCCGGACCGGCTGGGGTGCGGCGGCCATCGGCCCGGCCAGCAGGCCCGCCACCGCCAGCTGCGCCGGCCGGTGCGCGGCCGTCACGCCGTCCTGCACGCCGTCGACCTGGCCTCCGTACGCCTGGACCGTGTCCCCGGCCGACCAGACCGTCCCCGCTGACACCGGGTAGCGCTCGAACGGCCCGGAACCGCCTCCACTGTCAGCCCTGAATGTCATGTAGCCTTTCTAGTGCTTAGATATACGTGCGTCTACCCTGTACTGATCGTGTCCCGATGGCCGCGCAGCCGAGGAGACGGCATGTCCTTCTATGAGATGGGGACCGCCGAGGTCTACGCCGCAGGACAGCGGGTCGCCGGGCAGGCGACCGCGGCGACCACCCTGGCCGGCCAGTACCTGGCCAGCCTCGCGACCGCCCACGACACCGTGCGCCACCCTGTGGTGGTCGCGGCGCTCGCCCGCTACCGCGACGTCTGGCAGCCCCGGGTCAACGAGGTGGCCCCGCAGATCGACGCGCTGGGCACCAACACCGGCTCCTCGGCGGTCGTGGTCGCCCACAGCGACGAGGACTCCAACGCGCTGCTCGCCCAGCAGGGTGGGCTGGCGAGCGAGCAGGGCTCCACCCTGCTCCGCCCGGTCAACGCCTGAGCCCTCCCCACCGTGGCGGTTCCTTGGCGAACGGGCCTGGGTGGTGGTTCCTAACCCGACCGACCCGATGGCGTTCAAGCCCGAACGTGGCCGTCTTGTCGAGCGTGCCCGGTCGGCCGCGGCGTGAAGAGCCCCGATTGGTGGCTGCGGCGACCGCCGATCGGGCCGGCGCTGGTGGCGCAACCGGGAACATCAGTCCCGCCATTGTCAAACAGGTCACCGCCGGCCCTGACGCGCACCATCGCTATACACGGGAGATCTCCGCGTTACGACTGGCCGCTCGGGCCCGCCCCGCTGTGGTACCCGCACTGCTGGCCACCGACCCCGCCGAACTGGTGCTGGTCCTGGAGTACCTGACCGACACCGGCCCGCGCCCGACTGGGTCGTCGGCTACGCAGAAGGCCTGGCCCGGCTGCACGCCACCACCACAGCCGCCGACACCGACGCACTACCCGCATGGAGCTGCCCGGACCACACCGACGTGCACGCCTTCCTCGATCTAGCCAACCACCTGCAAGCACCGGTCCCGCCCCGGGCACCCGACGAGCTGCACCATCTCATCCAGCGCCTCAACCCAGCGAACAGGCCAGCCTCGGCAACGGTCTGGTCGAGCTGGCCTACCTGTCCATCGGCTTCCCCACCTGTTGGTGCGTCACCACCGTGCCGCAACCACTACGCAGCCGGGCCGAAGCCGCCTACCACACCACCTGGCGCGCCCTCACCGGCGTCGGCCCCCGCGGCGAGCTCGTCGACGCCTGCACCGGCTGGCTCATCCGCGGCGACGCCCTCGTCGAACGCGTCCATCGCGGAACCACCAACCACCTCGCCTGCCTACCCCGCGAAGACTGGCGCTGGGGCACCGCAACCGCCCGCCAACGACTCCTGCACCGCCTCACCGTCGTCACCACCATGGCCCACGACCATTCCCACCTCACCAACGTCGCTCGCCTCACCCGAGCCATGGCTGACCACCTCCAACGACGCTGGCCGACCCTGCGACCGCTACCTACAACCCGTAACAACACAATCCCCAGCTCCTGACAGCCGCTCGTCTCGCCGAGCTAAGGCGCGACGAGCGGGGCGAGATCAGCGGTGTTGATCGGCGTGCGCTCGATCACGCATAGTCGATCCACGAAGTGCTCTACAAGACTCAGCCTCGGGGTGCCCTTGACCGGTGCTGGTAACCGCTATCTGTCGATAGCCTCATCAACGTCTGTCACTTTCGTGGCCAGTAGTGGTTCCGGCGGGGTCGCCGTGCGGGGTCGACCCACGCGGGTGGGGTGAACTCGGGTCGCCCGTCGGGTGCGATGTGGACGGTCCAGCCGCCGTGGTGGAGCAGGCGGTGATGAAAACTGCAGGCCAGCACGGCGTTACTGAGACATGTTGGGCCGCCGTCGACCCAGGACCGGATGTGGTGGCCCTGGGACCATTTTGCTGGCCGGTCGCAGGCGGGAAAGGCACAGCCGCCATCGCGCAGCACCAGGGCACGACGCAGGGCACCGGTAATCAGCCGCCGCTCCCGGCCCAGGTCAAGGGGCTGACCGGCGCCGTCGAGGACGGCGGGTAGAACCCCTGCGTCGCACGCCAGGCGGCGCGCGGCCTCGGGGCTGAGCGTCTCGCCGGTGTCCAGCAGCCCAGGCCCCAGCTCGCGGGCCAGCACGTCGTAGCCGACGGTGACCACGACCTGGGACCGGTCACCGCCGTGGTCGGGTAGGTCGTCGGTGGCCAGGGCCAGCCGGCAGATGTCCGTCAACGCGTCGGCGCGGCGCTGTCCGGGGGTGCGCTCGTCGCCGGGGACGGGGCGGCACAGCGGCTCCAGTGCCGCGCGGACCACCGCCGCAGCCTCCGCGCCCAGCCGGCCCGACAGCCTGACCGCACCGTCCCCGGCGTCGGAGAGGGTGAGGTACCGGTCGCGGTCGGCGCGTCGCTCGGCCCGTTCCAGCGCGGCCGCCTCGATCTCCTCGGCCACGTCTGGAGCCACCAGCTGCAGGATGCGCTCGCCTAGCCGGCGCAGCACCACCGGCTCGTGGTCCTGGGCGTAGCCGACCAGCGTCGCCGCTGCCTTGTCCGCCACGGCAGGGCCGGTCTCGGCGGGTAGCGCGGTCACCGCCCGGGTGATCACCTGGGCCTGCTCCACGCTGAGCGCCCCGGCGGCCAGCGCCTCGCGGACCACCGCCGGGCCGGTGTCCAGTGCGGCGGCCAGCTCCACCAGGCGCCGGGCTGCCCCGATCGGCATGTGCATCCGGCCCCGTAGCCACACCGCCGTGGACGAGGCTCCCTGCGCCACCGCCAGCCCACGGCCGTCCAGCTCCCGCACCAGGGCCAGGTTGACCGCAGCCAGCCGCCGCTGGGCAAGGTCCAGCTCGTCCAGCATGTCGACCAGCTGGTCATCGGGCAGCGCCCAGGCCGCGACTGCGGCGCATGCGTCCACGGCCTCCGCGATCATCGCCGCCGCCCGCATGCCTCATATCCTAGTACATACGTTCGATATTGTCGACTGTAGACTTCCGCCGCGGTATGGCCTTATGCCTGTTGGTCGGCTAGGGCTGCGGTAAGGAGGTCCCGCGTTGCCTCGTCGAACGCGACCAGCCGGATCCGTTCGACGTTTGTGGGCGTGGCGCGCAGGGTCGTCACCGCGATGCGCGCCGCCCGGTCCGCCGGGAAGCCGTAGACACCGGTCGCGATGGCCGGGAACGCGATGGTACGGGCGCCCACCTCGTCGGCCACCTCAAGGCTGCGGCGGTAGCACGAGGCGAGCACCTCGGGCTCGCCGCAACCGCCGCCCTCCCAGACCGGGCCGACAGTGTGGATCACGTGCCGAACCGGTGGGTCGAGGTCGAACGCGGATGTCGCCACAGCGTCGCCGGGCTGGCATGGCGCCAGCGCGGCGCCGGCCCGAGCCAGCCGCGGACCGGCGGCCCGGTGGATCGCGCCGTCCACCCCGCCCCCGCCGAGCAGCGACTCGTTCGCCGCGGTGACGACCGCGTCCACCCGCTCGGTGGTGATGTCGCCGAGGACCACCTCGATCACGGCCATGACCCGATCCTGCCACCGCCGGCCGGCGCACCACCCACCCACCGGAGTGACCGCCCCGGAGACAGGCGGTCGCGGCCAGTCACCCGGCAACGACTTCTCGTCAACTCACGACGGGGAGGAGCCGACCGAAGGCGGCTACGCTGGCGCCCGTGCCATGCGCCACGATCTATAGCCGCGGACAGGGACGAGCCATCGCGACCCGGGACCTCAGGTGAGCGGCCATCTGGTGCCGCTGCCCGGCACGCCGTGGCACGTCTGGCGGGACGCGCTGCTGCGCTCGGCCGGCTTCCCGGCCGATGGCATCGACAGCTTCGCCGCCCCGAAGCTCGCCGCCGTCACCGACGCGTACCTCGACGGTGGCGCGGGCGAGGCCGAGCTGGAGTCGGCGTACCAGGATGCGGGCCGCGCGCTGGGCGAGGCGGTGTACGCGGCGGCGGCCGACCCGCTCTTCCGGCAGGCGGTGACCTGGCAGAACCCTGGCGCTCTCGGCTCGGTCGAGGAGGTGCTGCGCGGCGGGCCGCACGCGCGGCGCAACTACCGCCGCCGCGAGCGCGAGGACATCGTGGCGAAGTACTGGCAGCGCTACTGCGTCAAGAACGACTCCATCGGCTTCTTCGGCCCGGCCTGCTGGACCACGGTGGACAGTGACGGTCCGGCGATGAGCGGGCGGCCCGGCCCCGGGCTGGTGCGCGCCCGCACCGTCCACCTGGAACGGTGGGCGCTGGTCGCGCTTGCCGATCGCATCGCCGAGGACCCGCGCGTGCGGCCGTGGCTGCCGGTCACCCTCCAGCCCCACCTGTTGGTACGCGGCCGCGAGCTGCGCCTGCCCAACCGGGCGCCGCAGCAGCTGACCGTGCCCGTTGCCGAGCTGCTGGCCCGCTGCGACGGGCGGCGTACCGGCGAGGTGGCCCGCGAGCTGGTCGCCCTGGCGCACGGCGGGTTCCGCACCGAGGCCGACGTGCACGCCCAGGTCGCCGAGCTGGCCGGGCGGGGCGTGCTGCGGGTCGGCTTCGACCTGCCGGTCGACCTGTCCGCCGAGCAGGTGCTGCGGGCACAGCTGGAGGGCATCGGCGACCCGGCCGTGCGCGGGTGGGCGGTCGGCATGCTCGACCGGCTCTGCGCGGCCCGCGACGCCACCGCCGCCGCTGCCGGGCCGGAGCAGCTGACCGCCGCGATGACGGGGCTGGCGTGCACGTTCGCCGAGCTCACCGGGCGCCCGGCGCAGCAACGACCCGGCGAGGTGTACGCCGGGCGTACCCTGTGCCACCTCGACACAGTGCGCGACCTGGACATCGCCTTCGGCGGACCGGTCCTGGCCCGGCTGGCGGCGCTGGAGCCGCTGCTGCTGTCGGGGCGCTGGCTGACCAGCGCGGTCGCCGCGGCGTACCACGATGCCCTGGCGGAGCTCCACCGCGACCTCGCCGCCGGGCGCGGCTCCCCGCAGGTGCCGTTCGACCAGGTGTGGTATCTCGCGCTAGGGATGATCTTCGGTGCCGAGCGCCCGGCCGACCCGGTGGTCACCGACTTCCTGCGCCGGTGGGAGAAGGTCCTGGGCCTGCCCGACGTCCCGGCCGACGCGCGGGAGCTGCGGTTCACCGCGGCAGAGCTGGTCGACCGGGTGGCCGCCACGTTCCCGGCCGACGCTCCCGGCTGGACCCACTCCCGCATCCACAGCCCGGACCTGCACCTGTGCGCCACCGACTGGGACGCCATGGCCCGCGGTGACTTCACCGTCGTCCTCGGCGAGCTGCACATCGGCTTCGCCGCGTTCGACTCGGACTACTTCCGGCTCAACCACCCCGATCCTGGCTCGCTGCTCGCCGCCATGCACCACGACCTGCCGGACAGCCGGGTCCAGCTGCTGCTGCCCGAGGACTTCCCGCGTAACACCGCCCGCACCGCCCAGTGGATGTACGCCCCGACGGACCTCCAGCTCGGCTACGCCCCGGCGCCCGGCGCCGACCGTGACCGGCTGCTGCCGGTCACCGCGCTCACCGTCGTCCCCGGCCCCGACGGGCAGCTGGTGGTACGCGCCGACGACGGCCGCACCTGGCCGCTGCTGGACGCGTTCGCCGACCTGCTCGGCATCCACACCGTCGACACCTGGAAGCTGGCCGGGGCGCACGGGCACACGCCCCGGGTCATCGTCGACGACCTGGTCCTGGTGCGCGAGACCTGGCGTACCACGGTCGGTGGGACGGGCCTGGCGGGGGTGACCGGCGAGCGGGACCGCTACCTCGCCGCCCGCCGCTGGCGCGCGGCGCTCGGCCTGCCCGAGCGGGTCTTCGTGCGGGTGGCCACCGAGCTCAAGCCCTGCTTCGTCGACCTGACCAGCCTGGTCTACGTCCGCTTCCTCTGTAACCTGCTGCGCGGCGCCCGGGCCAGGGCCGGCGACGGGGTCGAGGTGGTGGTGACCGAGATGCTGCCGACCACCGAGCACGCCTGGCTGGTGGACGCCGGGGGCAACCGCTACACCAGCGAGCTACGCCTGCACATCCGCGACCCGCGGCCGGCACCGAGATAGCGGCTCGTTGTCCCGGCCGGTGGTCACGCCGCCCGGTCCCGGCTGACCACGATCCGGCGGATCACGTCGAGAGCATGCTCAGCCTCGTCCCGGCCAACCGGTGACGTCCGCTCCGCGACGTAGGCGGCGAGTGCGTCCCGGATGACGTCTGAACGCCGGACGCCCTGCAGCTTGGCAAGGCTGTCCAGCTGCTCGACCAGGGCCACGGGCAGCCGGATGCTGGCAAGCAGCATCGGCACCTCCACTGGCGGCCGGCCCACCGGCTCAGTCGCCGGCACCATCGACGCCAGCACCGGCGACAGGTCATTTGTCGACCTGAACCAGGCGACAACCTCGTCCTTGGTCATCTGCTCGAAGTCTGGCCCGTTCACAGCACGCGCCTCCTCCACTCGTCCAGGTTTGCATCGGACAGGGCGCGGACCGAAACAATGTGGTACGTCAGAGGGTGGTCGGCCCGATCGCACAGTACTGCGATCACCCTGGCGCTCTCCGCCATGCCCATCACCACCAGCAGGTCGCCGATCCGACGTGGGACCGTCCACGAGCTCCCCGATGCGGGACGGTGTGCGGCCGGCGTACCGGGGGTAACAGCCCGGTGGCCGGCGGCAGGGCTGGCCGGCCTGACCTGGACGAAGGAGGCATAGCATGAGCTCGTCATTCACCTCTCCTGGTGGGCAGCGGGCGCAGACCCCGGCGCAGGCGGCTGACGGGGCCACCCGGACCGGGACGGGCGCGCTCACCCCCGGCCGAGGCGTGGTCGTCTCCACCTTCGCGGACTACGCCTCAGCCCAGCGTGCGGTGGACCACCTGTCGGACAACGGGTTCCCGGTCGAGCGGACGGCGATCGTGGGCAGCAACCTGCACCTGGTGGAGAAGGTCCTGGGCCGGATGACGGTGGGGCGGGCAGCGCTGCTCGGGGCGGCCAGCGGCGCCTGGTTCGGGCTGCTGATCGGGCTGCTGCTGTCGTTCTTCACCGACTCGACCTGGTGGCTGGTGATCCTGGTCGGGCTGGTCATCGGCGCGTTCTGGGGTGCGGTCTTCGGCGGTGTCGCCCACGCCATGACCGGCGGGCGGCGCGACTTCACCTCGCTGAGCGCGCTGGAGGCCGAGGAGTACGCCCTGGTCGTCGAGGTGGACCACGCCGACCAGGCCAGCCGGCTGCTGGCGCCGCTGACCTGACCCGCGGTGCCGGCAGTACGCCGGCAGTATCGACGGCATGCACAGGCCCACGCCGCAGGAGCTGGCGGCCGCGTACGGGCGCGGCATCCCGGACGTGATCGGGCCGGGGCTCACCGTGCTGTTCTGCGGCATCAACCCGGGCCTGTGGTCGGCCGCGACCGGGTTCCACTTCGCGCGCCCGGGGAACCGGTTCTGGCCGGCGCTGCACCGCAGCGGGTTCACGCCCCGGCTGCTGCGCCCTTACGAGCAGCGCGAGCTGCTCGAGCTCGGGCTCGGCCTGACCAACCTGGTGGACCGCGGCACGGCCCGCGCCGACGAGCTGACCCGACCTGAGCTTGAGGCCGGTGGCGACCGGCTCGTCGCCAAGCTGCGCCGGCACCGGCCCGCCTGGCTGGCCGTGCTCGGCGTTGGTGCGTACCGGATGGCTTTCGGAGCACGCGGCGTGCGCGTCGGGGCACAGCCGGACCCGGTCGGGGGTGCCCGGGTCTGGGTGCTGCCCAACCCGAGCGGGCTGAACGCGCACTACCGCCTCGACGACCTCGCAGCTCAGTTCGCCGCGCTTCGCGCGGAGGCCGGGCGCTAGCCGGCTCGTCAACGCTGCGTCACAGGCAGCAGCACGGCCGAGGCGTGCCGGGGGTCGTGGAAGACCTCCCGCTGCCCGGCCCGCAGCTCGGTCGCCGTGCCCAGCGGCTCGCCGGTGCCCGGGTTGCGCGCGTACCGGGGGTGCGCTCCCCCGCTGACCTGCACGCGGATCCGGTGCCCCCGGGCGAACCGGTACGCGGTCGGCCACAGCTCGACCCGCACCGGCTGCACACCCTCGGCGTCCGCGGCCGGCAGCCCGGGCACCACCCGGGTGAGCCCGTCGCACACGTTCCACGACCGGCCGCGCAGGTCCACGTCGCACAGCCTGACAAAGACATCGAAGTACGGCAGCGTAGAGCGGACGTGCACGAGGGCTTCGACCGGCCCGACCACCTCGACGTCGGCGGTGAGCTCTGCACTGGTGTAGGTGAGCACGTCCGGCCGGGCCTCCACCGGTGCGTTGTCGACCGGCCCGGCGAGCTTGGCCACCAGCAGCGGCCCGCCCAGGGACGGGGTCGGGTCCGCCGGGTCGTACCGGTGGGTGTCGGGTGTGGACGGTGCCGGCGCGGCCGGGGCGAGGCCGCCCCCGGCGGTCAGGTACCACGGCCGCGCGGTCCGGCCCGGCGGTGGCCACTCCGGCAGCGCCCGCCAGCCGCCATCACCGCCGACCTGGACCCGCACCGGCGCCTCTGGTAGCCAGCCGGCCCCGCCGTTCAGGTGCGCGGTCAGGAAGCCCAG